>JALOQF010000076.1 GCA_025459425.1 Myxococcaceae bacterium | reverse complement strand
CCCCGAGAAGCTCACCGTCACCCTCGACGAGCGGGCGTTCGTCGGAGAACTGTTTCCGCTCGGCCAGCGCACGCTGCTCGCCCGCGCGTTCAGCGACGACGTCGTGTTCGTGCACAGCCCCGACGAGGCGACGCGGCTGGTCGTCCCATGGGAGGCGCTCGTCGAGGTGCTGGAAGACGAGGTCGAGTGGTTCGACCTGCGCCAGTTCGTCGCCCCGTCGCTCGAGGCCGCGGAGCGCGCCCGGTGGTTTCGCGCCCTCGAGCGAGTCGCTGCGGCGAGGTACGTCGTCGAGGTGCCCTGACCTTCCCCGCGCCGGAGCGCACGAAGGCTCGTGGTCGAGTGAACAGCCCGCCACGTCATCGCCGTCGACGCGCCGTGAGCAGCGGCTCGGACGCTCCTTCGTGCCGCGTCGATGACCTTCGTCCAGCTCTGCCGGTCCTCCACGGCACGGGAGCGTTGATCAGCGGCGCCGTCACGTTGGCCCGCTCCGGCTTCGCGCAGAGTCTGCGTCTGGGCGAGGCCTCGTCACGAAGCTGACGGCCCGAGGCGCGCGCAGGTGCCGGTGATGTCGATGACGCGCCGTCACGCTCCTGTCATGCGCGCACACGCACGCCTGCTGGCATGGGCGCCGCAAGGTGGCCCTGCATGATTCGACCGACACCCACGGGCGCGGAGCGCTCGTTTCCCGCCGAGGGGCTCATCGTCACCAAGACCGACGCCCGGGGGCACATCACCTATGCGAACCCGCTCTTCATCGAGATGGCGGGCTACCCCGCGCGGGTCGTGCTCGGCGCCCCGCACAGCCTCGTGCGGCACCCCGACATGCCGCGGGGCTTGTTCCGCCTGGCGTGGCAGACGCTCGCCGCCGGTGACGAGTTCTTCGCCTTCGTGAAGAACCTGTGCGCGAGCGGCGACCACTACTGGGTCTTCGCGCACATGACGCCGTCGCACGACGGGCAGGGCCGCCTGGTGGGGTACCACTCGAACCGTCGCTTCGCGCCGCGCGGTGGGGTCGAGCGGGCCGAGGCGCTCTACGCCTCGATTCGAGCGGCCGAGGTGGCGTCGTCGGCGAGCCAGGCCGCGGCCGAGGGCGCCAGCGCCCTGGGCGTCGTGCTCGAGCGCGCTGGCCGCACGTGGAGCGAGCTCATGTTCGACTGGGTGCGCTCATGACGGCCGCGGCGGCTCCACGTCGGGAGCGGGTGGTCGTCGACCGCGACCAGCTCGAGGCGCTCATGGACGTCATGCGCGCGGCGGCCCGCGGCGACCTCGAGCCGCGTGTCGCACCACGCGACGACGGCAGCGCGCTCGACGAGCTCGGCGCGCTGGTGAACGGCTTCCTCGACGTGGCCGACGCCTTCGTGCGTGAGGCGACCGGGTCGCTGTCGGCCGTCGCGAAGGGCCGCTTCCACCGGCGGCTGCTCGAGCGTGGCATGCCGGGGACGTTTCGCCGCGCCGCCGAGGCCATCAACCGCGCGACCGAGCACATGCAGCGAGAAGACGCGGAGCTCCGGCGGCTGCGACGCGCGCAGCTCGAGCTGGCCGATGGCCTCGAGGCGCGGGTGGGGCAGGTGGCCGAAGACGTCGCGCGGGCGGTGCAGGCCCAGTCGGGCGCCGCGAAGGAGCTCGCCTCGGCGGCCGACGAGGGCTCACGCCTCACCCACGAGAGCGCGGCCAACGTGGGGCACGTGCAGCAGACGCTCCAGCAGGTCGACGTGGGCACGCAGGCCCTGGTGGTCGAGGCCGACGCCATCACCAGCCGGGTGTCCGTGGCGCGCGACGGCGTGGCCACGATGCGCTCGACGCTGGGGCGCACCGAGGCGGCCATCGCGTCGATGTCGGACCAGACGCAGGCCATCAGCCGGGCCGTCACGGCCATCGCGCAGGTCGCGGCGCAGACGCGAATGTTGGCCGTCAACGCCACCATCGAGGCCGCGCGCGTCGGCGAGTTCGGCAAGGGGTTCCGGGTGGTGGCGACCGAGGTGAAGAAGCTCGCCACCGAGGCCGCGGCCGCGAGCGACGACATCGCCGCGCAGGTGGCCGCCATCGGAGCGGCCACGACCGCCGTGCGTGACACGCACGCCGAAGCGATGGAGTCGGTGGTCTCGCTCGAGGGCGCGGTGAAGGGCATCACCGAGAGCGTCGCGGCGCAGCACGAGGGCACGCGGGCCATGGCGTCGACGTTGACGAAGGCCGTCGCCGGCTCGCGCGAGCTCAGCCTCGCCATGACGGCCATCGCCAGCGGCGCGGAAGAGACGTCACGCGCCGCCGAGCAGGTGCGCGCGTCGTCGGCGACGCTGTCGGAGTCGTCGGACATCCTCTCGCGCGAGGTGCGCACGTTCCTCGGCTCGGTGCGGGAACAGGCTGGAGGCGAAGGGCTGCGAGAGGCGTGAACAGGTGACGATGACGTCCCGGAGCGCCTCGGGCGTGGCGCACGTCGTCACTCACGCCGTCGCGCCGAGAGACTCCACCAGCCGCTCGCGGCTCGCCTGCAGGAACCCCGCGTTGAACCGCGTCACCGCGCGCGACACCAGCGCCAGCGCCGCGGCCACCAGGCCCATCACCAGGCCGCTCCACTCGGGCACGCGCGAGAACAGCGTCGACGCCGTCAGCATCAACACGCCGCCGCCGCCGAACACCGTGGCCATCGTCGCCAGCACCACCACCAACGGAGGCCGCGCCCCGCGCATGCCATTCTTCGTCAGCGGGTGCGGCTGCCAGATGCTCATGAATTGCCCCACCATCGACACGATGAGGAACGAGCACGCCCCCAGCGACAGGCCCAGCAGCAGCGCCCAGGCGTCGTGGTGGCCCGACAACACCAGCAGCACCACGAGGAACGTCGCCTGCACCGCCTGCCACGCGGCGAACGCAAGCTGCTTGCCCGTCAGCACCGACAGCTCGTCGATGGGCAAGAGGAGCAACGCCTTCACGCCGTGGCGGTCGAGGCCGAACTGGTTGAACAACATGTTGGTGCTCGAGAGCCCGGCATAGAGGAACGCCGCCGGCACCACCCGGCTGCCGCGGCTCGCCAGCGTCGCCAGCGGCCCCCGAATCAACACCACCGTCAGCAGCGGCATCGCCATCATCATGCGGCCGGGGAGGCTGGTGGTGAGCGTCTCCCACTGCAGGCGCGCGATGCCCGCCCAGGGGTGCGTGAAGCTCCACAGCCGCTTCGCGGGGCCCGAGCCGGCGTCGGTCGGCAGCGGCTTCTCGCGTGAGACGAGCAGGTACGCCACCACCACCGCGCCCACCGTCAGCAGCAGCGCGGGCAGCAGCAGGGCCGGCACCTCGCTCCACGCCACGCCACCGTAGGGCGCCTGCGCTGCTTCGAGCAGCTGGCCCATCGGAGACAGTCTGCCCGCCGTGAGCGCCGCCTGCCCCACCGACGTCGTCTGGCGAGACGTCAGCACCTTCATCACCGACGGCGAGCCGAGCGAGAGGAAGACCGCCATCACCGGCAGCAGCACCACCAGCAGCCGCACCTGCTTCGTCAGCCGCTGCGCCACCGACGCCACCAGCAGCTGCAGCGCCAGCGTCAGCACCGTGCCCAGGACGAAGACGAGCGCCAGGAAGGGCGCCGACAGCGGCGAGGCCAGCGTGATGCCGCCGCACACGCCCGCCAGCGCCACCAGCTCCACCACCGTGAGGAACTCGCTCGCGCCCGCCACCAGCTCGGCCGCGAAGAGCGCGCGCGGACTCACCGGGTACGCCTGCAGCGCCTCCCACGGGAGCTGCCGGCTCGCTCCGCCGATGCCCGCGAAGAGGCCGCCGATGATGGTGAGCGACGAGAGGAAGAGGCCCAGCGCGCCGCGGTTGCGCTCGAACTGCCCGTCACCCTGGAGCGCGTCGCCCAGCAGGTACCCCATGAAGGACAACCCCGCGACGAAGGGCAGGACGAAGAGCGAAAAGCCCACCACCAGCACCACCACCGTCGCCACCACGCCGAGCGCGCCCAGCTGCCGCCGCAGGCGGTTGGCGCTGCCCTGCAGGTGCGCCGCCACCACCGCCCGCAGGGGACTCACAGCCACGACAGGTTGCCCTTCTGCTCGGTGCCGACGAGGTCGACGAAGAGCGTCTCGAGCGTGCGCTCTCCGCGGCCGAGCTCGTCGTGCGTGCCGAAGGCCTTGAGTCTTCCGTCGTCGATGATGGCGATGCGCGGGCACAGGCGCTCGACCACCTCGAGGATGTGGCTCGTCAGCACCAGGGTGACGCCCTTCTTCTGCAGCGACAGCAAGATGTCCTTGATGGTGCGGTTCGTCACCGCGTCGATGCCCTCGAAGGGCTCGTCGAGGAAGACGAGCTTCGGCCCGTGGATGAGCGCCGAGCAGAGGGCCAGCTTCTTCTTCATGCCGAACGAGTAGTCGGCCACCAGCGTGCGCGCGCCGGGCACGAGGTCGAGCGTGTCGAACAGCTCTCTCGCGCGCGCGTCGATGGTCGAATCGTCGAGCCCGTACATGCGGCCGACGAAGCGCAGGTACTGCGGGCCGGTGAGCAGCTCGAGGAGCGCCATGTCTTCGGGCATCACGCCCATCAACCGCCGCGCCTCGAGGCCCTTCGTCGCGATGTCGAGGCCCAGCACCTCGATGCGCCC
Source organism: Myxococcaceae bacterium (assembly GCA_025459425.1). Taxonomy (GTDB): domain Bacteria; phylum Myxococcota; class Myxococcia; order Myxococcales; family Myxococcaceae; genus Xiheimicrobium. The sequence continues at coordinate 17,204 of JALOQF010000076.1, read as the reverse complement.
GCTCGTCACCGGCACCAGGCCCGTCGCCATCTTGATGGTGGTGGACTTGCCCGCGCCGTTGCGGCCCAGCAGGCCGACGAAGTCGCCTTCTTCGATGCGCAGCGACAGGTCGTCGACGGCGACCTTCTCGCCGAAGCGCTTGGTGACGTGCTCGAGGACGAGGGCGGCCATCGACGTCGTGCGGCTCACTTCTTCCGGACGGGGGGCTCGATGCGCACCGTCTGGTCTTCGTCGTCGTCGGCGCTCAGCGTCTCGTGGGGCAACGACTCGCGGCGGTGCATGCCCACCAGCGCGGGAATCGTCTTCGCCTCGGACGGCGCCACGGGCCTTCGGTGCTGCCGCGTCGCCACGTCTTCGATGGCCACGAGGGGCTGGGGTGGCAGCTCGAGGGGCCGCAGCCGGCCGGGCAGGGCGGTGGGCTCGGCCGCCATCTCGGCGCGGGCGTCTTCGAGGCGCTCGAGGGCCTCGCCGGCGTTCGCAGGCCGCGCGGCCGGCAGCTTCTCGAGCAGCTGCGCCACCCAGCGGGCGAGCGCGTCGGGCACGTCGGCGCGCACGGTGTGAATCGACGGAGGCTTCGTGAAGAGGTGGTGCTTCGTCAGCTCGCCGATGCCCCGCGCGGGGAAGACGGGCCGGCCGGTGAGCAGCATCCACGCGATGCAGCCGACGGCGTAGAGGTCGCTCTGCGGCGCCGGCTGGCCCGACATCTGCTCGGGGCTCATGAAGCCGACGCTGCCCAACGTCATCTCGGGCAGGGTGAGCGGCTCGCGGTCGGCCCGCCGCGACACGCCGAAGTCGAGCAGCTTCACCCGCGGGGTTCCGGTGGTGACGAAGATGTTGGTGGGCTTGAGGTCGCGGTGAATCACGCCGGCCCGGTGCGCGGCCGCCAGCGGCTCGAGCAGCCCCGCGAGCAGGTCGACGGCGTCGGCCACGGGCAGCGGCCCGCGCGAGAGCAGGTACTGGTGGAGCGACTGGCCCTCGAGCAGCTCCATCACCAGGTAGGGGCGGCCGTCGGCCAGCACGTTGGCGCCGAAGATGTCGACGATGCCCCTGTGCCGAATCGCGTTCACCGCGCGGGCTTCTTCGAGGAGCCGGCGGGCCTCGACGAGCGCTTCGGCCGCCGGGGCCTTCATCACCTTGAGCGCGACGCGCTTGCCAATGATGGGGTGCACGCCCTCGAAGACCTCGCCCATCGCGCCGGCGCCGAGCGGGCGAACGACCTCGTAGTCTCCGACGACGAATCCGGGAGCGAGCGGCATCGAGGCCGATACCCTAGCGCCGTTCGCCGGCCGCTGCTCGCTCTGGAATGCGCCCCGGGGCCTCGAAAGCACGAACGCCCCGGAGGTGTGTCTTCCGAGGCGTCCACGGGTCCATCAGCTGGAGCGGACCGTCACTTCACGCGGCGCAGCACGGTGACCGCGTTGCTGACGCCCGAGCCGCCGACGTTGAAGGTGACACCGACGGTGGGCGTCTTCTTCGTCGGGGCCAGCCCGATGGGCTCTTCCATCAGCTGCTTGTAGACGAGGGCGTGCATCGAGGCGCCGGTCGCGCCCACGGGGTGGCCCTTCGCCTTGAGGCCGCCGGAGAGGTTGACGCACACCTGCTCGTCGTCGGGGCCGAAGCGGCCGGCCACGTAGTCGAAGCCCGCCTTGCCCTCGGCCGACAGGCCCAGCGCCTCGGTGGTGAGGATCTGGTTGATGGTGAAGCAGTCGTGCACCTCGGCGAGGTCGACGTGCTTGGCGGTGATGCCGGCCTCGGCGAAGGCCTTCGCGACGGCGTGCTTGCCGGCGGCGAGCTCCCACTTGTTCTCGCGCTGCGAGAGCGGCAGGTGCTCGACGGCGTGGCCGATGCCGGCGATCTCGACGACCTTCTTCTTCGTCGCCTTCGCGTTCTCGGTGGTGGTGAGCACCACGGCGGCGGCGCCGTCGGTGACGAGCGAGCAGTCGTGCAGGCGCAGGGGCGGAGCGATCATCATGTTCGAGCCCTTGCCCGAGTCGGGCAGGCCGAGAATCGCCTCGGCGGTCTGCGGGCCGTTCTGCACGTGGGCGAGCGGGTTCTTCGCGGCATTGCGGTACATGAGCGCCGAGATGTGGGCGGCCTGCACGCGCCACTCGTTCTCGGACAGCTTGTGCCTGGCGATGTAGGCCTTGGCGAGCTCGGCGAAGAGGCCGGGGAAGGTCATGCCCTGGCTGCCCTCTTCGGGCCAGTACGAGCACATGGCGAGGGTCTGCGTCATCGCGGGCGTGTCGAGCAGGTTCATCTTCTCGACGCCGATGACGAGCACGTTGCGGTAGCGGCCGGCCTCGACGGCGTACATCGCGTCGTAGATGGCGACGGACGAGCTGGCGCAGGCGGCCTCGGTGCGCGTCATGGGCTTGAAGCGCAGGGCGGGGTCGATGGCGGTGGCGAGCGGGGCGACGTGCTCCTGGTTGACGAAGCGCGAGGGCGAGCACGAGCCGACCCACACGGCGTCGATGTCTTTCGCCGAGAGGCCCGCGTCGGCGATGGCGCCGCGCCCGGCCTCGACGATGAGGTCGTAGAACGACTTGGTATCGACCTTCTTCTTGAACGACACCATGTCCTTCACGTCGATGAGCGCTCCGAACTTCGTGTTGGCGGCGCCGATGATGCTGACCTTGCTCATGGGTGGTTTCCTTTGGGGTCCGAGGAGTCGTTACTTCGCGAGGCCGTTGCTGATGAGGCCGCCGGTGATTTCGAGGCAGGTGGCGTCGACGGCCTCGTTCTGGGCCGCGAACATGATGATGTCGGCGATCTCGGAGGGCTCGATGAGGCGGTTGATGTGAACGCCCTTCAAGATGCCGGCGAGGGCTTCCTGGTTCATGCCCTTGACCATCGGCGTGCCGACGTAGCCGGGCGCGATGGCGACGCAGCGGATGTTCTGGATGCCCTTCATCTGGAACTCGCCGACCAGAATCTTGGGCCACAGCGCGATGGCGGCCTTGGTCGAGGCGTAGTTGAGCTGGCCGGTCTGGCCGGCCTTGTTCACCGACGAGATGGGCACGAGGAGGCCGGGCCAGCCGTTGTTCGCCATTCGAATGGCGGCCTCGCGCAGGGTGATGAACGAGCCGACGAGGTTGACGTCGACGACGGCCTTGAACTGGTCGGTGGTCATGGCCTTCTTGACCTTGCCGGTTTCCTTGTCGAGGTTGATCATCAAGCCGTCCTTGATGATGCCGGCGGCGGAGACGCAGACGTTGATGGCGCCGAAGGTCGAGATGGCGAGGTCCATCAGGTTGGCGACGTCTTCTTCGTTGGTGACGTTGACCTTGAGCGAGGCGACCTGACCGCCGGCCGCGCGGATTTCACCCGAGACGCGCTCGAGGTTCGTGCGGTCCATGTCGCCGATGACGACCTTCACGCCCTTCGCTGCCATCGACTTCGCCACCGCCTCGCCGATGCCGCTGGCGCCGCCGGTGATGACTGCCACTGCTCCCTTGAGTTCCATGTGTGCCCTCGCTCGAGTGCGTCCCGGCGCATGGTGCGCCGCAACATGGGGAGGGTCTTTTCAGGGGTGTGCCCTGAGGTCAAGGGATTGTGCGGTGCAGCAATGGGAGGGCTCTGGGGAGCGCGGGGGTGATGGGGGGCGCTCCGAAGCCTCGAGCGGCGAGGTGACGAGGAAAGGGCTGGCGAGGCGAGTCGCATCACCTGTGGGTTGGGCCGTGGTCTCATGGCCTGTGATGGTCCGTGGGTCCTTCGTGCTGGCACTCGACGCGGGGCGGCGCGAGGCGGTCGGGCATCGCGACGCGGAGCCGCGTCACGCTGCGGGACTCCGCTCTGCGCCGAGGTCGTTCATCCTCATGCGGGCGTGGCGACGTGGAGCCGCGTCGCGCTGCGGGATTCCGCTCTGCGCCGAGGTCGCTCATCCTCATGCGGGCGTCGCGACGCGGAGCCCCCTCACGCCGCGGGATTCCGCTTCTGCGTCGAGGTCGATCATCCTCATGCGGGCGTCGCGACGCGGAGCCCACTCACGCTGCGGGATTCCGCTTCTGTACCGAGGTCGGTCATCCTCATGCGGGCGTCGCGACGCGGAGCCCGCTCACGCTGCGGGATTCCGCTCTGCGCCGAGGTCGATCATCCTCAGTCGGGCGTCGCGACGTGGAGCCCCCTCACGCTGCGGGATTCCGCTCTGCGCCGAGGTCGCTCATCCTCAGTCGGGCGTCGCGACGCGGAGCCCCCTCACGCTGCGGGACTCGGCTCTGCGCCGAGGTCGCTCATCCTCATGCGGGCGTTCGCTCCCTGCGGCAGGCGTGGTCGAGAAGTCGTGTCGCAGCGTCGGGTGGAAGCGGTGTGCCTGCCGCTGGCCGCCCATCTCGGCGGAGGCCGGCACCGTGCAGCGCCACCCGTCGGCCGCTGGGGAACTCGACCGCGTAGGCCACCATCTCGTCGCCCTGCACCGCGATGGCTGCCTGCCCGACGAGCCCGGGGCGCCCCGCGCGCCGGAACGTCCAGAACCTCATGGCTGATCAATTCCGTGGAGCGGCGAGCGCTTGGCGAGGAGCGCGATGCGCCAGGAGCGGTTGGTGCGGCCACTTCATGGGGACGACGGGGTGCATGCGCATGCGTTGCATGTCGTCTCGTTCTCGTTCGAGGCCAACGCGCGATGGCAGAAGAACTCGACTCCTGTGCTGGTCTGTATGTCTCTTTTGCTGGTCGATTCCCAGTCGTGTAGTTCGAGGTGCGGGGTGGGCGTTGAAATCGAAGGGCCGGGCGGAGGGTGCGCCTCCCGGAGCGTGTCCACCGGTTGACGCTTTTGGTCAACAAGTTTACGTCAACTTGTTGATGATTTCCGTCAACAGGTGGACACGCCCCTGGGAGCGCCCGCCCCTCTGCGCTCTCGTTCGCGAAAATCACGTCTCCTCGACGATTCACGAGGCAGATGGTCGGTCGCGTGGCCCATTCCATGCACACCTCGCGTCTCGAGGGTTCGGAGCACGACCTCGATGCTGTGTGCTTCTCAAAGGCAGACATCTCGTCGCCCGAGCCATCCATCGGGCCGACGGCCGCTGCGGACAGCGAGTCACGCGGGCTGAGGGCGGGGCCCATTCCATTCGCACCCTCGTGTCTCGTGTCTCGAGGCTTCGGAGCACGACCTCGATGCCCTGCGCTTCCCCAAGGCAGACATCTCGTCGCCCGAGCCATCCACCGGGCCGACGGCCGCTGCGGGCAGCCGGTCGCGCAGGTCCATTCCTGCGCACCTCGCGTCTCGAGGCTTCGGAGCACGACCTCGATGGCCTGCGCTTCCTAAAGGCAGACATCTCGTCGCCCGAGCCATCCATCGGGCCGACGGCCGCTGCGAACAGCGACTCATGCGGGCAGCCGGTCGCGCGGGTCCATTCCTGCGCACCTTCGCGTCTCGAGGCTTCGGAGTACGACCTCGATGCCCTGCGCTTCCCAAAGGCAGACGTCTCGTCGCCCGGGCCATCCACCGTGCCGACGGCCGCTGCGGACAGCCACTCATGCGCGCAGCCGGTCCGCGCGGGCTGAGCGCGGGGCCCATTCCATCCGCACCTTCGCGTCTCGAGGCTTCGGAGCACGACCTCGACGCCCACGCTCCCTGGCGGCAGCCGCTCCTTCCGCGCCACCCCGTTGATCCGACGGGGCCGAACACCGAGTCCCCGCGCCCCGTGCAGCCGCCTCGTCCTTCCGCCCCAACGACACCTCGCTGAGCCGGCCCAGCGCCTCGGCCGACACCGCTTCGTGCTCACCTCGGAATCACCGACAGCTCGACCCGGTCCCCCGACACCCTCACCCCAGCATCGACACCACCCCGGTTCCCTGCTTTCTGCCGCCCGCACGTGCCTCGCCCTCTGCACCCAGCGCTGTTGCTGCTCCCGTGGAGCGCCTTCTGCGCCTGGTGCGTCTCGGGGTTTCCACCGTGCATCGACCTCCCTGCGCACGGCGCGCAGCTCGCAGTCCTGGCCGAGGTGCTGCGCGGTGGACCGGCGAGCGCGGTGTTCGACGTGCAGCTCTCGGTCGGGTACGGCCTGACGACCTGGCTCTTCGCCCCGGTGGCGTTCGCATTCTCGGGCGAAGTCGCCGCCAGGGCAGCCGCCTTCGTGACGCTCGCGACGTTCCCCATGGCGGTGGCCTTCCTCGCGCAGCGGCTGGGGCGCCCGTGGCAGCTCGGCGTGCTGGCGGCGCCGCTCGGGTTCAGCGTGTCGTACTGGTACGGCTTTCTGCCCACGTTCTTCGCGGGGCCGCTCGTCCTCATGGCGTGGGCCGTGTGGCTCGGGCACCTCGAGCGGCCCGCGCGCCGGAGCGCCGTGCTGCTGGTGTCGCTCGGGCTCGTGGTGTTGCTCTGTCACTTCATCGCCTTCGCGGCGCTGGCGGTGGGCGCCGTCGCGCTCACGCCCCGACGTTCGTGGCGTCAGCTGGCCCTCGTGGCCGCGCCCGCGCTGCTGGCGGTCCCGCGGGTGCTCGAGCTCGTGACGACGGCCGCGCGGGGCGCTGCAGCGCTGCCCACCCGGTACAACCTCGACGCGCATCTGCTCGGCGTGGTGAAGCAGTACCCGCTCGGCGCGCGCATCTCGATGTGGCTCAACGCCGCGGCCATCGCGTGCATCGGCGCCGCGGCGCTCTGGCGGTGGTGGCGCGCGCGGAGCCGCGACCCGGCCCTGCTGTTGGCTGGGAGCCAGGCGCTGCTCTTCGCCGCGATGCCCGACGACCTCGCCGGCTCGTGGCGCGTCGGCGTCCGGCTGGTGGTCTTCGTCGCCGTCGCCGGCCTCTGCACCTGGCCGTGGGCGCGCGTGCCGAGGGCGCTCGTCGTGCTCCCAGCCGTCGCCCTCGCGTGTCTCGCCCACCTGCACGTCTGGTTCGCGCGCGAAGTCGACGGGCTCGAGGCCGTCATCGCCGGGCCGCCGCCACCCGGTGTGCATGGAGGCTTCCTCCTGGCTGGAGCGTCTCCGCCCTTCACCCGCCTCGGGCTGCTCGAGCACCAGCCGCAGTGGTGGACGGCCCGGTGGGGCGGCCTTGGCACGCACTTCTTCGCGGACGCGGCGCATCAGGTGGTGCGTTGGCGTGAAGGAACGCCACTCGACGACAGGCTTCGCGCCTCGACGCTCGAACCGGCGGCGCTCGACGCGGTGCTCGTTCATGGTGCCGGAGCGCTCCCAGAGACGCTCCGTGAGCTCACGGTGGTGCAGACCGCCGGTCAATGGCGTCGCCTCGAGCGGCGCTGACGATGTCTGGGCGAGAGGCGCTGAACGGGGCCCATCGACCTCTTCCGGCCGGCGCTCACTTGCGGCCGCCCGCGCCCCTCGGGGCGATGTCGGGAACGTGAAGGGCCCGAGGCGAACGCTCGGCGCCGTCGTCACGGGTCCGAGCAGGGGCTCCCCACGAACGTGTTCACCGTCATCCGCTCGGCCGCCGCGCGCGCGCAGTCGTCGAACCCCGCCGGGCTTGCGAATGATCTCGACGGCCTAGCGTGTGGCGGCCGGCGTGATGCGCGGCGGCGCGCCCGGGTCGACGGAGTGCGCCATGGGCGAGGCGCGCGTCATGGCGAAGCGCTTCACGTCACGCCACTGCGCGCCGATGTGGTCCTGCACGCCGGCCTTGAGCGGAATGCCGCTCTGCGGGCGAACGTCGGCTGCGACCTCGCAAGTGAACCTCGGAGGCGGCGCCGACACGGAGGCCGCGGCGTGGCCACGCCAACCTCGGGACTGCAACGTCTTCCGACGTCCCTCGATGTGAGCCACGGCGACGGCGCAGTGCGACTCCTGAGGTGGACACACCAGCCATGGGGGAAACGTTCGATGAGCCATCTCCACGCGAGCCGTGACTGGGACATGCCGATGAAGGCCACCGCAGGTCTCGACGGTGAACGACGACGAGCCGGTGACGCCGTACCCGCTCCGCGCCAGACGGCCCTCGGACCAGCGCGGAAGTGACGCCAGAAAACGGGGAACTGCCGGGTCCTCGTCGTTCGACGTGCATTCAGCCCGGGTCGTTCGCTATGATGGCCATCATCTCATGCGCTACCCCGAAGAACACAAAGACGCCGTTCGCAGTCGCATCGTCGAAGAGGCCAGCCGCGCGCTCCGGAAGGCCGGCATCGACGGGGTCAGCATTCCCGCGTTGATGAAGCGGGCCGGGCTCACCCACGGCGGCTTCTACGCCCACTTCGAGAACCGGGACGAGCTGGTGGCCGAGGCCGTGCGCTTCGCCGCGAACGAGACGGGCGCCGGTGTCTTCGAGCGCGCCCGTTCGCTCGACGAAGCCCTGGGTGCATACCTCTCGGCGCCGCACGTCGACGCGCCCGAGGCCGGGTGTGTCGTGGCGGCGCTCGGTGCCGAGGGGCCCCGGCAGTCCGCTCCCGTGCGCCGCGCCTTCGCGTGGGCCGCTCGTGGGCTCATCGACCTGGTGCAGCAGAAGCTCGCTCCCGGCCGTGAGCGCGCGCGCCCCTCGGACGAAGCCCTCGAAGTCACCGCCCGCATGGTGGGCGCCGTCGTGCTCGCCCGCCTCGTCGACGACGAGGCCCTCGGCCGCCGCCTCCTCGCCGTCGCGCGCCGCACCTGAAGTCGGCCCTGAAACGAACTCGAAGCACCCTCGTACGTGCAGTGAGATGATGACCAACATACAAAGGAGCAGTCCAATGAATCGAGTCGACGTGAAGCGGTATGGGCCGTGGGCGCTGGTGACGGGCGCCTCGGACGGCATCGGGCAGGCCTTCGCGCGGGAGCTGGCGGCCGACGGCCTCAAGCTGGTGCTGGTGGCGCGCCGCCGGCAGGCCCTCGAGCAGCTCGCCCGCGAGCTCGCGCCGGCCGAGGTGCTGGTGGTCGATGCCGACCTGTCGACGGACGCGGGCGTGCGCGCGGTCGAGGCCGCCATCGCGCCGCTCGACGTGGGGCTCTTCGTGGCCTCGGCGGGCTTCGGCACCTCGGGTGAGTTCCTCCAGAACGACCTCGCCGCCGAGCTCTCGATGCTCGACGTCAACTGCCGCGCGGTGGTGGCGCTGACGCACACGCTGGGGCGCCGCCTCGTGCGCCGGGGCCGGGGCGGGCTGGTGCTGCTCAGCTCGCTCGTGGCCTTCCAGGGCGTGCGCCGCGCCGCGCACTACGCCGCCACCAAGGCCTGGGTGCAGTCCTTCGCCGAGGGGCTGGCCCTCGAGCTCCAGCCCGTGGGCATCGACGTGCTGTCGGTGGCTCCTGGCCCCATCGCCTCGGGCTTCGCCGCGCGGGCCAACATGTCGATGTCGATGTCGGCCACCCCGGCCACGGTGGCGCGCGCGAGCCTCGACGCGCTCCCGGGTGGAGGCACCGTGCGCCCCGGGCTCCTCTCGAAGCTGCTCGAGTGGTCGCTCATGTTCCTGCCGCGCTGGGGCCGGGTGCGCGCGATGTCGCAGGTGATGGCGGGCATGACGAAGCACCAGCTGCCGGCGGCCACGGCGGCGAAGTCGTGACCGGGCTGCACCGCCCCCTGCTGGTGGGGGCCCTGGCGCACGGAGCGCTGGCGCTGGGGTGCCTCGTCGCGCTCGCCCGCCCGGCTACGCCGATTCTCGGGGTGCACCCCGCGCTCAAGCCCTTCAAGTTCGCGGTGTCGATTGCGCTGCTCCTGGGCTCGCTCGCGTGGGTGTTGCCCCGGGTCGACGTCGAGGCGCCTTTCCGCGAGACCCTCTCGTGGGTGCTCCTGGGCACCCTGGTGGTCGAGATGGCCATCATCGTCAGCCAGGCGTGGCGCGGCACCACCTCGCACTTCAACCTGCGCTCGCCCCTCGACACGGCGCTGTGGCGCGCCATGCAGGCGGCCATCGTGCTGGCGACGGTGGGGCTGGTGGCGCTCGCGATATGGGCGACGCGGCGGCCGCTGGTGGGCGTCGATGAGGTGCTGCAGTTCGCGTGGCGCGCGGGCCTGTGGCTCACGTTGCTGGCGGCCGTGTCGGGCTTCCGCATGGGCGGTGCCCTCTCGCACTCGGTCGGAGGGCCCGATGGGTCTGCGGGCTTCTGGCTCGTGAACTGGAGCCGCTCGCTGGGCGACCTGCGCGTCTCGCACTTCATCTCGTTGCATGCGCTGCAGGTGGTGCCGCTGGTGGCGTGGGCTGCAGCGCTCGCCGGCGCAATGGGCGACGGTGGTGAGCGCCTCGGCGCTGACGCTCGCGCTGTGCGTGGGCACCCTGGTGCAGGCGCTCGTCGGCCGGCCCGTGGTTCCGAACTCTTGAAACGCCGCTGCGGGCAGCGACAGCGGTCTGCCCCCCCTGATGCGACGCATTCGGCCTACGCTCGTCGTCCTTCGAAAGGACGAAGCTCCCATGGCCATCGACCGCACCTCGGACCGCAGCAGCACCACCAGCCAGAGCAGCCACGCAAGCCGCGCCGAAGCCACGAGGCCGCCCGAACCGCCGAAGGTCGAGGCGCGAAGGCCCATCGACCAGACGCGCTCGACCTTCAAGGCGGCGTCGACGACGCCCGTCGCGCTGAGCGGCACGGTGTCGGCCGCCACCGAGACCGTCGCCCGCGACGTGGCCGAGTACCGCGCGTACCAGGGCACGCCGAACGAGCCCCTCGCTGACGCCCGCCTCGCCGAGAAGCTCGCCGCGCGGAAGGACGACCCACGCTACGGCGCCGACGTCGTGGGCCAGCTGTCTCCCGTCGAGCTCAACCGGGTGTACGCCGCCGCGAAGCCCGAGGAGCGAGGCGCCGTCGTCGACGCCATGCGCGCAGGCGTCGCGCAGGGCACCCTCAGCGCGCGCGACCTCGACCGGGCCTCGCGGCTCGGCGCGCGCACCGCCTCTGGCCTCGACCAGGCCCTCGCCGGCGTCGACCCCGCGGCCACTGCCGAGGTGCGGGCCGCCACCGCCGCGCTCGACACCGCCAGGGCCACGCTCACCGCGGCCGAGACGCGCTTCGCCGAGCACCTCGCCGTCGGCGCCGACCTGGCGACCGACGCGCAGAAGGCCGCCGCCATCGCCGCCTTCCGCGAGCAGAACGCCGGCCTCTACGAAGACGTGGCGAAGGCCGAAGACGCCCTCAAGGCCAGCCTCGAAGCCAACCCCCGCGCGCTGAGCGAGACGACGCTGGTCGAGGGGTACGCCCGGCTCGCCGAGACCCGCCATGCCGAGGCCGCGCTGAACTGGGCGTCCGAGCGGGCGCGGACGAACGGCCCCACCGAGGCTCTCGAGGAGGTCGTCGCCGCGGCCCTCCCCACCGTCGCCGCGACGGCGGCGGCCGCGGGCGAGGTCGACGCCCAGTCCTTCCGCGCGCAGCTCGAAGCGAAGCTCGCCCCGTTCATGGACCCTGCCCTGGCCGTCGCCGGCGCCGCGTCGACCGCGTGGGACTACAAGGGCAAGGCCGAAGCCCTCACCGCGGCGCTCCGCGGCTTCACCGCGCTCGCCACCGGCACCGCGAAGCCCGACGACCTCGAGCAGCTCGGCAAGGACTGGAACGAGTCGTCGAGGCTGGGCAAAGCGCTGGCCGTCGCCGGGCTCGCGTACGACCTCTATGGCGCCGCCACGGCCGAGACGAGCCAGGCCCGCATCGAGGCCCTCATCGCAGCCTCGGGTGACGCCGCCACCATCATCGGCGGGCTCGCGCAGGCCGGTCGGCTCGGCTCCGAGGTGCTCGGCGTCAGCACGAAGGCCATCGGCCAGTACGCGAGCCGCTTCTTGCCCGGCCTCGGCGCGGTGACGTCGCTCGCCAGCGCCTGGGGCCGCTACGCGCAGGACGGCTTCACCGTCGGCTCCTCGGTCGGCATTCTCGGAGACCTCGTCTCGGCGGCAGGCTCGGCCATCACCGCCACTGGCGTCGGCGCGCTCCCGGGACAGACCATCACCGCCGTGGGCACGGGCGTCTCGCTGGTGGGCGACGGCATCACCGCCGTCACCAACGACCGGCAGACGCAGGCCGAGCGCGAGGCCCTCTGGCGGGCGGCGAACGAGCGGCTGCCAGCCGACCAGCGCATCGGCGAAGAGACGATGGGTTACCTGCGCGGCGGCCTCTTCAACGGCCAGACGTGGCGAGACGGTGGCACCGGCGCGCTGCCCGACCTGCCGCCCGAGCTGTTGCAGCGCGCCATCGAAGGTGGCCACCTCGACGCGCTCCGCGACCTCGAAGACGAACTGGCGGAGCAGGTGCTGTACGAGGTGCTCCCCAACCGCGGCTCGATGAGCCCCGGCGACATCCTCGCGTTCGACCAGGCCAACGAGGCGCGAATCTGGGGCACCGTGCAGGAGCGGTTCGAGGCCCAGGCCCCCGCGTTGCTCGAGCGCCTCGAGGGTCGCTGACGGCAGCTCGGCCCGGCCCTACGCAGGCGGCATGGGCAGGGGGTTGCGGAACTGGCGCAGGTCCTGCCCCTCGAGGCCGGGCCGCAGGTAGTGGTTGAAGCCCCAGCTGCTGGTGTTCTCCCCCGACAAGTCGCGCGGCATCGCGTACCCGAAGCCGCCCAGGCTCGAGAGGTTGCGGTTGTTCGGCCCCAGGTCGGTGCGGTTGTACAGCTGCGCGTTGAGGGCGTGGTTCTCGTAGTCCTGCGGCTGCAGCCCCATGGCCTGCAGCACCGTCACCAGCAGCCGGTTGTACGACGCGCCCCACCAGTTGTTGCCGAACGTGGGAGAGCCCACCACCTCCGAGAAGCCGTCTCCGCCCGCGAAGGTGCCGGCGGCGCGGTTGGCGTAGTCGATGTAGTGGCCCGAGCCGAGCGAGCCGCCCGCGTTGCCGAAGAGCATCACCGGGTGTGAGCCGTAGCCGTGCGCGATGCCGGACTCGGCGGTGAAGTACACGAGCGAGTTGTAGAGGTACGAGCGCCCGTTCGACGGGTCGGTCGCCGACGCGAGGCGCTGCAGCAGCGGCGCGACGAAGGTGCGGGCGATGGCCGTCTTGCGCTCGGCGGTGAGCTGCCACGAGGGCCGGCCGCCGAAGGTGCTGAAGGGCACGTGCGACACCTCTTCGTGCTGGTCGACCTGCCCGTTGAGCGTGCCCCCGAGCATGGGCGCGCCGATGGTGAAGACGCGCGCCGCGTCACACATGATGGCCGCCGCGACGAGGTCGGCCAGCGCCTGCCCGACCGCGGCCTGCGAGGCGGCCTGCCACACCTGGCCCGAGCGCCCGAGTGTCCGGTGCGCGCAGCTCGAGGTGGTGACGCGCGTGAGGCTGGCCTGCGCGTCGCGGAACTGGTCGAGCGCGTTGTCGAGGGTGCGCTTGTCGGCCGCGCTGGTGAAGCGGCTGTTGCGCACACGCCGGTAGTCCTCCTGCACCCGCGAGAGGACGTCGTGCCGCGGGTGCAGGCTGGTGGTGGAGCCGCCTTCGGGCAGGGCGCCGTTCGAGAAGAGCCGGTTGTACAGGGCCGTCAGGTCTTCGCCCAGACAGCTCGCGTAGCCCGCGGGGCCACCGCTGGAGACATAGGAATACGTGTCGGGGCCGTAGCCCGCGTTGCCACAGAAGATGTGCGGCAGCCCGGCGGGGTTGAAGCCCCGGTGCTTGTTCAGCACCACGTCGGCCGTCTCGATGGTGGCCAGCGCGCCGCGCTCCGGAGCGTCGGCCTGAATGCCGCCCAGCACCCACGCCGCGCCGTGGCCGTAGCGCACGCTGTGGTTGAGGCTGCGCATGATTGTCATCGACGACAGCCAGGGGTTGAAGTGCGCGCCCGCGACGAGGCTCAGCGGCGAGGTGGACGTGGGCACGAAGTCGCGCAGCGGCTGGTACCGAATCGCGTGGTGCCCGTTGCCCGGCGTCAACACCTGCGCCGGCGGGGCGAGGTTGGTGATGGGCGAGTTGGTGTTGGGCAGCCAGGCCGCGTGGTGGCCCATGTCATAGGGCGTGATGATGGAGATGAAGCGGCGCACCGGCGTGCCCTGCGCGCGCGCCTCGGCCGGCACGAGCGACTCGAGCAGGGGAATGGACAGCCAGGCACCAGCAGTGCCGCGCAGGAACATGCGGCGGGACAGGCGGTCGTACGTCATGGCGAGCTCCTCAGGGTGCGGTGGCGAAAGCGCGCGTCCAGCACGGCGCTCTCGAAGAGGCTTCGCAGCGGCGCGCCGTCGGCGAGCGACTGGTACATGCGCCGCCGCTCACACGAGGCGCCGCTGGCCGGCGGCAGCGCCTGCAGGCCGTGCAGGTACGCCGAGAGGTTGCGGGTGATGCACGAGCGCAGGGCCGACGTCTGGGCCACCACCGCGCTCAGCTCGAGCCCGTCGGCCACCGTGCGCTCGAGCCCCAGCGGGCCCGACAGCTCGGCCGTCGACGACACCGGCAGCTGGCCCACCACGTTCCACGTCGCGTCGAAGGCCAGCTCCGTCGTCTGGTAGCGGCCGAGCGCGTCGTAGCGGCTGAGCGCGAAGCCCAGCGGGTTGATGAGCTGGTGACACCCCTGGCACGGCTGCACGCTCGTCTTGGCGTGGTAGCGCTCCCGCGTCGTCATCGTCGCGTCGGGCAGCGGCGCGGCCAGCGAGTTGGGCGGCAGGTTGCCGGGCTGCGGCGTCGGCAGACACAGCACGTCGCGGCGCAGGTGAATGGCGCGCAGAATCGGGTTCTCGGTGTGCGTGCCCGACGACAGCATCGCCGCGCGCGTCAAGAGCCCGCTGCGCTGCCCAGCCGGAAACCGCACCGCCGTCTGCGCCGTGACGGTGGCCGGCGCGGGCGCCTGCTGCCCATAGACGTGCATCAGCCCCGGGTGCCTCGCGAAGGACACGTCGGTGGTGAAGACGTCGGCCAGCGTGCCGCCCGAGTCGTTCACCCACCGCCACAGCTCGAGCACCTCGTCGCGCATGGCCGCCCGCAGCCCGTCGTCGAGCGTCACGCCCGCGCGCACCCGCAGCGAGCGGGGGTGGTTCTGCTCGATGAAGGTGGGCAGCCCGTCGAGGTGCAGCCACTCGCGCGAGAACTGCGTCACCACCGCGCCCATGCGGGGCTGCACCAGCGCCAGCGCCCGCTGGAAGTCGGCGTCGCGCTGCAGGTCGCCGCTGGCGGCGAGCCCCAGCAGCGCCTCGTCGGGCGGCGCCTGGGTGAAGGTGTAGGCGAGGCGCCGGGCGATGGCGTGCGACGACAGGGCGTGTGTGGCACCCGACACCGGGCGCAGGTCGGTCTCGAGGTGGAAGAGGAAGGCCGGCGCCAGCAGCGTCTTCACCACCACCGCCTCGACGCCCTCACGGCTCGTCGGGGCGAGGGCGAACTCGCGGCGGAAGGCGGCGAGCTCGTCGTTGCCGGCAGCGGCGCCCGCTTCGATGGGCCGGCCCCACGCGCGCAGCGTGAGGTTGCGGATGAAGGCGTCTTCACAGGCGTCGGAGAGCGCCGCGGGGCTCGGCGCCGGGCAGGTGGCGGGGCCCAGCGCCAGGAAGGCCGACACGAAGCGGCCGTAGGCGGCGGGCGCGCCGATGGCCGAGGCGACGCCGTCGGCGATGGCGAACGTCTCCCTCGCGTGCAGCACCGAGAAGTTGCCGTCGGCCGTCGAGTAGCCGCCGGTGACTTCGGGTGGCAGCCGGCCTTCGGCGTCCACCTGTCGCAGCACCGCCGCCGCGTCGGCCGCGCCCAGGCCGTGCGTCACCAGCGCCCGCAGCGCGTTGAGGTACTCGGCGCGGGTGAGGCGCCGCGCGTCGAGCGTCTCTGGTGCCTCGTCAGCGTCGCAGGTGAAGGGGTTGGCCTCGTCTGGCAACACGGGGGGCGTGGGGGGCGCAGGGGCCTCGCCAACGGGCCGCTCCGGCGCCCCCACCGGCGCCTGTGCCATCGGCCCCGGGGCCACAGGTGAGGCCGCGGGGGCCCCCAGAATGGCTCCTTCACACCCGGCAAGGAGCACCACCGCCAGCCAGTCGAACCGTGAACGCACGAAGGGTTGGTGCCGCGGCGTGGGCGAGTCGTGGCGAAAACGACAGGAAGGTGAGGAACCACCGTTTTTCTGGGAGATTGTGAAGGCGTGTCGCGCGCCGCCCTCGTGTTGACGTGGTGTCTGGGAGCGCCGGCCGTGGCCGCCGTGCCCGGCCTCACGCTGCGCTGGAGCGCGCCTGCCGGCTGCCCCACCCCCACGCAGGTGGAGGACGCCGTCGAGCGGCAGCTGAGCGGCGCGAAGGCCGAGCCACCCCTCACCGTCACCGGCCGCGTCGCTCCCTCGGGAGACGGGCGCTGGCAGGTCGAGCTGCGCAACGCGCTGGGCGGCGAGCGCACCCTCACCGGTGCGACGTGCACGGCCGTCTCGGCCGCGGCGGTGGTGGTGGTGGCGTTGATGGTCGACCCGCTCGCCGTCGCCGAGGTGCCGGTGCTCGACGCGCCGCCGCCCGTGCGCTTCAGCCTCGGCCTGTGGGCCAGCGCCGACACCCACTCGGTGCCCGCCCTCACGCCGGGGCTGGGCCTCACCGTGGGGCTGCGGTGGCCGGTGGGGCTGGGGCTCGAGCTCCAGGGCCAGGGCTTTCTCCCCCAGTCGACGATGACGACGCCGGGCGCCACCCTGACCCTCGTCACGGGCGCCGTGGCCGCCCGGTGGGACTTCGCGCTCGGCCCCTTCTTCCTGGCGCCGGTGGTGGCGCTCGAGGCCGGTGGCCTGCGGGGCCGCAGCTTTGGCCTCTCGGACCCAGCGGTGAACACCGCGCCCTGGCTGGCGGGCCGGGCCGGGCTGGCGCTGGGCTTCGTCTGGCGGTGGCTGCGGGTGGGGCTTCGCGCCGAGGCCCTCGTGCCCATCACCCGCCCCCGCTTCACGGCCGGCGGTGTCGGCGAGCTGGCGACCCCCGGGGTGGTGGGTGGGCGCGGCGCCTTCACCGTCGAGCTGCTCTTTCCGCCACGAGACGGCCCCCCTGGCCGCAACTGAGCACTCCAGATGACAGGGACGACGGCACAGCGGGAGCGTGACGAGGGGACGCCGCCGCCCCTGCCCGGCGACTTCGCGGCCCTGTACGAGCAGCACCTCACCTTCGTCTGGAACAACTGCCGGCGGCTGGGGGTGCAGCCCGCGCAGCTCGACGACGCCGTGCAGGGGCGTCCTTCAAGACGTGGCTGTTCCACTTCGTGCTGCGGGTGTCGGCCACCTACCGGCGCGCGGGCCGTGCCACCCAGCGGCGCCTCGACGCGCAGGCGGCCGAGCCCAGCCGGCCGGTGGCGACGCCCGACAGTGCCGTCGAGGGCCGGCAGGCCGCCGAGCTGATGTACCGGGTGCTCGACGCACTCGCCGAAGAGCGCCGCGAGCTCTTCGTGCTCGTCGAGCTCGAGGAGCTGTCCGTGGCCGACGCCGCCAGAGTCCTCGAGCTGAACCAGAACACCGCCCACTCTCGCCTGCGAGAT
>JALOQF010000399.1 GCA_025459425.1 Myxococcaceae bacterium | reverse complement strand
CAGATCTCCTTCATCATGCACTGCATCGGCGAGTTGATGCTGCCGATGGCGCAGTGCTCGGGCTTCAAGAAGGGCTTGAGGACGCCGTGCCGCGCTTCCTTCACGGCCTTCATCATGCGGTCCGAGCCGATGGCGATGATGCGGTCGACCTGGCGCAGATCGAACTCGCGCGTGTCGAGCTTTCCTTCGGCGTAGGCCACCATCGCCTGCACGATGTTGCCGACGAAGAAGCGGTCTTGCGGGCGCCGTGGCGGCAGGTGCGGCGGGCCATCGACGGCCCAGATGACCTGATCGGCCGAGCGCTCGAGGTCGTCGAACTTGTAGGCGTCTTCGGCCTTCCGGTAGCCGGCGAAGTAGAGCACCCGGCAGCCGACGGCGCGGAGCGCCTGGCCGATGGAGAACAGCACCGCGTTGCCCAGGCCGCCGCCGGCGAGGAGCACCGTCTCTTTGACGTGGGGAATCTCGGTGGGCGCGCCGGTGGGGCCCATGAGAATGACGGGCTCTCCCACTTTGAGCATCGCGCACATGCGTGACGAGGCGCCCATCTCGAGCACGATGGTCGACATGAGGCCCTTGTCCTTGTCGACCCACGCGCCGGTGAGGGCGAGGCCTTCCATGGTGAGGCGGGTGCCGTCGACGAGCGGCGCGGTGCGCTCGAAGTTCTGCAGCCGGTAGAACTGCCCCGGGTGGAAGTGCCGCGCCGCGAACGGCGCCTTCACCACCACCTCGACGATGGTGGGCGTGAGCCGGTTGACGGCCTCGACGGTGGCGAGGAAGGCGGCGTCGAGGCGCTCGAAGAAGGCCTTTCGGGCGGCGTCGCGCGCTGGTTGCTCGGCCTCGACGAGGTTCGCCAGCTGCTTCGCGAACACGCGCGCGACGTGGGGGTAGCCGTCCTTCGCCGAGGCCATCGCCTTCACCACGTTGCCGGCGTACGTCGGGTGGTTGTCGCCGTAGAACGAGATGAAGCGGCCGTCCTTCTCGTACGAGGTGAAGAAGCCGACGTCTTTGGCGATGTCTTCGTGGGCCTCGACCTCGCGCAGCCGCTGGCCCTCGGGCGTCTCGTCGACGACGTAGTTGCGGAAGAACGAGCCGTCGTCGTCGAGCTTGAAGGTGCCCGGGTACTCGCGCTCGTAGGTGACGTTGGGCGAGGTGCCGGCGGCGACGCAGACGGTGCGCGCGGGCAGCTCGAGGAACGAGCCCGACCCCTTGAGCTTCCCGTCCACCACCGTCATGCGCTCGAAGCGCATCGCCTTCACCGCGCCGAACTCGTCGGGCACGGCCTCGACGGGCGAGAGGCGCTCGATGAACCGAATGCCCTCTTCGAGCGCCTTGGCCACCTCTTCGTGGTTGAGCCGGTAGGCCGGAGACTCGGTGAGGCCGCGCCGGTAGCACAGCGACACGCCGCCCCAGCTGCGCACGAGCGGAACGAAGTTCGGCGCCTCGTGGGCCTTCTCGGCGCGCTCACGCTCGGCCCGAATCGCGCGGCCGTGCTCGAGGAACTCGCGGTACACGGCGAGCTCTTCGGCGTTCAGCTTCGCGAAGACGGCTGCCTCGCCCAGGTCCTTGACGAGGGCTTCGTGGCGCTTGAGCACCTTCTCGACCTGCACCGGGTAGTAGGCGAACAGCTCGGTGGCGGTGTCGACGCCGGTGAGGCCGCCGCCGATGACGACGGCAGGCAGGCGCACCTGCATGTTGGCCAGCGAGTCCTTCTTGAAGGCGCCGGTCAGCTGCAGGGCCATCAAGAAGTCGCTCGCCGCGCGCACCCCGCGCACGAGGTTGTTCTTCATCGGCACGATGGTGGGCTTGCCGGCGCCCGCGGCGATGGCGATGTGGTCGAACCCGAGCGCCCAGGCGTCGTCGATGGTGAGGGTGCCTCCGAAGCGGATGCCGCCGTAGATGCGGAAGCCCTCACGCCGCGCCAGCGTCAGGTGAATGAGGGTGAGGAACGACTTGTCCCACCGCACGGTGATGCCGTACTCGCTGACGCCGCCGAAGCCCTCGAGCACGCGCTCGTCGAGCTCCGAGGCGATCGACCGCCAGTCCTTGATGGGTGCGAGGGCCTTTCCGTTCTTCCCGGTGAGCTCGTCGGGGAAGGGCTCGACCTTGAGGCCGTCGATGCCGGCGACGGTGAAGCCCTCGTTGAGCAGGTAGTGCGAGAGCGTGTACCCGGCGGGCCCGAGGCCGACGACCATCACGTTCTTGCCGTTGGCCGCGGCGGCGAAGGGGCGGCGGGCGTTGAGCGGGTTCCAGCGGGTGAGCAGGCCGTAGAGCTCGAAGCCGTACGGCAGGGCGAGCACGTCGGTGAGGGCGCTCGTCTCGATCTGCGGAATGTTCACCGGCTCCTGCTTCTGGAAGATGCAGGCCTTCATGCAGTCGTTGCAGATGCGGTGGCCGGTGCCCGGGCACATCGGGTTGTCGAGCATCACCATCGCGAGCGAGCCGAGCGAATCGCCGCGCGACTTGAGCACGTGCATCTCGGAGATGCGCTCCTCGAGCGGGCAGCCAGCCAGCGGAATGCCCAGCGGGTTCTTCTTGTACGTGCCGCCCGCGGCGACGGGGTCCTTCTCCTTGAAGCCCTTGCTGCACGAGTCCTTCTCGCGCTCGTGGCAGACGACACAGTAGTCGACCTCGTTCATCACCTCGCGGGCGCCGAAGCGGCGGTCGGTGAGCTTGAAGCCGTCGCGGCGGCGAAGGTGCTGGTCGGGCCCTTCGAAGGCCTCGGGGAGCGACGCGTCGGGCAGCTTCAGCTCGACGAGCTGGTCGAAGACGAGGGGCTTCGGCTGGGTGATGGTGCTCCAACCGTGGAAGGTGTGGGTGAAGCTGGCGCGCGCCCAGGTCCAGCGGTCGCTGAGCGAGAGGAGCCCGCGGACCTGGGAGAGCTCGTCTCCGACCAGCGTCGAGCCGAAGGCGGCGCGGCCGGCGTCGGTCGAGGTGAGCGCACCACGGAGCGTGTTCCAGCGCTCCAGCAGCTCGGGGCTTGCGGCCTTCTGGCCGGCGAAGTGGCGCTCGACGTTGAGGAGCAGCAGCACGGCTTCGGCGAGCGCGCGCTCGTGATCGACCCCGTGGTGACCGTGGCCGTGGGGCACCGGGGGCAGCTCGGCGCCGAAGCCCAGCGTGAAGAGCAGGCCCATGCGGGCGTCGAGCTCGGGCAGCTCTTCGCGCCTGGGCCGGTCGGTCGCGCCCTTCTTGAAGACGCGGCGGGTGACGAACTCGCGCTTGAACTCGAAGAGGCCGAGCTCGTTCTTGAGGCCGGCGCCGAGCTTGTCGAGTTCGCGATCGACGCGGAACAGCCGGCGGAGGAACTTCGAGGTGGCCTCGGCGACCGCGATGAGCAGGTCGGACTCTTGCGGTGCCGACAGCCCGCCGTGGGGCTTGCCCGCGAGCACGCCGGCGCGCCAGGCGTCGTAGGCGATGGCCGTGTCGGGCGAGACGGCGCGCAGCTCCATGCAGAAGCGCGCGTACAGGCGCTGGAGGCCGGCGGGGCGGTAGAGATCGTCGAAGGTGAAGCCGTCGATGCCGAGGGAAAGCATGCCGGTTGACCTATCGGCCCGGTCGTGCCGGTTCAAGGGAAGGCACGAGGCCCGATGAGTCGCCAGCCACCCGGTGTTCGATGCACACACGTGGAACACGGGGCGCTGATGACGAAGTCGACGCGGGAGAGGTATGAGCGGCGACATGATTCGTCTGGGGTGGGGGAGCTGCGTCTTCGCCGTCGGCGCGCTCGTCGCGATGAGCGGCTGCAACGACGGAGTTGCTCAGTGTCGTGATGGCTGTCCGACTGGGACGAGGTGTGACGAGGCGACCGGCCTGTGCGTGCGGAGGCCCACGTCCTCGGACGCTGGCTTCGTGGACGACGCCGGGAGCGTCGTCGATGCGGGGTCTCAGACCGACTCCGGGGTCGTCCCGCTCGATGGGGGTGAACCGGTCGACGCAGGCCGACTCGACGGAGGGGCGCCAGACGGAGGAGAGCGCGACGGGGGCGCGGACGGTGGCCAGTTGGTCGACGCGGGTTCGGTCGTCGACGCGGGCTCAGTGGTCGACGCGGGTTCAGTGGTCGACGCGGGTTCAGTGGTCGACGCGGGTTCAGTGGTCGACGCGGGTTCAGTGGTCGACGCGGGTTCAGTGGTCGACGCGGGTTCAGTGTGCCTTCGGCCCACGTTCCGGACGCTGACGATTCCGTCGGTGGGCGGCCCGATTGGCGTCGCAGCCGGTGACGTGACGGGCGACACGCTCCCTGACCTCGTCGTGGCCAATCACTTCGATGGAGGCGTCAGTATCTTGACGGGCCGGGACGGGGGAGCTTTTACATTCTGGGGCTTTCGCTCCACTGGTCAGAAGCCGTACTTCGTTCGCCTGGCAGATCTCGACGGCGACGGCCGGCTCGACGCTGTCGTTCCCAACCAGGACGACAACACGGTCACGGTCCTCAGTTCGCCGGGCGACGCCGGGGTGTGGTCACGGGCAGCGAACCATCCAGTCGGCGCTGGACCGGTCTCAGTCACGATCGGCCCCCTCAATCAGGACCCATGGCCGGACGTCCTCGTGTCGAACCTCACCGGGGGCTCGGCGACCCTGCTGGTGACTGACGGAGGCGCGGGTCGACTGGTTCCGGCCGGGTCGATCGCGATCGGCGTCGAGCCTCACGGAGCGGCGATCGCCGACTTCACGGGCGACGGACGACCAGATCTCGCCTTCGCGCACTTTGCAGAAGGCGTGGTGCGCCTCGCCCCAGGCCTCGCCGGCGGTGGTTACGGAATGGCGCTGGTCTTGCCTGTCGGCCCCGCGCCGCGCGCCATCATCGCTGGCGACTTCAACGGAGACGGACCGATGGACCTGCTGACAGCCGACTACTTCACGCAGGGGCTGTCAGCGCTGTTTGGAGGCGCTGACGGCGGCTTTCTGCCGGCGACGGTCATTTCCGTTGGGTCCGGTCCCGCGGCGCTGCTGCACGCCGACGTCAACGGAGATGGTCGTGCAGACGTGGTCGTCGCCAACGCCAACGACGACAGCATCAGCCTCCTCATCGCGAGCTCGAGCGGCACGCTGGGCCCAGCCATCGCGGTCCCAGTTGGCGACACGCCCTTTGGGTTGGCCTCCTCCGACTTCGACAGAGACGGCAGGCCTGACCTCGTCGTGTCCAACTTCGGCTCGAACGACCTCACCGTACTTCTGCGCACAGGCTGCAGCCCCTGACCTCGCGACTCCGGAGCCTTCTCGACATACGTTTGGCGTCTCCACTGGGGGTTGACCATGCGATGGGTTGCTCTGGGTTTGGTGGCTTTGGCCGCTGGCTGTTCACCTTCGATGTCAGCGCAGGGCGGCGAGCTCTCGTTGACCCTGACGCCGCGCGCGGTCGTCGACGGGCGCCCGATTCGGGCGCGCGTGGTCGCGACCAACGCTGACGGAACCATCGGTCAGGGCGTTGTCTCGTTTCAGCCAAGCCCTGGAACCGCAGACCCCGAGTCAGTGCCCCTCGACGCGTTCGGCGTCGCCGAGTCCAGCATCGTGTGCGACCCTGGCCTCGATCCCGACTGTCGGACCATGGCGGTCATCGTTCGGTGGACGAAGTCGAACGGTACCTTCGCGACGACGACGGGCCGGGCCACGGCTCCAGCGGCGGTGGGCAATGCGGGGGGCGATGGGGGATCCGGTTTGAACGTTCCTGCGGAGCTTTGCTGGCGTGTCACGCAGAGAGGGAGCGGCACCGTCCAGGGAAACCTGAAGCTCAAGACGACCACCAGCCCCTGGTCGGGCACCATGACGTGGGACCGATACATTCCTGGAACCGTGACGGCGAACTACGGGGGAACCACCCTGGACTTCGAGATCAAGTACTCGAATGGGATCATTGGGAGGTACATGGGGGTCGTCGAGAATGATTGGTCGCTGAGGGGCACGTCGATGGGGACCGATGGGCAGTCGGCCACCTACACAGCGATTCTTGTCAGTTGCTGAAGTCATGACGCGCTTGCGCCTGCCAGTCGTCCTGTTCCTCGTTGGGTGCTCCACCGGCTGCCCATTCGTCGCCGTCGATGAAAGGGGCGACGCAGGGTTTCTGGACGCGGGCGTCATCGGTGGCTCAGGCGCCGGCGGCAATTCGGTCGGTGGCGGAGGCGCCGTCGGTGGTGGTGGCGCCGGTGGTGGTGGCGGAGCAGTCGGTGGTGGCGCCGTCGGTGGCGGAGGCGCCGTCGGTGGCGGAGGCGCTGTCGGTGGCGGAGGCGCTGTCGGTGGCGGAGGCGCTGTCGGTGGCGGAGGCGCTGTCGGTGGCGGAGGCGCCGTCGGTGGCGGAGGCGCTGTCGGTGGCGGAGGCGCCGTCGGTGGCGGAGGCGCTGTCGGTGGCGGAGGAG
>JALOQF010000075.1 GCA_025459425.1 Myxococcaceae bacterium | reverse complement strand
GAAGACGGTGCGCGGCGCCCGGCCGAGGAGCGCGAGGTAGTGCTGGGTCAGCGCGTCGGGTGGGAGCGGCCCCACGTAGCTGCCGCGTGTGAGCGCCACCGTGCGGAACACGCTCGCGGCGTCGAGGGGCACGGCGAGCTGACGCACGGCCTCGACGTCGCCTTCGCCGCGCGCGTCCCACCCCACGGCCGCGCCCCGCACCACGGCGAAGGCCGCCACGAAGTCGAACGCGCGGCGCCCATACTCGAGCACCACGTGCAGCAGGGCGTCGCGGTCGTGCGTGTATTCCTTCAGCGAGGCGCGCGCCTGCGCCAGCGTCCACTCCGTCGCGCTCGAGGGTGAAAGCCCCGGGGGCGCCGGGTAGACGCTCTGCGCCGACGCCGCCGCGGCCGACGACACCGGCCACGCCGGCGAAGCGCCCGGCGGCGGCACCGTCCACTGCTCGTCGGCGGCCACCTCGGGCACGGGCCGGCTCGGCACGACGGGCTCGACCTGGCTGTACGGCTCGAGGAGCCGCACCACGCCCGGCCCGGCCGTCGCTGGCGCCGGCGGTGGCACCACGGTGGCGCCCCGGAACGACGGCGCCGGCTTCGAGGGCCGGGGCAGCGCGGGCGGAGGCTCGGGCGGCACCACGGGCGCCGGGGTGCGCGGCACCTCGAGCACGTCGTTGACGTCCGAGAAATCCGTCTCGTCGGCGGGCGGGTCCTCGGCGGTGGCGCCCCGCGGCGCGGGCTCTGGCGGCGTCGGGCGCGCCTCGGGGGCAGGCTCGAGCCGGGGCGCGGGCCGCTTGTCGACCGACGGCCGTGGCGCCGAGGGTGGACGAATCGTCTTCGACCCCGCGGCCGACGGCTTCGCCACGTCGGGGAGCACCCGCTCGGGAGGTGGCCGTGGCGCCGAGGCGGGCTGCACCCAGGTGGGCGCGACCGGAGGCATCGACGGCGGCGGCGCGGGCGGCGCCGAGGTGCGCGGCGGCAGCACGCCGCCGGGGAACACCATGGCGTTGTTGCTGCTGTCGGACAGCTGCCTGGCGAAGTTGGCGTAGCCGCGCGTGTCGACGACGCGGGTCGACTCGTGTTCGTCGAGCGGCACCGCCTGCGCGCCCGAGTCGTCGCCACCTCGCGCGAAGCGGCCGTAGGCCGTCGGGTCGAGCACCGTCGTGTGGTGCTCTTCTCCCTCGCCCAGCGGCACCGCGTCGGCGGCCACCACCACGCTGGGCTCGTCGACGACCTCGATGGTCTTCTTCTTCTTCTTGGGGGCCGTGAGGAGCAGCGGCTCCTCGGCAGGCTTCTTCGCCGGGGCTTCGGTGGGAATCGACTCGGTCTCGGCGCCGATGAGGGGGTTGTCGTCGTCTTCGACCGGAGGGCCCGGCCTCGGCGCCGGCCGCGAGGGGTCGAGCAGCGTCAACACCTTCGCCGTGGTGGCGTCGAGCGGCTGCCCATAGATGACGGCCTGCCAGTCACGCACCCGGGCCTCGAGCGCGACCCACAGCTCGAGCTTGCGGCCGAGGAGGAAGCCGACGTCCTTCAGCTGCGAGGTGGGCACCGGGTACGCGCAGGCGACGTGCAGCGTCTGCCCATCGAGCGAGAGGGGCACCACGCCGAGCTGCTTCGACATCTTGAACGGCATCAACGGCCCGGCCTCGGCGTTCGGCTCGAAGTCGGCGAGGTTGACGAGGCGAATGCCCGACACGTCGCTGATGGCCTGCAGCACCCCGGCTTCCGAGATGGCGCCCTGGAGGAGCAGCGCGGTGTCGAGGCCCACCTTCGCCTGCTCGGCGCGGCGCATCGCTTCGTCGACGAGCCGCGCCGACACGAGGCCGCGAGCCATCAGGTGCTGGGCCAGGCGCTGGGGCATGGACACGTGGGGTTGTAGCAGGTGGACTTCAGACGGCGGGCTTCAAACGCACCACGAAGGTGGACGTCAGCTTGTCGTGCAGCGTCTGCCCCTTGCGGTCGAACAACGCCAGCCAGAAGCCCGAGAGGAAGAGGCCGAAGCTGGCGAGGGAGAGCGCAGCCCGCAGCAACGCCCGGCCCGCGCGCGGCGCCTGGCCCGAGGCGTCGACGAGGTGAATGCCGAGCAGCCGGCGCCCCGGCGTGCGGCCCCGCCACAAGAAGGCGAAGAGCGTGGTGTAGACGAAGGCCACGAAGCCCACCACGCCCAGCGCGGGCACGGCGACGGTGACCAGCAGCGACAGGCTCGGCTTCCCGATGACGGCCAGGGCGGCGGCGAAGAAGCCCGACACCAACAGGCCGATGAACGAGAGGTCGACGAGCCACGCGAAGACCCGGCGCCACAGCGCGGCCGGGGCTGCCACCACGTCGGCTCCATCGACGTCTGGCGCGGGGGCCGCAACCGCCGGCACGCCGTCGTCGGGCGTGGCCCCGTGGGCGTCCAGCACGCGCGTGGGGCCCTGCACCGGCAGAAGCCCGGCCGACGAGGGCGTCGCGGCCACGGGCGGCTCGGCGGGCGTCTTCAGCGGGTTCGGAAAGCCCGGCTGCGTCACCACGAGGTGGGCCGGCATCGACTGCGGCAGCTCCTGGAACGAGGGCTGTGGCATGGGGGCCGGCCTGGGCACCGCCGGCCGGTTGGGGGCGGTGTGAATCTCATCGGACACCGAGCGACTCGGGGCAGGCATCGCCGGCTGGTGCGCCGGCGCGACGGACACGGGCGCTTGTGCGCCAGACTGCACCGTCGCGCCCTGCATGTGCGAGGCGGCCGTCAGCTTCGGCGCGGCCGGCACGGGCATGGTGGGCAGCTCGGGCCCGTCGGGGGGCGTGCCGCGCGCGGCCCAGGCCGTCGGCGAGGGCGGCGCCTGTCGAGCCGGAGCGGCCGGGGGTGGGCGCGCGGCCGGGCCGTGCGTGGCTCCACCCGACGCAGGCGGGACGGCGGCGCGGGGCCCTGCACCTGGCGTGGGCACCGGAGGCGAGCGCAGTCCGCTCGGTGATGAAGCGCCGGCCAGGCCCGACGCCGGCGGAGCGGCAGGGCGGGGCGCGGCCGCCGTCACCGGTGCGTTCGGTGACGAGGCGCCGGCGATGGTGGGGGCGTCAGGTGCGTCGCCCAGCATCACCGGGCCCGCATCGTTCGCGGGTCCGCGCGGCTGCGGGACCGGGACGCGAGGCGGCTGGGCCGAGGCGTGCCCCTGCGCCTCGACGCTTCGTGCAGCCGACGGCGCCACACCGGGCGCCCGCATCGACGGAGCCGGCGCCGTGGCCGCCGAGGCCTGCGGTGGAAAGCCTGGGCCGACTGCGCCAGTCGTCGAGGTGTACGGGTGTGAGTCTGATGGAGGGCGCATCGCGGCGCCCGCTGACGAGGCGGTGTGCGCGCCTGGAGCACGCGGTGCATCCGAATTCCCGACGCCCAGCGTCGAGGCGCCCGGGGCTGGCGCGGGCGTGCGAGCGGCTCCAGCGGGTGAAGCGCCCGGGGCTGGCGCGGGCATGCGAGGGGCTCCAGCGGGTGAGGCGCCCGGGGCTGGCGCGGGCATGCGAGGGGCTCCAGCGGGTGAGGCGCCCAGGGCTGCCGCGGGTGTGCGTGTCGCTCCGGCGGGTGGAGCCTCCATCGGCGACGCGCTCAGGGGCGCCTGGCGCATCGTCCCCGGTGCCGGTGGCGCGGCTCGTGGCGACAGCCCAGGAGGCACGGCGTTAACGGGCGCCCGCGTCGGGCCCTCGAGCGGAACGCCAGCCGCCGGCTGGGCCGTCACCTGGGGGCGCTGCACGGGCGCTTGGTGGCGTGGCGTCTGGGCCGTCGCTGCCAGCTCGAAGTGCGTTGGCTGACGGCTGGTGCCCGGCGCCATCGTGCCGGGGGCCGCCTGGGGCCGCGCGAACGGCCCGGGAATGCCCGGCTGCGTGGTGGCGACGTCGGGCCGGCCTTGCGCCTGCAACTCCTCGAAGGTGGGGACGCGGCGGTTGCGACGGTCGAGGTTCAAGTCCTTCGTCAACAGGTCCGGCGTCTCGGCGGGCGTCGGGTCGAGCGGCTTCTTCGGGTCGTTGCTCACGGAGCGAATGAGACGCCGACTTTGGCGGTCGAGCAAGAAAACCTACAGCATCCCACATGAGGCCGGGTGTCAGCCCAGTTGGCCGTCGAGGTGCCGGATGACGGCGAGGGCGGCCAGGGCCGCAGTCTCGGTGCGCAGGACGAGCGGGCCCAGGGTGACGGCGCGCGCGCCCCGGGCGGTGAGGGCGTCGACCTCGGCGCGGTCGAGGCCCCCCTCGGGGCCGACGACGAGGGCCACCGGTGCGTCGGGCGCCACGGCGTCGAGCGCGAGGGACAACGGCAGGCTGCGCTCCGCCTCGTCGAGCACCAGCACCGTCGTGTTCGCCAGCGTTACCGCTTCGAGCGGACACGGCGGCAACACCTCTGGCACGTCGGCGCGGCCACACTGCCGGGCGGCCTCTTCGACGATGCGGCGCCAGCGCTCGAGCTTCTGCTCCACCTTGCCGTCGAGGCGCACGACGCTCCGTCTGGCCTGCGCGGGCAGAAAGGCCGCCGCGCCCAGCTCGGTGCCCTTCTGCAGCACCAGCTCGAGCTTGTCGGCTTTGGGCAGGCCCTGCACCACCACCACCCGTCGGGGCGCGGGGAGGCGCCGGGGCTCGAGCAGGCCAAGCTCGACGAAGTCGGCGCCGAGCTGCTCGACGGTGGCCGGGAACACCTGGCCTGCGCCGTCGAACACCTCGAGGGCCTCGCCCACCGACACGCGCTGCACCACGGCCAGGTGGTGAAAGCGGGCTGCGGTGAGCCGCACCCGCCCCGGCGCAGCGCTCGGCACCAGGACGCGCTTCATGCGCCCGGGTGCACCAGGTCGAGGCGAATCCACTCGCCTTCGACGACGTCGCCCGCGCTCACCAGGCCCTGCGCGACGTACGCCCGCCGCACCTCGTCGGCCTGCGGCACCAGCACGCCCGCCATCACCAGGCGGTGCTTCACCTTCGGCGCGATGAGCGGCGCCAGCGCGATGAGCGTGTTCGCGAGGATGTTCGCCAGCACGAAGTCGAACGTGCCCTCGACCTCGTCGAGCGTCTTCGTCGACAGCTCGACGCCCGACAGGCCGTTCTCCTCGGCGCACTCCTTCGCCAGCTCGATGGCCACCGGGTCGTTGTCGGTGCCCACGGTGCGCCCGCTGCCCAGCTTCTTCGCCGCGAAGGCCAGCACGCCCGTGCCGGTGCCCACGTCGAGCACCGAGCAGCCCGGGTGCGAGGCGAGGTAGGAATCGACGGCCGCGAGGCAGAGCGAGGTGGTGGGGTGGTCTCCGGTGCCGAAGGCCATCTTCGGCTCGATGAAGAGGCACACCTTGTCGGCCGGCGCCGTCGCCTTCTCCCACGGCGGGCCCACCCACAGCCGCCCCACGGTGACGGACTTGATGCGCTCGCGCCAGGCGACGCTCCAGTCCTGCTCGACGACGCCCTCGACGACGGCCCGCGCGCCCGGCACCTCGTCGCGCACCGTGCCGAGCGCGTCGTCGGCGTCGGCCGCCTGCTCGAAGTAGCCGATGACGATGGCCTCTCCGGCCGAAGGGCGGCGCACGCCCGGCATGGGCGGCGTCGAGGCGTCACGCACCTCGAGCCCGGCCGCGCCAGCCTCGGTCAACAGCGTCTGCACCCACTCCGAGTCGGCCTCGGAGACGTCCACCGTCACGCTGACCCAGCTCATCGCAGGGCGTCACTTAGGCCGTCACTCCGGACTTGTCATGGCCAATGGCCGGGCTAGGCAGCCCCTCGCAGTCTTCAACCTTGAGGGGAGCAATTCACATGAAGCAGATCGTTGCGTTGGTTCTGGCAGTCACGTCGATGGGTCTCACCGGCTGTGCGACGGGTGCGCGCGCCTACGCCGACACGGCGATTGGCAACCGCGCCGAGGCGGCCACGGTGTGGAACCGCCCGCAGGAAGTGGGCTTCGACTGGGGCTCTGACATCGAGGCCGAGGTGAGCCGGCAGTGCGTGTTCGGCTTCATCTGCTGGGGCTACGAGGACGGCGGCGGCTTCGACATCGGCGCCATCATCGGCTCCATCTTCGGCGGTGGCAGCGGCGGCAAGGAAGTCGCGGACCCGCTCGTGAAGGCGGCGGCGGCGGTCGCGGTGGCGAACGCGCAGAAGGCCGACGGCATCTTCGTCGTCTCGCACGAGACCGATGCCTTCGACATCCTCATCTTCAAGCGCCGCACGGCCCGCGTGAAGGGCAAGGCCTTCACCCTGCGCCCGATGGGCGAGGTCTCGCAGGACCGCGCTGACCGCGTGCGCAACCTGAGCGCCCTCGGCGGCCGCGCCATGGTGTCGCTGCCCGACATCACGCGCTGAAGTCGTCTTCCGCTGTCGAAGACCGGAGCCGGAGGGAGCCCGCGAGCTGCTGGCGCCTTCCGGCTCTCGTCGTTTTTAGCGGCGCCTTCAGTAGCCGTCGTGGAGGCGCGCGGTGGCCTGGGCGCCTTCGAGTGACAGGGCCCGCTCCAGCAACTGCACGAACTCGGCGCGCTCGGGCCAGCCGCCCAGGGCCGTCTCGGCCAGCGCCTTCGCTTCGCGCAGGCTGACGCCCGCCGCGTGGTTGCCTCGAAGCACGTCCGCCGCCATCGCCACCGCCGTCGCGAAGCGGAAGTCCGCCGAGGTCTCGTTCACCGAGCGCGCGAGCACGTCGGCCGACAGGCGGCGGCTCACCTCGAAGGGCGCGCGGGTGGTGGGCTCGAGGCCCCGCACCGACACCGTGCCCAGCGGGCCGGGCCCCGACAGCTCGAGCTCGTACAGTGCCGTCACGGTGTGCCCGGCGCCCAGCTCGCCCCCGTCGACGGCGTCGTTGCGGAAGTCGGCGTCGGCGACGTCGCGGTTCTCGTAGCCGAGCAGCCGGTACCGCCGCACCACCGAGTCTTCGAAGGCCACCTGCACCTTGACGTCCTTCGACAGCACCTGGAGCAGCCCCGGCAGGTTGCGCTGCGAGAAGACGCGCTCGGCCTCGGCGGGCCCGTCGAGGTACAGGCTCTGGCCGTTGCCGTGGTCGGCCAGCTGCTCGAGGTCGTGGGCGCGGTGGTTGCCCATGCCGACGCCCACCGTCGTCAGCATCACGCCCTCGGCCACCGCGTGCTTCACCCGCTCCAGAATCGCGCCGTGCCCGACCGGCCCGATGTTCGCGTCACCGTCGGTGAACACCATCACCCGTGACGCCACGCCAGGCCGGGCGTGGCGGAGCGCCTCGCGGAAGGCGAGCTCCATGCCGTTGCCCATGGCGGTGCCGCCGCCCGGGGCGAGGCCGTCGATGGCCCGGTGCAGCGGCTGCTGGTCGGCGCCGCTCGTCGAGGCGAGCACCACCCGCGTCGAGCCCGCGTACGTGACGAGCGCCACCCGGTCGCGCGCGTCGAGCTGGTCGACGAGCTGGTGCATGGCGCGCTTCGCCAACGGGAGCCGGTCTTCGCCCGCCATGCTGCCCGACACGTCGACGAGCAGCACGAGGTTGGCGGGCACCCGCGCCTCGCTCGACACGCGCCGGCCCTGGAGCGACACCTTGAGCAGCGCGCGGCCCGCGGTGAAGGGCGACGGCGCGCCCTCGACGTGAATCGCCCACGGCTGGTCCGTCGGGCTCTCGAGGTCGTAGCGGAAGGCGTTCACCCACTCCTCCACGCGCACGGTGGTCGGCTCGACGCGCAGGCCGGCCTGCAGCTGGCGCCGGGCGTAGGTGTACGAGGCGGTGTCGACGTCGATGGCGAAGGTCGACTTCGCGTCCCGGTCGGCGAGGACGAAGCCGTTGGGCGCCAGCGCCGGCTGCGGCGCCGCGGGGCCTCCATACGACTCGGTGGTGGCGCCGAAGTGCGAGAGCGTCTTCCTGGTGTCGGTGCCGCTGGCGGCGAACGACCTCGTGCGCGGGGTGACGTATTCCTCCCCGGCCAGGGAGTCGGCGCTCGCCCCGTGCAGCCGGCGAACGTTGTCACCGAAGAGCACGAGCCCCAGCAGCAGGCCCGTCACCGTGAAGAAACCGCCCAGCCCCCACTTCATCCACTTCGTGTTGGTCGTTGTCATGGGCGGCATGGTGACGCCTGGGGTGCCGCCCGTCTGTCGGGCAACGGGAGGTCCTCCCGATGACGGTCGGTCATCTGACGGATACGGTGCGGCGCCAATGCGGCTCTTCCCCTGGGTGCTCTCAGCGTCACTCGTCGCCTGCGTCGGCCCCGAGGCGCCCGACGCCGCCGTCTGCCAGGACGTGGTGAAGCGCCTGTGCCTGGGGCCCATCTGCCAGGGCGTCACCAGCCGCCTCTCGGTCGAGGCGATGACGTGCGAGGAGACCCTCTTGACGCGCACCGGCTGTGGCCGTGACTCGTTCGCCTTCACCCAGCCGAGCCGGGTGCAGTTCCTCGACTGCCGGGTGCCGCTCTTGCGGCAGGGCGCTTCGCAGGCCGTGAAGCCGTCGTGCGCCGACGTCGACGAGCTGTTCCTCGATTGCCCCGACGTGGTGCGCTTCTTCGGAGGCACGCCGTGACGCGGCTTCTGCTGTGCCTCGCCCTCGCGGCGACGGGCTGCATGCGCATCGAGAACACCGTGCGCACCGAGCGCGGGCCCTTGTTGCGCACCTTCACCCGGCCGCAGGTGATGCCCGGGGCGCTGCACGCCGAGCTGCGGGTGCGCTGGCCCGAGCTCGACGTGCAGCTCACCGAGCGCGACGTGTGCCGCGAGACGACCATCGAAGAGTACGCCGAGGAGCGCATCACCGAGCGCGCCGCGCCCGCCGCCGGCCCGGCGCTGTCGACGGGCCTCGCCACCACCCTCGGCGCGGCGGTGCTGTTCGGCCTGTCGTTCGTGATGAGCCCGGCGCCCGACACCACACTCATCGACACCGCCGGCCGGTACGGGCCCTCGCTGCGCCAGCAGTTCCAGGGCTACACCCTGCTGTCGCTCGGCATCGGCGTTCCGGCGCTCATCGTCGGCGGCATCGCGTTCCTGCGCACTGGCGAGGACGTCGAGCAGCGCCGAGTCGAGCAGGAGACCAGCCAGAAGGAGGCGCCCTGCAACCCGCGCCCGGTGACGGGCACGGTGCAGGCGAAGGGCCCCAGGGGCGTGTCGCTGCCGCTGCCCGTGAAGGACGGCGTGGGGCTGGTGTCGGCGGTGACGCTCCCGGGCCCCATCGACGAGCTGGTGCTGGGCGACCGGCCCATCGAGCTCGACGAGTCCGGCCTCCTCACCCTCGGGGCCTTCTCGGCCTGCGTCTCGCTCGAGGTGGAAGGGGCGCGCGCGCCCGAGTCGCTGTCCGACGGCGCGCTGGTCTCGCGCGCCGAGCGGCTGTCGAACTGCAAGCAGGTGCGCGGCGACGCGGTGCTCGCCCCGCTCGAGGCGGCCGAGGCCGAGCTGAAGAAGCGCCGCGAGTCGGGTGGGCCCGGCGCCTTCGCCCCCGGCGCGTCGGTGACGAGCTTCGAAGACGCCGTGTCGGCCTACGGGCCACGGCTCGTCTTCAAGGCCGGCTCGGCCGACCTCTCGCGCCTCGACGCCCCGGAGCAGCTCGAGGGCCAGGCCGTCGTCATGCAAGGCGTCGTCTCGTACGGGCTGGCGCAGAACATCGGCGTGCTCGAGCTCGGCGGGCGCGAGGTGTTCGTCTTCATTCCCCAGAAGCGCGCGTGGGGCGGCGACTTCGCCAACGGCTCGCGCGTCGAGGCCGTGGCCGTCATGGCCGGTTGGCAGACGGTGGGCGAGAAGACGCTCCCGCTCGCCCGGCTGGTGTGGCTGCGGGCCGCCTACTGAGCGACGTCATGCGCGCCGACTGGGAGGCCCAGGAGCGGGCCCGTGAGGCCTTCGAGAAGCGGCGGGAGCGCCGCACCTGGCTCATCGCCTTCGGAGTGGTGCCGGTGCTCGTCGTCGTCGGCCTGGTGGCGGCCGGCTTCCTGCGCCTCGACCGCTATGCCCGCCTCAACGAGGGCAAGCCCGTGCTCGAGGCCATCGCGAAAGGCCAGCTCGAGCACCGCGCCCGTACCGGCCGCTGGGCCACGCACTTCGCCGACCTCGGCGTCGCCCGCCCGACGTGGTTCACCTGCCTGCTGTCGAAGGACGAGCGGCTGCTCCCCACGGCGGACGACGCCACCGCCGTCGACGCGGACGAGCTGCCACAGCTGGTGGACGAGCTCGAGCTGGGGGTGAGCTGCGACGAAGCGGGGCGCTGCGACTACCTCGCCGCCTGCGCCTCACGGTGGGACTGGAACGGGCTCATGACCGTCTTCTTCGTGACCTCGAAGGGCCTGTCGGACGGGAGTCGGCGCGCGAACGTCGTCTTCAGCCCCGGCGTCGTTCCCTGACGCGTCGGGGCGGCGGCCTCGGTGAGCGGCGCGTGCACTCGGGGCAGGACGCCGGCGGGTGACGCGCGGGCCGCGCACGCTGACGCTCTGGAATGAACGCGCGCACCCACCGTTCACCACCGCCATGACCGACCTCGAACGGCTTCACGTCGCCGTGTCCGTCTTCGCCGGCGTGCTCGCAGCAGGGCTCCTGGCGGCGCTGGCGGTCTTCCTTCCACGCGACGTGCAGCCGGGCGACCTCTGGCTCTTCGTGGTCGTGGGGGGCGGTCTGGTGCCTCAGGTGTTTGCGATGGGCCCGCTCGCCGGCAGGGTGTGGGCCCGCTCGCCGCGGCCGCTGCGCGGCGGACTCATCGGCGTCGCCGTGCTGGGGTTCGTCGCCTCGCTCTTCGTCGGCGGAGGCCCCTTCGTGCTCGCGGCCCTCGTCCTCGCCGGCTCCTCGTGGTTCGCCCGGGCCTTTCCCCGCGCGTGGCTCGCGGTCGCCGTTCTCTGCGTGGTGGTGGGCCTCGCCGTTCTCGGGTTTCTCGTCGTCACCCTCGCGGGCTGAAGCGCGTCTGGGTCGTTCGCGCTCGGGTTGGGCGCGCTGGCCGAGACCGGGTCCGGGCGCAGCAAACGCCCGACCGGTGGTTTGCTTCCTCGACAAGGTGCGCGCCGCGCAGTGAGGTGTCGTCTCACTGAGCGATGGACGACCGGGTCAAACGATTCGCGCGTGGTCAGCTCGCGGGGGCCGAGCTCGAGGCCTTCGAGCGCGACCTCGACCGTGACCCGCAGCTGCGTCGCGCGGTGGCTGCTCAGGCCTCGACCGAAGAGGGCGTGACGTTGCTCCCGCCGGGCGCGGTGCCGCACGAAGCGCCGAACGTCGAGCGCGGCCTGGTGCTCCAGCGCGTCCTCGGCCGCGGCGGCATGGCGCGGGTGCTGCTCGCCCGCCAGCTCGACCTGGGCCGTGACGTCGCGGTGAAGGTGGTGAAGGAGCCCGGCAACGCGTCCCTCACGCAGCGGCTCCTCAAGGAGGCCCGGCTCACCGGCGCGCTCGAGCACCCCGTCATCGTGCCGGTGCACTACCTCACCACCGACGAGGCCGGTGACGTGCAGGTGGTGCTCAAGCGCGTCGAGGGCGAGCCGTGGTCGGCGTTGAAGGACGACGCCGAGGCCGTGCGCGCACGCTTCGGCGCCGAGCTCTTCGACTGGAACGTGCGCGTGCTCATCGCCGTGTGCGGCGCGCTGGGCTTCGCCCACGAGCGCGGCGTCATTCACCGCGACGTCAAGACGTCGAACGTGATGGTCGGCCGCCACGGCGAGGTCTACCTCGTCGACTGGGGGCTCGGGGGGCTCCTCACCCCGGACGAGACGGGGCTCTTGCCGTGGGTGGGCGAGGCCATGGGCGCGGGCACCCTGGCCTTCATGGCGCCGGAGCAGTTCCCCGGTGCCCGGCACCCGCTCTCGGCTGCGACCGACGTCTACCTGCTGGGCGGTGTGCTCTTCGAGCTCCTCACCGGGACGCCACCGTTTCCGGGGCGCTCGTCGGTCGCCGACGGCGGCGCGATGGAGCCTCCGCCACCGCGACACGTCTCGGCGTCGCTCGAGCCCTTTCTTTCCATCGCGCGTCGCGCGCTCGAGCCAGAGCCAGCGCGGCGGTTTCCCACGGCCGCCGACTTCCGCCTCGCGCTCGAGCAGGGCCTCAAGCGCCGCGACGCCGAGCGCCTGGCCGACCGCGCCGAGCAGCTCCTCGCGTCGGCCGACGGGTACCGCGATGCCGGGGCCCGGAGCGAGGCTTCCCGCGCGGCCACCGAAGCGGCCTTCACCTTGCGGCTCGCTCGCGAGTCGGGCGCCGATGCGGCCCGGGTCGACCGCCTCGAAGAGCGACACGTGCGCTCGCAGGTCGAGGCGGCCCTGGCCGATGGTCGACCTGCCGTCGCGGCGCAGGTGCTGTCGTCGCACGGCCGGCCCGTGCCGGCGTTGGCGCTCAAGGTGAAGGCCGCGACGGAAGAAGCGAGCCGCCGGGAGCAGCTGGGCCGCGAGCTCGACCCGGCGCTCGGCCGTCGTCGCCGCGTGTGGTTCGTCTTCACCTTCGCCGTTCAGTCGACCGTCTTCTACACGGCGCGGCTCGTCTTCCCGCAGCTGTACACGGGGCGCTGGGCGCTCGTGGTGTCGTCGGCCATCTTCCTCGCGGCCTTCCTCGGCCTCATGTTCGTCTTCCGCGACGTGGTGCGGATCTCGCGGCTCAACCGGCACATGGCGCAGCTCATCATCGTCCTCACGGCGGGGCAGGTCGCCACGCGCGCCGCGACGGCCGCCCTCGACCTGCCCCGGAACGTCGGCGCCGCGGTCGAGCTGCCCGTGCTCCTCACCACCCTCCTCGCGGGCGCGGTGACGTTGCACTGGAGCTACGGCGTCGGCGCGTTCGTCTGCGTGCTGGGGCAGGTGGCCGCGCTCGTCTGGCCGGGTTCGGCCCAACTCATCTTCTTCTTGTCGGCCCTCGGTGCCATCATCTCGGTCGGTATCGTCTGGGCCGGCTGGCTGCGGCACCACGAGAGGAGCTCGGGTGGCTGACGACGTGCTCGAATTCCGGCAGGCGCTCGGGGCCCACGCGCCCGACCCGCTCGAGTCGCGGCGCCTGCTCGACGGGGCCCGGCGCCGGTG
Organism: Myxococcaceae bacterium; assembly: GCA_025459425.1. Classification (GTDB taxonomy): domain Bacteria; phylum Myxococcota; class Myxococcia; order Myxococcales; family Myxococcaceae; genus Xiheimicrobium. The sequence continues at coordinate 8,920 of JALOQF010000075.1, read as the reverse complement.
GCCCACCATCACCGTCGACGCCTCGGGCTTCGGCGCGCTCGTCGCGGCGCACCTCCCGCAGGCGGCGCAGGGCCTCGGCGCGATTCACCTCGAAGACCTGGCGCTGGTGTGGGCCTGCCTCGAGGGCCAGAAGCCCGCGCACGACGTCTTCGTCACCACCTTCGACGCAGCGGTGCGGCAGGTCGCGCTCCGCGGGGGCGTCGACGCCGACGAGCTGTCGAGCCGGGTCTTCCAGAAGCTGCTGGTGCGCGATGGCGACAAGGCGCCCTCGCTCGGGCGCTACGCGGGCCTGGGGCCGCTCAAGTCTTTCGTGCTGGTCAGCGCGATGCGGCTGTTGGTCGACCTGCGCCGCGGGGCCCGCCCGCAGGACAGCTCGGTGGACGACGAGGCCTGGGTCGAGCTCGCCACCACGGTGGCCGTCGACGAGCAGGGCCCGTCGGCGCGCTGTGACTGGGCGCAGCTCAAGCCCCACCTCGCCACCGCCCTCGAAGAAGCCATCGCCGCGCTGCCGGTGCGCCAGCGCAACGTGCTGCGGCTCCACTACGTCGAAGACGTCTCGGCCGAGGCCATCGCGCGCATGTACGGCGTGCACCGCGCCACCACCACGCGCTGGCTCACCGACGCGCGGGAGCAGGTGTTCGCCCACGTGCAGCAGCGCCTGCGCCTCGAGCTCGCCGTGGGCACCCAGACGCTCGACAGCGTCAACCGCGACCTGGCCAACGGCATCGAGCTGTCGCTGCCCGGCGCCTTCCGTGCCGCGGCAGAGTGACGGGGCTGCCTCGAAGAACGCTCGGGCCTTCGGTGCAGCCGAGCTTCCGCCTCGCTACTCCGGCGCCGGCCCGGGAGCCGTGTCGGTGTCTTGCAGCGCGTCGTCGACGGGCATGTCGTCAGGGAGCGCGTCGAGCGCGGGGCCGGGCGCTGCACCTCCCTGCAAGTCGATGCGCGTGTTCCCCGCTTCGACTTCGAGCTGCTGGAACGCCCACCGGCCGCCCGGCGGCTTCGTCGCCTTCACGAAGAGCGTGCCCTGGCCCTTCGGCCCTGAGAGCGGAATCTGGAAGTCGGCTTCACCGCGGCCGTTCTGCTCGTTGATGGAGCCCTGCATCATGAGGCCCGGCGTGACCGGCGCCCCCAGCGCCTCCTTCACCTCGGGGCTGGTGGCGGCCTTCGCCACGGCCTCGGCGTAGACGCCCGAGCTCTGAATCGCCTTCGACACCCCCAGGAACGTCACCGCGCCGAAGACGCCGCAACAGAGCATCGGCGTGAGGCAGCCGACCGGCACGGCCCACTTCCAGTTGCGGGAGAACCAGCCGGGGGGCTGCGCAGGCGCTTCGGCGTTGGGCGTCATGGCGGCGAACCATTTCACCGGCCCGCGGCCGACTCAATCGAGCAGGAGCCTCGGCATCACGGCCAGCAGCGCCGCGCCGCGGGCGACCGCCGTCTGCGGGTCGTTCTCGACGTCGAGCGGCACCGGAATCGTCTTCGCCACCGCCTCGCGCACCTGCGGCACCCAGGTGGTGCCGCCGATGAGCATCACCGAGCCGAGCTCCCGGGGGCCCAGGCCCGCGGCCACCACCGTCTCGGCCGCGACCTTGAGCGAGCGGTCGACGAGCTCCTTCCAGGGCCCGACGAGGTGCTCACGCTTCACCTGCACGTCGAGGCTGCGCCGCTGGCCGGGCGTGCCCAGCGCGTCGGGGACGAAGAACCGCGCCTCTTTCGTGCCTGACAGCGCGCGCTTCACCAGCTCGCACTGGCGCTGAATGCGGTCGAACAGCAGCGCGTCCTTCGTCACGTCGATGCTGGCCATGCCCCAGATGGCGTCGCCCACCCAGCGCGCGAAGGCGAGGTCGAAGTCGTTGCCACCGAGGCAGTCGTCACCGCCGGCCGAGCGCACGCTGATGCGGTCGCCCTGGCGCTGCACCACGGTGGTGTCGAGCGTGCCGCCGCCGAAGTCGTACACGAGGGTGGGCGCGTCGGAGCCGCTCGCGCCTGCCAGCCCACGCGCCAGCGCGCCCGCGACCGGCTCGGACAACACGCGCACCACCTCGAGCCCGGCCATGCGCCCGATGCGCAGCATGGCGTCGCGCACCTCGGGGCCCGCCACCACCGGCACCGTCATGAAGCACCGGGTGAAGACGCGGCCGAATCTCGACTCGGCGCGCTCCTTGAGGTGCCGCACGATGAGGCTCGCCACCTGGCTCGCGGTGTACTCGCCGGAGCGCGTCACCACGCTCACCTCGTGCGCCCCCGCGCCCTTGAGCTTGAAGGCCGACGACGCATCGAGGATTCGCGCCGCCGGGCTCGAGAGGTCCTTCGCGATGACGCGCTTGATGCCGACGATGGTGTTGACCGGGTCGGTCGCCCGCAGCTTCTCGGCGTCGTGCCCCACCAGCACCGGGCCCGACTTCGGGAAGTGCACGACGGAGGGAATGCAGGCGTCTCCGCGGCCGTCGAGCGCGTAGTGGAAGCGCCCGTCGAGGACGACCGCGGCGGTGCTGAACGTCGTGCCGAGGTCGATGCCCAGAATGGGTTCCGCTGCCATGACGAAGGGGCTTTCGGCACGGATCGCCTGGCCTCTTCACCTCGCCGGCGCGTCAGGGACGTGACGTCAGCGGGGTTCCTCCTGCGTGCGGGTCGGCCAGCGTCATCGATGAAGTTCACCTCGCGCGTTCCATGGAGCGTGTGTTTCTTCCGACACGACCTGCGCGTCCTTCACCCGGGCGTGGGCCGTCGGTACCAAAGCCCCTTCATGGTTCAGTGAATTCATGGCTTTGCAGTGCTTTGCCGGGACGGCGAGGCCCCCTTCGAACGCCGGCAACAGCCCGTGGCGACCGACCGGGCGGGTGAAGCACGCGCCTGGGATTCGCCCGTGTATTCTCCGCCGCCTCATGAAGATGTACCTGCCCCCACCGGGGGCGAAGCCCACCCGCCGCGGCGTCCTCAAGAAGGGCCTGCTCGGCGGCGCCCTGCTGGCCCTCGGGGGCGGGACGTTCTTGTTCACCCGCAAGTCCGTCGAGGTCGACCTGCCGGCCGACGGGTTGCTCGTGCTGACGCCGCGTGAGTTCGCCATCGTCTCGGCGCTGGCCTGGCGCCTCGTTCCGAAGCGTGACGGTTTCCCCGGCGTCGACGCGGTGCAGGTGGCCCGCGGGTGCGACCGCATTCTCACCATGGTCGACGCCACCGCCGTCGACGAGACGAAGCAGCTGCTCCTGTTGCTCGAGAACGCGCTGCCGAACTTCCTCCTCGGCGGCCGCCTGTCCACCTTCACGAAGCTGTCGACCGACGCGCAGGACGCGGTGCTGCGCGAGTGGCAGACCAGCCGCATCACGCTGCGCCGAACCGGGTACACCGCGCTCCGTGGCCTGGTGATGGCGGCGTACTTCGCGTCGGACAAGACGTGGTCCGCCGTCGGCTACCCGGGCCCGCTGCCCGGCATTCACGACCCGAACGCCCCGGTGTGGAAGGGCGGCGGCGCCGAGCGCCCCATCGGGAACGGCACCTTCCGCGAAGAGCTGCTCGCCCCGCCCGCGGCCGTCGATGGAGGCACGCCATGAGCCAGGGCCGCATCATCACCGGTGACGAGCTCAAGGCCGACGTGACGGTCGAGTGCGACGTGTGCGTCGTCGGCTCGGGCTCGGGCGGCGCGTGGACGGCGCTCGAGCTGGTGAAGCAGGGCAAGTCGGTCGTGATGCTCGAAGAGGGCGGGTACCACACGCGCCGCGAGTTCGACATGACCGAGCCGCGCGCCTTCCAGAACCTCTACCAGGAGCTCGGCAACCGGGCGACCGACGACCTCTCGCTCACCATTCTCCAGGGGCGCAGCGTCGGCGGCGGCACCACCGTGAACTGGTGCAGCACCTTCCGCACGCCCGAGCGCATCCTCTCCATCTGGAAGGAGCGCCACGGCATCGACACGCTCTCGACCGCCGTGCTGACGCCGCACTGGGAGCACATCGAGCAGCGGCTGCACGTCGCCCCCTGGCCGCTCGAGCTCATCAACGAGAACAACAAGGTGCTGTGGGAAGGCCTGGGCAAGCTCGGCTACGAGCGCGGCCTCATTCGCCGCAACGTCAACAACTGCTTGAACCTCGGGTACTGCGGCCTCGGCTGCCCGGTGGACGCCAAGCAGTCGATGCTGGTGACGGTGCTGCCCGACGCCGTCGAGCAGGGCCTGACGCTCTACAGCGACTGCTCCGCGCGCGTGCTCGACTGGGACGGCCGTACCGTGCGCTCGGTGCGCGCCGACGTGCTCGACGGCGTCACCCGCAAGCCCACCGGCGTGAAGGTGACGGTGAAGCCGAAGGTGACGGTGGTGAGCGGCGGCGCCATCAACTCACCGGCGCTGCTGATGCGCTCCGAGCTGCTCTCGGAAGGGCGCGTGGGCCAGCGCACGTGGTTCCACCCGGTGCTGCTGATGATGGCCGAGTACGAGCACGAGGTGAACGCGTTCCGTGGCGCGCCGCAGAGCGTGTACTCGCACCACTTCGTCGACCGCGGCCCGGGAAAGATGGGCTACTTCCTCGAGGTGCCGCCCGTGCACCCGATGCTCGCGTCCATCGTCGCGACCGGCTCGGGGCCCGAGACCATCGAGCTGATGACGAAGTTCAAGCACCTCAACGTGATGCTGGCGATTCACGTCGACGGGCTGTTGCCCGAAGAGACGGGCGGCACCGTGCGCCTGCGCGGCGGGGGCTATTCCAGACACTCCATCACCTACGACTTCACCGACGCGCACTGGGAGGCCTTCAGGCACTCGTGCAAGGAGATGGCGAAGCTCCAGTTCGCCGCCGGCGCGAAGATGGTGCGCTCGCTCCATGTCGACCCGGTGACGATGTCGTCGGTGAACGAGCTCGACAAGCTCGACGCCGCGCCCTTCGCGCCCGTGCAGGTGAAGGTGGCCACGGCGCACCAGATGGGCGGCTGCCGCATGGGCAAGGACCCGTCGACGTCGGTCGTCGACCCGCACCTCAAGTACCACGGGCTCGACAACCTCTTCGTCGTCGATGGCTCGGTGCTGCCGACGTCACTCGGCGTCAACCCGCAAGAGACCATCTTCGGCATCGCCCGTTGGGCCGCGGGCCACATCGGGCAGGCGGTGTAGCCGCTGACAGCAACTGGTGCGTGTGGCTTGCAGTGCGAGCAGCTTTCAGAGAGCGAGAGCACGCCAGCGCTCACGATTCGTCAGGTCTCCGTCGAAGTGCCTCGCGCCCTCGAGGTTCGAGCTGCGAAGGACGGTCGGAGACCCCAGCCCGACCCTCGGCGTGACGGCCTCTTCCAGAATCACGCGACCCTCGGCTGCGGGCCGTGGGCCAGCGCTTCCGCGAGGTCGTCGCGACCCAGCTCTCGGGTCGGGTGCTCGCCTTCGACGCCACCGTGGTCGAGGCCTTCGCGTCGAGCCTTGATGGGAGCGCGTCAGCAACCCCATTGCCTTTGCGGACTGCGCCATCGCCGCCACATCAGCTCACGGCCGCGACACGCCACGTCCCTTCGCGGAACCGGAGTGCCCCTCGTCGACCCGTGGGCGACGAGCTGATGAGACTCACTCCGGCTCGGGCGCGTCGTCGCGTCGGGCCGTGCGCTTCACCGGCAGCTTCGGGGCGCGGCTCACCTCGGCCGACGGGAACTTCGCCTGCGCCTCGAGGTAGGCCTTCGCGTCGGGCGCCTTCTTGGGCTTCTTCGCCGTCGGGTCAGCCGGGGCTGGCTCGAAGGCCGGCGGGTTCCCCGGCGACGCGGCCACCTTCGACCCATCACAGAACAGCCACTCGGCGCGGCTCTTCTCGTCCTCGAAGGCCGCGTACACGACGGGGCCCGTCGGCGGCTTCGCCCCTTTCGGCGGCGCGGCGCAGCGCTTGTCCTTCTCGGCCTGCTGCGAGGCCGGGAGCGCGTCTTTCCACGCGGCGAGCGCCTTCTTCGCCTTCACCACCTCGAGGAGTTCGGGCGCCTCGGCCAGCCGGCGTCGCGCCAGCTCGTTGAGCTCCTTCGCGCGGGTGAGCCCCTGGAAGGTGCAGCTCGCCTTCACCGCCTGCGCCAGGCCCCGCTGCTCGAGGTCGAGCGCCACCGGCAACACCTTCTGGGCCTGCTCGAGCAGGGCGACGTGTTCTTCGGCCCACATGCCCTCGGGCCCCGCGCTCGTCTGCCCGAGGAAGTTCGCGAGCAGCGCGCTCATCGAGTCGAAGTCGCCGTGCACCACCTTCGGGTCGAGGAAGCACAGGTCGGGAATCGACGAGTAGTCGCGGTAGGTGGCCCGCTGGCCGCCGAGCGTCACGAAGGCTTCGGGCGGGGCCTGCACGATGCGCTTCACACAGCCCGACGACAGCACCGCCACGACGACGAGAACGAGACGACCCATGGGAACCACTGACGCTATCGGTCCTCGCGGCGCAGCCACCCGAAAAATCGTGCCCGCCGGTCGCATGACGCCGTGTGTCGCCGGCTTGGCCACATCCTCCGACGCTCCGTGGGGCGAAGCCCCTGTGCTACGACTCGGCTTCCATGCCGGGGCACGAGACACGCGTCACGACGATCCGGAAGCTGAAGGATCAGATCAAGCTCAGCGGTGAGAGCTGCCTGGTGCAGATCCACGGGCCAGAGCTGGGCAAGAAGTTCGTCATCGAAGGCGACGAGCTGTCCCTGGGGCGCGACGAGAAGAACTCCATCGTCATCGACATGGACAACGTCTCGCGGCGCCACGCCCGGGTGTTGACGCGCGAGGGTAAGTTCTTCGTCGAAGACCTCGGCTCGACGAACGGCACGTACCTCAACGACGACGAGATTCACGAGGAGCAGCCGCTGCGCTCCGGCGACCTGGTGAAGGTGGGCGGCGCCATCTTCAAGTTCCTCCAGGGCGGCAACATCGAGACGCTGTACCACGAGGAAATCTACCAGCTCACCATCTCGGACGGCCTCACCCAGGTGAACAACAAGCGGTACTTCCTCGAGTACCTCGAGCGCGAGATGGGCCGCTGCCACCGCTACAACCGGTCGCTGTCGCTCATCATGTTCGACATCGACCACTTCAAGTCCATCAACGACTCCAACGGGCACCTCGCGGGCGACTACGTGCTCCGGGAGCTCGCGCAGACGCTCAAGCCGCGCATCCGCCGGGAAGAGTGCTTCGCGCGCTACGGCGGCGAAGAGTTCGCCATCGTCATGCCCGAGGCCGGCGCCGAGAACGCGCGAAAGTTCGCCGAGAAGATTCGCAAGCTCGTCGAAGACCACCGGTTCTCGTTCGAGAACAAGGACATCTCGGTCACCATCTCGCTCGGCGTGGCCGACCTCACCGGCGACATGACCGAGCCGCTCCAGTTCATCAAGCTCGCCGACCAGAACCTGTACAAGGCCAAGAAGAGCGGCCGCAACCGCGTCGTCGGCTGACCGGCTCGCCTCAGTACGCGAAGCGCAGCGCCACCGTGCCGCCGAGGTACTGGTCGACGGCCCCCTGCGCGACGAACGCGTCGGTGGCCTCGGTCTGGAACGTCAGCCCGTAGCGCGTGAAGTCGAACGCCGCCCGCAGCTGCACCGGGCCCAACAGCCGCACGCCCACGCCGAACTGCCCGTCGAGGCCCAGGTTCGAGCCGCGCTGGAAGAAGGCCGGCGAGATGATCTCTCCAGACGAGAAGACGGGCACCACGGCGAAGCGGCCGAACAGCGTCAGCAGGTCGTTCACCAGGCCGAGCTCGAAGCCGAGGCCCGCCTTGAGGCCGACATAGGCGAGGTTGGGCAGCAGATCGAGCCGCGTGCCAGCCGCGTTCGGGGCGACCGTGAAGGTGTGGTACCGAACGCCGACGAGGGGAATGATCGCCAGGTTGAGGCTCTGCGACGGCATGATGCGCCACGCGAGCCCGCCGTCGAAGCGCAGCGTCGAGGTGGGGTACACGTCGTCCATCGCGCTCTCGCGGCGCGAGCGCAGCCAGGGGGCGAAGCCCACGCTCAGCTCGAGCCCCAGCCCGCCCAGCACGTCCTGGCGCGACAGGGCCAGCGGGTAGAACTCGAGCTTCGCCGAGGCCATCGGGAAGAGCGGCAGCCCGTAGCGGCGGAGGTTCGTGACGGGCTGCACGTAGCTGAAGCTGCGGTTGAGCAGGTCGATGCCCAGCTCGCCGGCGATGAAGGGAATTCGGCGCGGCCCATTCGGCGCCGGTGCGGGCGTGGCCTCGGCCGCGGGGCCTGGCGGGGCAGGTGGCGGCGTCGTCGGACTCGTCACGGCGGCCGGCCTGGGCTCGGCGGGGCCCGGCTCGGCCTTCACCGGCGGCGTGGTGTCTTCGGGTTCGACCGTGCTCGCGGCGCCGCCGAACGCCCCCTTGAGGGCATCGATGGCCTGCTGGAGCGTCTTCGCCGCCAGCCCGTCGGCCCCGAGGGGAAACGACTTGCGCAGCTTCGGCGCGCCCGGCTTGTTCGACACCTCGAGCGTGAGCGACAGCGCCTTGCCCTTCTTCGCCACCGCGCCGGTGACGAAGAACTGTACCGCCTCTTTCTTGGCCTTCTTCCAGTCGGGCTTGTTGGCGGTGGTGACCTTCGCCGAGTTCACGCAGTCGGCGGTGTCACAGATGGCGGTGACGAGCTGGTTGCGCACGGTCGCGGCGTTCGGGCCGGTGAAGGGGGCGACGCCGATGCGCTGGGCGAGGGCCGGGGCCGCCGCGACGAGTGCCACGCAGAGAAGAGCTCGCATGCAGGCAGACGAGTGTAGTCGTCCTCCCGTGCTAAGACAGCATTTGTGACCAGCGCGAACACGGCCCTCGAGCAGTTCATTCGTGGCATTCCCCTGTTCGCGCTCGTCGGCCCGGAAGACATGAGCGAGGTGCTGCGGCTGTTGCGGCCCGTGCAGCTCTCGGCCGGCGACGTGCTCTTTCGTGAGGGCGAGCCGGGCAAGGCCATGTGGGTGCTCGGTGAGGGCTGCGAGGTGTCCATCAGCACCACCCAGGGCCAG
>JALOQF010000398.1 GCA_025459425.1 Myxococcaceae bacterium | reverse complement strand
CGAAGGAGTCGCTCGACGACGTGATGAAGCAGCTCGGCATGGTCGAGGGCTTCGACGTCGGCCTCGAGATGAGCGGCAACGGCGCCGCCTTCAAGCAGATGTTCAAGGCGATGAACCACGGCGGGCGCGTGGCGATCCTCGGCATTCCCCCGGGCGAGATCGCCATCGACTGGAGCCAGGTGATCTTCAAGGGCCTGGTGCTCAAGGGCGTCTACGGCCGCGAGATGTTCGAGACCTGGTACAAGATGACCGCGATGCTGCAGAGCGGGCTCGACATCAGCCCCGTCGTCACGCACCGCTTCCCCATCTCGGACTTCAAGCAGGGCTTCGAGATCATGCGCACCGGCCAGAGCGGCAAGGTCGTGCTCGACTGGACGAAGTGAGGCGCACGGTGAGCACGAAGCGGAAGTTCCAGGCGGTGCCGGCGCCCTCGACGGTCGAGTCGGCCGAGATCGCCGCGGCGTCGGCCGCCAGCACCCGCAAGCGCCCCCGCGCCGGCAAGGCCCCGAAGGAAAAGCTCTTCGTCGCCATGGCCGGCAACATCGGCGCCGGCAAGACGACCGCCGCGAAGATGGTGAGCCAGAAGTTCGGCTTCGAGCTCTTCGACGAGCCCGTCATCGATAACCGCTTCCTCAAGGACTACTACGCCGACATGAAGCGCTGGAGCTTCACGCTCCAGCTCGAGTTCCTCATTCGCCGCGTCGAGCACCACGAGCTCATTCACAAGGTCGACAAGAGCTGCATTCAAGATCGCACGCTCTACGAAGACCCCGAGATCTTCGCGAAGTACCTGCACGGCCTGGGCTTCATGACCGACTCGGAGCTCGAGCTGTACTTCGAGTACTTCCAGCGGCTGACGCGCACCATCAAGCACCCGCAGAAGGTGATCTGCTTCGACGTGCCGCAGGTGCAGGTGCTGCTCGACCGCATCAAGAAGCGCGGCCGCGAAGAGGAGAAGGGCATTCAGGCCCAGTTCCTCCGCGGCTTGTCCGGGTACTACGCGACCTTCCCGATGGTGCTTCAGGGCAAGTACGGCATCGACGTGCTGACGTTCGACGTGACGACGCTCGACATCCGCACCGGCCGTGGGCGCGAGCAGTTCCTCGACACGGTGTCGGCGTTCCTCGCGAAGTGAGCCGTCAGCTCCGCTCGAGGCGCGGCAGCAGGTAGCCCAGGGAGCGCTCGAACCGGTAGTTCACGCCCATGTGCCCGTCCTCGAACTCTTCGTGGACGTGGTCGACGCCACCGGCGCGGAGCTCTTCGGACAGGAGCCTGGCGCCCCAGCGCAGGTTGAACTCGTCGCGCGTGCCGCAGTCGATGAAGATCGTCTTCAGCTTCTTGTAGACGTCGAGGTGCTTGGGGGTGAAGCGCACGGGGTCGTGCACGAGCCACCGGTTCCACACGTCGACGCGCAGGCGCCCCGTCTGGAGATCGATCGGCAGCTCGAGGCCCAGCGGCTCGCCCTTCTTCGGGGAATACGCCGCCGCCATCGCCAGCATGTTGATGACGGTGTGATCGTCGCCCTTCATCTTCGTCGCCAGCGAGCGGTTCACGAAGTCGCGGTACCAGTTCTCGACGCCGCCCGCCTTCAGCAGAGGCCCCGCGGCCTGCGGCAGCTCGTGCAGGTAGCAGTACTCGAAGCCCGCGTCGGCCGAGTGCACGCCGATGTGCGCGAAGAGCTCGGGGTGGAAGCGGCTGATGACGAGCGCGCCGTAACCGCCCGACGACTTGCCCACCAGCGCCCGCGCCCCGCCCTTGCCCACCGTGCGGAACGTGCGGTCGACGAACGCCACCAGATCGCGCGCCACGTAGTCGCGGTAGCGCCCGATGCCTTCGCTGTTGATCCACTGGCTGCCGCCGAGCGACGTCCACCCGTCGGCGAACACCCCGATGCACGGCGGCAGGCCCTGCTGGGCGATCAAGAAGTCGAGCCGCTCCGGCACCGTGCGCGTGAAGGGCGAGGTGTTGAGCCACTGCAGGCCCGTGCCAGTGAAGCCGTGCAGGAAATAGACGACCGGGTACCGCGCCTCGGGGTTCTCGGCGTAGCCCGGCGGCAGGTACACCGGAATGGTGCGCGTCGACGGATCGTTGAGCGGGTTGCCCTCGAGCGAGCCGGCGAAGACCTGAAACAACTGCATCGTCCCCTTCATCACTGCCCCTTCTTCTCTGGTGCGCGGCCGAAGCGCTTCATGACCTCCTGCAGATCGAGCCACGCGAGCTTCTTCTCTTCGGGCTGACGCAGCAGGTAGGCCGGGTGGAACGTCGGCATGAGTGGAATGCCCTGGTACTCCCGCCACTGGCCCCGCAGGCGGGTGATCGACGTCTGATCGCGCAGGAGCGTCTGCGCGGCGAACTTGCCCAGCGCGACGATCACCTTCGGCTGGAGCGACGCGAGCTGCGCCTTGAGGAACGGCTCGCACGCCTCGATCTCGTCGGGCTCGGGGTTGCGGTTGTTCGGCGGCCGGCACTTCACGACGTTGCAGATGTACACGTCGTCGCGGCTGAACTTCATCGCCTCGATCATCTTCGTCAGCAGCTGGCCGGCCTTTCCAACGAAGGGAACGCCCTGCTTGTCCTCTTCTTCGCCGGGCCCCTCGCCGACGAAGACGAGCTCGGCGCGTGGGTTTCCAGCACCAAAGACGATCGAGTTTCGGCCCTTGCAGAGCTTGCAGCGCTGACAGTCGCCGAGCTCACGGCGGATCTCGTCGAGGGGGCGACGCTCGACCGCCGCGATGGCCGGCACCGCGGGCGAAACGACCGGGCGCGCGACGACGGGAGCGGGCGGGGGCGCCGGTGCCGGCCGTGCCACCGCGGGAGCAGGCGCCCGTGACTGGGCCGCAGGCGCCGGCCGTGCAGCCACCGCAGCCGCCTGCAGCGCCGCACGGTCGGCCAGCACCACCCGGGAGCCATCGGCCTCCTGCCAGGCGAGGTGTCGTCGCAGCTCCAGCGCCAGGTCGTTCAGCTCGTCGGACATCGCGAGACCACCCTACTTCAAGCGGCCCAGCACCACGTCCCAGATCGCACGCGCCACCTCGCGCTTGGGCCCCTCGGCCCGGCCAGCCTCTCCATCGCGGCTGAAGACGACGACGCGGTTGGTGTCGACCCCGAAGCCGCTCCCGGGCGCCGAGACGTCGTTCGCCACCACGAGGTCGAGCCGCTTGCGCTCGAGCTTCCCGCGCGCGTACGCCTCGACGTCGTTCGTCTCGGCCGCGAACCCCACCAGCAGCGGCCTGCGCGGGTTCTCGTGCACCTTCGCCGAGGCCGTCGCCAGCACGTCGGGCGTCCGCACGAGGACGAGCGACTCGGGCCCATCGCCCTTCTTCGTCTTCAGCGCGCTCACCGTCTGCGCCTTCCAGTCGCTCACCGCCGCCGCCGCGACGAAGACGTCGGCCGCCTCGACCCGCGGCATCACCGCCGCCAGCATGTCGTCGGCGCTCGTCACGCGCACCACCTCGAGGCCCTTCGAGACGGACGCCTCGGTCGGGCCGAGCACCACCGTGACGCGCGCGCCCAGCGCCCGCGCCACCTCGCCCATCGCCAGGCCCATCTTCCCCGTCGACGGGTTCGAGAGGAACCGCACCGGATCGAGGAACTCGCGCGTCGGCCCCGCCGTCACCAGCACCGACTTGCCCGCGAGCGGCCCCTGCACCGCGAGGGACACGGTCGCCTCGACCAGCGCCGGGAGCTCGGCCAGCCGGCCCATGCCCACGTCACCGTCCGCCAGCGGGCCAGCCACGGGTCCGACGAAGCGGTACTTCGGCTGCGCTGCGAGCGCCTGGACCGTGGCCTGGGTCTCCGGGTGATCCCACATCGCCGTATTCATCGCCGGCGCGAGGAGCACCTGCCCGCGGAAGGCCAGGAGCGTCGTCGTCACCGCGTCATTGCCCAGCCCGGCGCGAATGCGCGCGAGGAGATCGGCCGTGGCCGGCGCCACCACGAAGAGGTCGGCCCACCTCGCGAGCTGCAGGTGGCCGTACGCGTGGTCCTGGCTGGCCTCGAAGGTGTCGGTGAAGACGGGGTGGCCCGAGAGGTTCTGCATCGTCAGCGGCGTGACGAACTCGCACGCGCCCCGCGTCATCGCGACGCGCACCTCGGCCCCCTGGCGGCGGAGCTCCCGCACGAAGTCGCACGCCTTGTAGGCGGCGATGCCTCCTCCGACGGCGACGGCGACGTTCCTGCCCGCGAGCGGCTGCGACATGCGCCTCGCGTAGCCGGTTGTGACGCCGGGCTCAACGCGCCGTCACTCGGGCCGCACCACCGCCTCGACGTCGCGGCTGACCGGGTTCGGCACACGGAAACCGAACGTGTCGCGCGGCATGAGGCTGGGCGCCGACACCGTGACGATGTTCGGGCCCGCCACCAGCGTCGCCTTCGTCGTCACGGCCTCGAGGCCATAGGCGGCGTACACGGTGATTGCCCCACAGGGGAGCCCGCGGCCGACGAAGGCAGCACCGTCGCTGCCGAGCGCGATGGCGCCTTCGGCCAGCTCGCTCGAGAGATCCGAGAACAGCAGCTCTGCGGAGAGCGAGGCTTCGAGGCCGGCAGGAACGATCACCACCGCCGACGGGAGCGGCGCGCTCGACACGCGCACCTCGCAGGACTCGGCCGGCGCGCCCAGCTCGACGCGCTGGGTGCGGCCCGAGACGACGACGACCGACGCCGTGCGGAAGGCGCGCGTGCCGAAGACCCAACGTCCGGCGGTGAGCGCCACCGAGAACTGCCCCTGGCCGTCCGTGTCGATCTCCAACGGGTCGCCGGTCGGGTCGGTGATGATGACGGTCGTCACCACGGGCCGGCCGCCCTGCCCCCGCACCACGCCGTCGACTCGCGTCGGCGGGCGCAGCACCAGCTCGATCGGCGCGGCCGACACCCGCGCCTGTTCGACGACGCCCAGATCCCCCAGGCGCGCTTCGAGCCGAATCGTATCGACGGGACGGCTCAGCTGCGCCTCGAAGCGGCCCGCTGCGTCGGTGATCACCTGGTTGAGGCAGTCCGGGCAGGTGACCTCGACCGATGGCAACGGCCTGCGCTGCTCGTCGAGCACGACGCCCGACACCACGCCACCGCGGCGTATCACCACCTCGCCCACGTCAGCGCGCCCCTTGATCTCGACCATCGCCTCGCCACCCTCGAAGTCCCGGATCGTCAAGACGCCGCTCGACGCCGGAACGTCGAAGGCCCCGGCCTGGCTCGAGACCTCACGATCGTTCACCACGAAGTCCACCACCGGAGCGCCCGCGCCATCGACCACCCGCCCCACGACGCGCGGCCCCACGTTGGCCTTGAAGGTGATCCGGGTCGACGTCGGCCGGACCCGCCGGGGTGACAGCGCACCGAAGTCTGGATGATCGATCGCCAGCTCGACCTCGACGCCCGGTTCCAGCCCGGCGATCGTGAACTCCCCCCGCTCGTCGGTCTCGGTCATGCTGCCCCGTGGCCCGACGCTCGTGAGGGTCGCGAAGGGCACCGGGGATCCGTTCGGGTCGACGAGCTTGCCCAACAGGGCCACCCCCGCCCGGAGCTGCACCGTGACGGTCGCATGCTCTTGCGGGCGCACCACGAACTCGCCCTTCTGCGCGAGGAAGCGCTCCCCGCTTGCACCGTCGTCCACCTCGTAGCGGTAGAGGCCCGGCACCAGCTCGGTGAACTCGAGCACGCCGCTCTCGGGCACCTCGCCGACGTCGGGCTCGGAGCTCTCGGCGCTCGCGACCATCACCCGGGCGCCCTCGGCAGGCCGGCGCTGCGGGTCCAGGACGGTGAGCGACGCGGTCGCGAGCGGCTCGAGGCGAATCGTCACCTCGGGCCCAGGCACCACGGCCGCGACCCGCCCCACTTCGCCCGCCTCGCTGATCGCCTCGACCTGCCACGTGCCCTCTTCTTCGACTGCCAGCTCGAAGCGGCCATCGAGGCCCGTGACCGACCCTTGCGGTTGATTGACGGCCTCGTCTCGCACCTGCACCGACGCCTGCGCCACTGGAGCACCGGCGGTGTCCACGATGCGCCCGCGCAGCTTCGGTGCCTCGGTGAGCACGACCTCGAGGTCGCTCTCGCCTGCCGACAACTCGAGGCTCTGCGTTCGCGCACGAAAGCCCGGCGCCAGCACCCGGAGCACCGAAGGGCCCTCGCCCACCGGGCCCAGCGAGAGCCGCTGACCTTCCTCGGTCGCCGTCGCCTCGACGCGCTCCAGGGGCGTCGACAGTGACGCCGATGCATTTGGCACCGGGAGCCCGGCCTCGGAGACCACCGTCACGAACACCTGGCTCGTGCGCTTGAGCGGCAGGTGCAACGTGACGTGACCGGGGTCTTCGAGCAGCTCACCCTGCACGCTCCCCACGAGGCCGGTCGTGCTGACGTTCAACGACACCATGCCCGGGTGCACGTGGGTGAAGCGACC
>JALOQF010000074.1 GCA_025459425.1 Myxococcaceae bacterium | reverse complement strand
CCGCTGACCGTGTCAGCCACCGTCGACGGAAACGCCATCGCCGTCTCGTGGACGCTCCCCGCCGAACTCGGCACGGCCACGCAGGTGGTCATCGCGCGCGCGACGGTGCCGCAGCTCACCAGCCGCCCCGCCTCGACCGAGCTGCTCGTCATCGGCAGCGCCGCGACGACCGACGCGCGCTTCCTCGACGCCGACGTCGAGCCCGGCTTCGTCTACGTCTACGCGGCGGCGCTGCGCGGGCCTTCGGGGCGCAGCGGCTTCACCGTGCAGCCCGACGCCGTCACCATCGCGCTACCAGCCAGCCCGTGTCGTCGCCAGGTGACGGCCGCCGACACCGACGGTGATGGCCTCGCCGACGCGGCCGAGTCGACGGGCTGGACCGTCATCGTCAACGAAGACGGGCAAGGCACCATGGGCCAGCGCTCCGTCAAGAGCAGCCCCTTCAACGCCGACACCGACGCCGACGGCCTCTGCGACAACGAAGAGAGCTCACTGCGCCTCGACCCCCGGCAGGCCGACACCGACGGCGACGGGCTGTCCGACTTCGACGAGGTGAACCGCTGGGGCAGCACGCCCACCAACGTCGACTCCGACGGCGACGCGAAGGGCAACCCCGTCTTCTACGACGGCGCCGAGCTGACGACGTTCCGCACCTCGCCCACGCTGGCCGACACCGACGGCGATGGGCGCAGCGACTTCGACGAGCTGAACCAGGACTCCACCAACGCGCTCGTGGCCGAGATTCCGCAGCCCGCGCTCGAGGTGGTGGGGCCGATGCAGGTGCAGCTCGCGATGCAGCTGTCGAACGGCACCACGGTGAACAACGCGTACACGCAGCGGCTCGAGTCGGGCACCAGCACCGCGCTCTCGCGCACGTCGGCCTCGGCCACCAGCAAGACGGTCGAGGAGTCCTTCTCGCTCAGCACCTCGGCCAGCGTCAGCTACCCCTTCTCGGCGAGCGTCGAGGTGACGGGCACCGTGTCGGGCCGTGAGACGTACGTGCGCGAGACGAGCCAGAGCGTCTCGCAGTCGTCGGCGCGTGACTCGCAGCAGACCTACGACACCGCCGTGTCCGACGCGGTGACGAACGAGAAGACCATCACCGGCGGCACCCTCTCGCTCGACTTCGGCGTGCGCAACGAGGGCACCCGCACCTTCGCGCTGTCGAACGTGGTGGTGACGGCGCTGCGCCGCGACCGCGCGAACCCCAACACGTTCACCTCCATCGCGACGCTGGCCTTCCCCATGGCCGCCAACACGCTGGTGCTCGCCGAGGGCCAGGAGGCCGGGCCGATTCGCGCCGAAGGCCAGGTGCCCGCGGCCGTCGCGCTCGACCTGCTGGCCAACCCCGACAGCGTCTTCTTCCAGGCCGCCAACTTCAGCCTCACCGACCGCACTGGCGCCGCCTTCTCGTTCTCCATCGGAGAAGAGACGACGAGCCGCACCGCGCTGCTCACGCTCGACTACGGCGGCGCCCGCCCGCTCGAGCGGCACCGGGTGGCCACCAACGTCGAGCGCAACGCCATGGGCCGCGCCGCGGGCGTGAAGCTTGGAGACGTGCTGCGCGACGTGTTGGGGCTGCGGCCGGGCGTCGGCTACGAGACGTCGGCGCGGGGCAGTGGAGGCGCGCGGGTGCTGACGCGGTTGCGTGACGTCGCCGCCCGGCCTGCACCCGACGCCGGCGCCGCCCGCTTCTGGGTCGTCTTCGCCGCCACCAACCCGGACCCGAACCTGCCGCCCGTCTCGCAGCGCCTCACCAACCCCGCCGTCGACGTCGAAGACATCGTGCTGATGCCGCGCGATTCCCTCACGCTCGCCTTCGTCGGTGACGACGACCGCGACGGCCTCTTCGACCGCGAAGAACTGGTGGCCGTCACCTCGGACCTCGTGGCCGACACCGACGGCGACGGGCTCACCGACTTCGAAGAGGTGCGCCAGGGCTGGACGGTGGCCGTCGACAACGCCTTCTACCGCGCCAACCCGCGCGTCTTCCCCGCACCCACCTCGGCCGACGCCGACGGCGATGGCCTGAGCGACGTGCAGGAGCGCCAACGCGGCACCGACCCCCGCCGCGTCGACACCGACGGCGACGGCCTGCGCGACGACCTCGACCCGGAGCCGGTGCAGGGCCCGCGCGGCACCTGGGTGAGAGCGTTCGGCACCGCGGGCACCGACACGGCGCTCCAGGTGCTGCCCGTCGGAGACGCCGTCTACGTGCTCGGCACCTCGACCGGCGACATCGACGGCGACTCGGCGGCGGGCGGGCCCTTCGTGCTGGCCCTCGACGCGATGACGGGCGCGCAGCGGTGGGTGCGGCAGTTCGAAGGAAGCCAGCGCTTCGCGCGCAAGTTCGCCTTCACCGGTGGGCAGCTGCGCTGGGTGACCGACGTCACGGGCGGCGTCGTCCCCGGCGTCACGACGCCGACGATGGGCCTCGTCTCCATCGACCCCATGGGCACGGTGCGCTTCGCCGACCTCACCAACGCCGGCTCGAACGGCATCTATTCGACGACGGCCGTGCCCGCGACGAGCGTGGGCACCATCGAGCGCTCGGGGGCGGGCTTCACCTGGGTCATCGCTCCCTACATCCAGTTCAACGGCAACCCGGGCGTGCACCGACGTGAGTTCACCGCCGACGGGTCCCTCGGCTCGGCCACGACGACGAGCGGAGGGAGTTCGATGGACCTGTACACGCTACGGGGCAGCTCGTCGAACGGCCGCTTCGTTGCCTTCGCCTCTGACTTCCGCACCTCGTCGTGCACGGGCGCCGGCGGCAGCGTCGTCGAGATTGGTCGCGCAGGGACGGTGACGGGCGCTTCGACGCTGAGCTCGTGCCCGACGAACAACGCGAGGCTGGTCGCGCTCGACGCGCGCGGCGGGGTGGCCATCTCGCTCGCCGGCATGACGTCCGACACGGTGCAGGTGCGGCCCATCATCGCCAACAACCCCGTCGCGTGGACGTTCAACGCCACCACCGTGCTGTCCGGCGCTGCGCGCGTCAGCGGCCTCGAGGCAGACGACACCAGCCAGTACTACGTGGGCCTCCACTCGCCGGCCGCGACGACGGCTGCGCTCGTGGTGCTGGGGCCCGACGGCGCCACGCGCGACGACCTCCGCTTCGGCAACGGCACCACGCGGGTGACGAGCTCGCGCCGCGACACCGTCGGCAACCTCTTCGTCGGCGGCAGCACCATCGGCGGCTTCCCCGCCCAGGGGCCGACGGCCTTCGGTGGTGACGACGTGCTCGTCATCCGCAACCCGCAGCTCCTCTTCTGACCGGCCACCACCATGCGAACGACTTCGTCCCTCGTCCTCCTCGCCCTCGCGGCCTGCAACACCGACCCGCAGAAGCAGCCGGACCCGATGCCCATGCCGATGCCCCAGCCGATGGTGGCGGTGCCGGCGGCGCCGTCGATGCTGTCCGCCACGCCCGGCACCGGCTTCATCCGCCTCACGTGGAAGGACGAGAGTGACACCGAAGACGGCTTCATCGTCTCGCGCGTGACGCTCTCGAGGGTGGGCGACGCCGTGGTGGCCACGCAGCTCGTCGAGCTCGTGCGCGTGACCGCCGACCAGATGGTGTTGCGCGATGACGTGATGCCGGGCCAGGCGTTCGGGTACGGCGTGGCGGCCTTCAATTCGGCGGGCGTCTCGGCGGTGGTGGCGCTCCCGACGGCCGTCGCGCCGCTCGGCGCCACCAGCATGGCCTGCCAGGTGGCCGTGCCTTCGCTCGAAGACCCGGACGGCGACGGCCTGTCCACGGCGGTCGAGGCGGCGGGCTGGACGGTGCGCATCAACCTCAACGGCGCGATGCAGTTCTCCGAGACGATGGTGACGAGCTCGTCGACGCAGGGCGACTCGGATGGCGATGGCCTGTGCGACGGCGAGGAGCGCCTCTTGCGCACCAACCCCACCTCGAACGACACCGACGGTGACGGCCTCACCGACGCCGACGAGCTCGACGTCTGGGGCAGCTCGCCCATCAACGTCGACAGCGACGCCGACTCGACGGGCAACTCGGCCTTCTTCGACGGCTCCGAGCTGATGCGCTTCGGCACCTCGCCCACGCTGGCCGACACCGACGGCGACGGGCGCAGCGACTTCCAGGAGGTGAACCAGAACTCGACCAACCCGCTGGTGGCCGACCTGCCGCAGCCGCGCCTCGAGCTGGTGGGCGGCATCGACATCACCCTCAACTTCCAGCGCACCACCGGCATGATGACGACGTCGTCGGTCACCACCTCGCTCGCGCGCGGCATGGAGCAGTCCACCAACCGCACCAGCGGCGTCGCCAGCTCGTCCACCTCGGAGGTGTCCGTCGAGGCCAGCGCCAGCGTCTCGGGCGGCTTCCCGGACGGCATCGGCGGCTCGGTGTCGGCGTCATACGGGCAGACCGAGACGCGCATGAGCGAGACGTCGACGTCGTTCGAGCAGGGCAGCACCGTCACCGCGCGCCAGGCCTACGAGTCGGCCACCAGCCGCGAGGTGACGAACAGCGAGACCATCACCGATGGAAGGCTCGCGGTGACGTTCAACATCGTCAACGCCGGCACCCGCACCTTCGAGCTGCGGGACCTCGTGGTGACGGCGATGACGCGCGACCGCGCCAACCCCTCGCGCCTCACCTCCATCGCGACGCTCGAGATGCCGCAGGCGGCGGCGAGCGTCACCCTGGGCGATGGCCAGTCGGCCGGGCCCTTCCGCGTCGAGGCGACGATTCCCACCGGCGTGGCGCTCGACCTCTTGTCGAACCCCACCGGCCTCGTCTTCAAGCCCGCCAGCTTCCAGCTCGTCGACCGCACCGGCACCAACTTCTCGTTCTCGGTGGGTGAGACGACGGCGAACCGCACGGCGCTCCTCGTCGTCGACTTCGGCGGAGACCGGCCGCTCGAGCAGTACCGCGTCGCCACCAACGTCGCGCGCGCCGGCGCGGCCCGGCTGTCGGGCCTCAAGCTGTCCGAGGCGCTGCGCGCGGCAGGCCTCATGAAGGGCACCGGGTGGGACTCGGCCGCCAACCCGCGCGGCGTGAAGAAGCTCACCCGCGTGCGCGACGTCGCGGCGCAGGCCCGCATGCCGATGGGCACCGCGAAGTTCTGGGCCGTCATCGCCGCCGACAACACCTCGAGCCGCGTGCCCGCTGCGACGAGGCTGCTCGACCCGCAGGCCGACTTCGACGACCTCGTGCTGATGCCCCGCGACCAGGTGTACCTGACGTTCGTGGCCGACGAAGACGGCGACGGGCTCTTCTCGCGCGAGGAGCGCCTGTATCGCACCTCGGACCTGCTGGCCGACACCGACGGCGATGGGCTGAGCGACCGCGACGAGATTCGTGGAGGATGGGACGTCTTCTCGACGCTGCCCGCCTTCCTCGGTCGCTCGAAGGTGTACTCGAACCCGGCCGTCGCCGACGCCGACTCCGACCGCCTCAACGACGCGCAGGAGAAGCTGCGCGGCACCGACCCGAACCGCTCCGACACCGATGGCGATGGCATCACCGACGACGTCGACGCCGAGCCGCTGCGGGGGGTGAGCCGGCCGTTGGCCTTCTCGTTCGGCACCCTGGGCCTGATGAACCCGATGGACGTCGTCACCGACGACCAGGGCAACACGGTGGTGCTGGGCCAGGGCGGCGTCGACGTGGACGAAGACGGCGTGCTCGCCAACAGCTTCAATCGTTCGGTGTTCCTCGCCAGCTTCGACGCCTCGGGCCGCAGGCGATGGGTGCACGAGCTCGAGCTGCTCGACCCGAACACCATGATGCAGAACCTGGCGGCGGGCCCCAATGGGCGCTTCTACTTCTTCGAGAACCTGTATCCGGGCGCGCTGCCGGGCGTGACGACGGGTGGCTTTCAGCTCGTCGAGCTCGACGCGCTGGGGCAGGTGGTGTCGACGGTGCCGGTGGCGAACGTGAACTTCCGGCCCGAGTTCCTGCGGCGCACGAGCGCGGGCGACTTCGTGACGATGGGCCGCGGCGCCTTCGTCAATGGCGTGGGCCTGCCGCTGCGCGTGCTGTCGTTCTCGTCGACGGGCGCGCAGCTGGGGGCGCGAGAGTTCTTCTCGACGGTGACGACCCAGCTGCCCAGCGACTCGTTCCTCGAGGCGTCCACGCGGGGCATCACGCTGCTGTCGAACCAGTGCCAGTTGTTGCTCTTCGACCGCAACCTGATGCCGCAGACGCCGCCGACGCGGAACCTCTGCGCGGACTTCACCTTCGTGCAGCAGGCGAAGTGGCTCGACTCGGGAGACCTCTACGTGGCGCAGGGCTCGAAGACGATTCGGTACGACGCGATGGGCGTGGTGCGGTGGAGCGCCACGGTGAACCAGAGTGACTTCGTCACCTCGCTCCTCGTCGACCGCGCGGGCCGGGTGTTCCAGGTGAGCCAGCAGACGGGCTCGACGGCGACGATTCGGGTGAAGGTCATCGATGCCACCGGCGCGCTCGCCATCACCGCGACGCCGCCGGGCACGCCGTTCTTCGGCCGCGGAGCGCTCGACTCGAACGGGAACTACGTCGTGCTGGGCTCGAGCTCGAACGGCCTGGGTGGGCGGCTCCCGCGCTTCGGAGACATCGACCTCGTCGTCATGCGCAACCCACACCTGCTGTTCGGCCCGTGAGGACTCGCGAGCGAAAGGACGCTGGCGGTGGAGCGCACGTCAGTGCTTCGCGCGCTTCGACGGGTCGGCCGCCTGCGTCTGCGTGACGGTGAACGAGTCTCCGCCGTGGAACTGCACCTCGAACATCGGCAGCCCCGCGGCCAGCACCGACAGCGTCGCCACCAGGTGCTGGTGCCCCAGCGCGTTCACCTGCTCGACGAGAGCCCCGCGCTTGCTCGGCACCGCCGGGAGCAACGACTCGACGCGCAAGATGAACTCGGAGACGTGCGCGCGCAGCTGGCCGGCCACCTGCGGGTGGTTCACGAACATCTGCACGCCGTCGACGCTCGGTGAGAGCAGCGGCACGCGGCTGAACGTCCACAGCGCCTCGTCCAGCGTCACGTTCACCACCGCGCCTTCCCCGTGGCTGCCGCCCAGCACCACGTACTCGGGCTCGGGAGCGCCCTTCCACCGCGTCGTCCAGAAGGCGCGCATCACCTGCGGCACCAGGCCCGGCCGCACGCCGTAGCGCTCGGGGTTGAGCGTCATCAGCTTGAGGTGGCCACACCCGAAGGCCTCGGGCTTCATGTACCAGTCGAGCAGCGCCTCTCGGGCCTCGGGCGGCGGCGACTTCATGAAGGTGCGCCACTGCATCGGCTGCGACAGCGGCTCGAGCAGCTTCGTCAGGCGCGGGTCGGCGCGCAGCTTCGGGATGACGGCGTTGATGGTGGGCGTGTCGCTGTGCAGGTAGAACCGGCCGAAGGTGTCGACCCACGCCTGCAGCAACGCGTCGACGTGGTGCTGCTCGAGCGTGACGCCGGTCGTCGCCTCGTAGGCCGCGAGCGCGAGCGCGAACTCGCCACAGTCTCCACCGGGCGTGCCGATGACGCCGTGGTCGTCACGCCCATCGACGCAGCTGCGCCGGCCCCGCGTGAGGAAGGCGGCGAGCGTCATCCACTTCACGCTGCCGCGCCGGCCGACGTGCGCCTCGATGAGCTCCTTCGTGAGCAGCCCGTCCGCGGGCGGAGGCGCCGGCGGCGGCAGGGGCGCGAGCGGCCGGTCCTTGAACAGCAACAGGCGCGAGGTGGACAGGCCCATCGCCTTCCAGCTCGCCATGCCGCCCTCGACGGCTGCGACGTACGGCATGCCGAGCGCCTCGAGGTAGAGCGCTCCGCGGCCCGCGCGGTCGGTGTGGTTCGACACCAGCACCACCACCTGCTCGCGACCCAGCACCTCGGGCACGCGCGAGAGCTGCTCCATCGGCACGTGCACCACGCCGGGAATGTGGCCCAGCGGCCCGGTGAGCTCGGCCTCGTCGCGCACGTCGATGAGGGCCACGCGCTTGCCCGCGTCGGCGGCGTACTCGGGCGGCACCAGCGGCATGCCGGCGGCGTTGCGCACGCAGCGCTCGAGGAAGTTGGCGCGCACCAGGCGCTCGGCCCTCGACGCGCGGGCCGACGTGTACGCGCTGGGGCTCATGCTCTACGAGCTGCTCACCGGCCGGCCGCCCTTCGTCGCCGAGACCGCCGCGCTGGTGATGTCGGCGCACATCTCGACGCCCCCGCCGCCGTTGCCGAACGAGGTGCCGAAGTCGCTGCGCGAGCTGGTGACGCGCATGCTGGCGAAGCGCCCGGGAGAGCGCCCGGCGTCGATGGCGGCGGTGCTCGAGGCCTTGCGCGCCGACGCGGTGCTGGCGCCGGCGCCTGCCCTGCCCCTGCGTTCGCGCTCCGTCGGGTTGGTCGTCGGTGGCGTGGTGGCGGCGGTCGCGGGCGGCGTGGTGGTGTGGCTGGTGGCGGGTGCACGAGGTTCGGTCCCGGGCCCGGCGCCCGCGGCCGTGGTGGCGCCTGCTGCCGGTGGGAGCGGCGCTCAGCCCGAGCCGCCACCACGGTCGCCGGAGCCGGCTCGCGCGACGGCACCCGAGGTCGTGGTGCCTGGCGTGGTGGCTGCTCCACCTGCTGCCGGTGGGAGCGGCGCTCAGCCCGAGCCGCCACCACGGCCGCCGGATTCGGCTCGCGCGACGGCACCCGAGGTCGCAGGGCCCGGCGTGGCATCGCCCACCCGGCCGGCATCGACCCGTGCCACGAAGCAGGGAGGCAAACTGAAGGGCTTCCCCGGTCGAGACGCCGGGCTCGACATCATCACCGAGAACCCGCACTCCGCGGACTGAGCTCGTCGTTGAAGGTGACGGTGGTGCCGTTGAGGAGGAAGGCCGCCAGCCCGCCGATGAGGGCCCCGATGCCCAGCGTCGCGCCGATGGCGGGGGCCGTGCGGTCCTGGTTGGTGGGGCTGACGAGGAACACGATGCCCGCGATGGTGCCTGCGAGGCCGAGGGTCGTGAGGGCCGTACCGAGGCCGAGGCTCACGCCGTAGTTTCCCGCCTTCACGCCCAGGCGTACCTGCCCTCTGCGGGCCCGGTCGGTCAGCACGAAGGTGCTCGACGGCGTGACGTTCGCGCCGGCCACGAAGAAGAGCTCGTCGGGCCGCGCGATGGGCCGGTCGCAGGGGGTGCGGCATTCACCGTTGGGGTTCCCGTTCGCGCGGAAGAGCCGCACGTCGGGGTTGTCGGACTCGATGTGGACCTCGACGACGCCTTCGGCGAGGCGCTCGGGCCCGCTCGGCATCGTGGGGGGCGGGAGCGGCGCGAGCATCGGAGTCAGCGGCGTCGGTTGTGACAGGGTGATGCGCGGCGACCCGAGCGGCGGAAGCTCGAAGGCCTCACGCCGCGGCGCATCGAGGGTGAAGTCGATGGTCTGCTCCAGCGGCTCGCGGCCCTCGAGGTCGAGGCGGATGATGTGACGGGTCGGGAGCAGCTCGACGGTGACGGGCGTCGTGCCCCGCACGAGGCCGTCGATGGTGACGCGGGCGTTGACGGGCAGCGAGGTGACGGTGAGCGCCTGAAGGCCCTGCTTCGCGAGCTTGTCACCCAGGGCCCGCAGCGCCGCCTCGGCCTCCGGGCGCTGCGAGGACGTGGGGCTGACGGAGAGCCACCCCTGCCAGGCGTTGATGGCCCTCGACGTCTTGCCGGCCTTCTCCCAGGAGCGGGCGATGTTGAAGAGCACCGAGGGAACCTGGCGGAGCGCGTACGACGCCTCGAAGGCCTCGGCGGCCTGCTCGTAGGCGCCTCGCTCGTAGTGTGCGACGCCGTCGTCGAAGAGAGACCGGGCCGTTGGAACCTGCGCGAAGGCCGTGGCCATTGAGAGGGAGACGACGAAGCAGAGGAGTCGGCGCATCGAGGGCCATCTTGCCCGAGTGGCGGCGCGTCGGGGCTGTGACGTGGGAGGCCTTGTGGGCCGAGGAATGTGCTGCGGGTGGTCAGGTGCAGTGGGCGCGTTGCGGCAGGCGGGAGTTCGGGCTCGGCTGAAGGGATGGTGCGTTCGACACGGCTCGTTGCGGAACGGCACGAGAACGACGTCGGAGCTCAGCGCAGGACGACGAGGACCTGCCCGTCCTCTCCCGGTGCGCCGCGGGGCCCCGGCGCACCCGGCGCACCGTTGCTGCCGCTCGAGCCTGAACTGCCACCCGAGACGAAGCTCGTCCTCCCGTTGCTGTAGCAGCTGGTGCCCATGCCGCCGGCGCCGCCCGAGCCGCCCCGTCCACCGGGCCCGCCGGCGCCACCAGCACCACCCGGGCCGCCGCGCGACTTGAACACCGCGCGCACGTAGGCCTCGTCTTCACACGCAGCGCCGCAGACCAACTCGACGGTCAGGGGTCCTCCGTCACCGCCGGGACCGCCGGGTCCACCTGCGCCGCCGGGGCGTCCGTCGCCGCCGCGTCCTCCGCTGCCGCCTGGAGAGCCCGGGCACGACGCCGAGTGGCCATTCATGCCTGTCGAGCCACTCATGCCCGCCGCTCCTGCGCGCCCCATCACGCCCGGCCCGCCGCGGCTGCCGAACTCGAAGGCCCGTGCGCCACGCGGCAACACGAAGCGCCGCCGCGCGCCTCCCTCGGCGACGGCCTCGACGAGGAGCCCTTGTGTGCTCGGCACCACCACCACGTTGACCGCCGGGCCGCGACTGCCGGCGGCGCCCTCGAACCAGGAAGACGGTGGCTCGAGCAGCGTGAGCGGAACCTGGAGGACCTGCACCTGCCGCCCTGCGAGGAGGAGTGGCACCACGAGGCCGAAGCCCGCGCGCGTGAGGGCCACGAGGTCGGTCATCGCGAGTCGGTCGACGACGACGAGGGCGCCGTCGCCATCGAGCGTGGCGAAGCCCGTTCCGACCTTCACCTCGGCCGCGTCGATGCAGGGCGTGACGTCGAGGGCCTCGGGCGGCGCGCAGAGCGGCAGCGGCTCGCTCCAGCCCACGCCGAAGCGCACGAGGGGCCGCAGGTCGATGCGCGGTGACTCCCCGTCGATGGAGAGCCGCGTCACCTGGGCGTCGATGTCTTGAGACGCTCGCAGGGCGGTGCGGAGCGTGAGCGGGGCTTGCACGACCGCCGGTGGAAGGCTCGCCGCGGGTTGGCGCCAGCGGCCGGTGGCCATGACCGCGGCCTCGACTTCGGCGGCGCGGTCCTTCACCTCGCGCATCGACGCGGCCGCGAGGCGGAGCCGCACCACCCGTCTCCGAGCGGCGGCGCGGAGCTCTGGGGTCGGCGCTCGCGCCTCCGTCTCTCGCAGCAGGCGCTCGTCGTCGAGCGTGGCGAGCCGCTCGGGCGAGAGCGGCTCCCCGTCGAGCAGGCCCTCGTCGAGCTCGAGGGTGCGCACGAGAAGGTCGAGCGCGCGGCGGGTCGAGGGCTCGCGCACGGCGAGGGACGCGAGGTCGCGGCGCAGCCGCTCGAGGTCGGGCGACGGTTCCCGTGGGCGGGCCGCGAGCACCCGCTGCACGGCGAGGACGCGCGGGGTGTCCGACGCCTCGAGGCGCCTGCGGGTCAGCGGCGCGAGGCGCGCGAAGAAGCGCTGGCGGCTCTCGGCCGGGAGCGTCGGGAGCAGCGTGAGGCTGCAGCGTGCCCACCGGTCGGGCTCGACGGTGTCGCGCTCGAGGCCGGCGACGAACGGGTCGATGAGCGCGTCGTCGGTGCGCCCGAGGTGCTCCGCGAGGCAGTCGGCCGGCGTGTTGTCGGGACGCGACAGGAAGTGCAGCAGCGCTTCTCCGGGCCACTTCGTCGAGTCCGCCTGGAGGTTGGAGAGGCCGTACGTCGCAGGGAAGGTGGGCACGCAGGCGGAGAGCGAGAGAGCGGCAGCCGCTGCGCGCAGCTGGGAGGAGCGCATGGACGAGCGAGAATGGCGCAGGCCGCGCACGAGGACCATCACCGTCGTGGGGGGAAACCGCCGAGCGCCTATGCCGGAAGCAGGCGTCGCTCAGGCGTGACGCTCGGGTTGGTTGGATCATGAGGCCGTGGCGTCGTGAGCCCCTCGAGGCACTGCGCACGAGGGCCATCACCGTCTTGGGGAGAAACCGCCGAGCGCCTGTGCCGGAAGCAGGCGTCGCTCAGGCGTGACGCTCGGGTTGGTTGGCTCATGAGGCCGTGGCGTGGTGAGCCCCTCGAGGCACCTGCGCACGAGGACCATCACCGTCGTGGGGAGAAACCGCCGAGCGCCTGTGCCGGAAGCAGGCGTCGCGCAGGCGTGACGCTCGGGTTGGTTGGCTCATGAGACCGTGCCATCGCGTGGAGGGCCCCTCGTGCCACCTGCCCTCCGTCCGTCCGGTCCGTGGCGTGGGCGCGGTCGGCGAGCGGCGACTTGTAGAGTCAACGACCCACGCATGGCCGAGGCGCGCGCGCCAGCGCACCTGCGGAGGCCGAGGACCGGGACGCTGCACCGTGAGGAGCCGTCGTCGTTTCTCTCCGCAGACGTCCAGCAGCGCGGGTGCGGCGGCGTTGCCGTCAGGCGTCAGTCGTCCACGTTGAGCTGTCGGCAGAGCGCCAGCCCATCGTCCACCTCGGTGGGCGTGGCTTGCGCGGTCGAGGCGCAAAAGACCGTGCGGCGACCGACGCGTTTGCTTGCGAGGAACGCGTCACGCTCGGGGCCGAGTCGGTAGCGCACGGCGGCGTAGCCGTCACCGTCGTCGACGAGCACCTCGGTCGCGCCTTCCTCGACCGCCGCGTCACGAAGCTCGCTGGCCCTGGGGACTTCTCCGGGCCGTGTCTCGAGGGTCACCACCACGCGCCCCTTTGGTCCGACGGCCAGCCCGGTCGCCCCTGCGGTCGCGACCCACCCCGCCGGCAATGGCACCCGCAGCCCGCTCGGGGCCGGCTTTGACTCGGCGCAGGCGACCAGGAGCACCACGACGCACCCCAGGCCGCGCGCGTGGCTCACTTGGCCGGTGTTCCAGGCGCTGGCGGCGGCTTCGCCGACAGGTTCTCCATCTTCATCGTGCCTTCGAAGATGACGCCCTTGTCCATCGACATCGACGGCGTCTCGATGGTGCCCTTGACCCGCGCCGGCGCGTGCAGCTCGACGTGACCCGTCGCCTTGATGGTGCCCTCGACGGAGCCGCTGACGATGACGATGCCCGCCGTGATGTCGGCGGTCACCTTCGCGCCGTCTCCGACCGTGAGGGTGTCCTTCGTGAGAATCTGGCCGCTGAACTTGCCGTCGATGCGAACCTCGCCTTCGAAGGTCAGCTTGCCCTCGAACTCGCTCCCCTTGCCCAACAGTGCGTTGAGCTGACCTGCCTTGCCAGACACTGGTCCATCCTTCCCGGGACCTGCTCCGTCCCGCTTGTCACCGAATAGCGCCATGCGACTCGTTCCCAGAGTGCTGCGTCACCGTTTGATCAGCCCGATGATCCGTTCGAGGTCTTCGAAGCTGAAGTAGTCGATCTCGAGCGACCCCTTCCCTGCCCCCTTCTCCACCAGACGGACCTTCGTGCCAAGCCGTCGTTGCAGGTCTTCGACGAGGCGGCGGGCCTCGGGGCTCGACTTCTCCCTGCCCTTGCCGCGCCGCGAGGGGGTGGCCGTCGCGGGCTTGAGGCCTTTCACGCGGGCCTCCACCTCGCGCACGGTGAGCTTGTCGGTGACCACTGCGCGCGCGAGGGTGACGATGTCGGCCGCGCGCGTGAGGCCGAGGAGCGCGCGCGCGTGCCCCATGTCGAGGTCGCCTTCGGCCAGCAGCTGCTTGACCTCGTTGGGGAGCGCCAGCAACCGGAGCGCGTTCGCGACGGTCGAGCGGTCCTTGCCGACGCGGTCTGCGACCTGCTCCTGCGACAGGCGGCGCTCGTCGAGCAGGCGGCGAAAGGCCTCGGCCTCTTCGAGCGGATTCAGGTCGGCACGCTGAATGTTCTCGACGAGGGCGAGCTCGTAGGCCTCGGCGTCCGAGGCCTCACGCACGATGGCCGGAATCTCGCGCAAGCCAGCGCGCTGCGCGGCCCGCCACCGGCGCTCTCCAGCGATGAGGCGGTACCCGCCCCGGCTGTCCCGACGCACCAGCACCGGTTGCAAGACGCCCTGGTGCTTGAGCGAGACGGCGAGCTCCTCGAGGGCCGCCTCGTCGAACGTCTTGCGGGGGTTGGCACGGTCGGCATGAATCTGGTCGAGCGGCAGCCGGGTGACACCTCCGGGAGCCGCCGCCGGCGGCCGCGCCTCTTGTTGCAGCAAGGCGCCGAGGCCCCGACCCAGGGCTGGCTTCCGGTTGGCGGTCGTCAGCACTTTCACCACGCCAGGCATGAGGTGTCCTCCAGGAAGATGAGCAAGTTCTTGCGCATGATTCAGGCCACCTGACCGCGCCGGCGCCGCTGCGGCTGGCGGCGGAGGACTTCGCGCGAGAGCTGGAGGTACGCCTCGCAGCCCTTGGAGCGGATGTCATAGAGCAACACGGGCTTGCCGAAGCTCGGGCTCTCGGCGAGGCGCACGTTGCGGGGAATGACGGCGTCGAAGACCAGCCTGGGGAACACGCGCCGCACCTCGTCGGCCACCTGGTGCGAGATGTTGGCGCGGGGGTCGAACATGGTGAGCACGATGCCCTCGACCTCGAGGCGTTTGTTGAGCGAGCCCTGAACGGCTTCGACCGTCGACAGCAGCTGCGCGAGGCCCTCCATCGCGTAGTACTCGCACTGCAGCGGAATGAGCACGGCGTCGGCGGCGACCAGCGCATTGAGGGTGAGGAGGCCGAGTGACGGCGGGCAGTCGATGAGCACGTAGTCGTACGACTTCGCCACCTCGGCGAGCGCTTGTTTGAGGCGGTGCTCTCGGGCTTCGACGTTCACCAGCTCGACCTCGGCGCCCGTGAGGTCGGGGGTGGCCGGGGCGACGTCGAGGAAGCGCAGCTCGGTCGGCTGCACCACCTCTCCGAGTGGCCGGTCGTTGACGAGGCAGTCATAGACGCTGCCCGTGAGCGTGGCGCGGTCGATGCCGAGCCCCGACCCGGCGTTGCCCTGGGGGTCGAGGTCGATGAGCAGGGTTTTCTGCTCCGCTGCCGCGAGCGAGGCGGCCAGGTTGATGGCCGTCGTCGTCTTCCCCACCCCACCCTTCTGATTCGAGACCGCCAGGATTCGCCCCATGCGCGGTCTCATAGGCGAGACCGGCAGCGGCGAGAAGCGCGGCGGCAGCCCGTGAGCCACCTTCCTCCGCACCCTCCGCACGCGTCGCTGTTCCACGTGAAACACCACAGAGATACTGGTCACCACGCCGCCCATCCCCGCTCCTTGGTCGAGGCCGCCTTCATGGCGGCCGACTGCGACTCGAGCAGGAAGCGTGCTGACGGTTCGTCGATGGAATTCGAGGGGTTGCGTGTTGGCTGGGCCAGAGGGACATGGACGCTCCACCGAGCCTCTCGAGTTTCGAGAGGCCGTCGGTCGGAGCCCGAATGGAATGGGTTCGGACACGAGCGCAGCCACGGCAGCAGCGCGCAGCTCACTCGCTCGACCTGTCGAAGGGAATGGTGTCGGACGGGGACGCCGAGCTGCTACGCGCGGCGGCGGAACGCCAGGGACAGGACTTCCGGGCGACACGAAGCGCTTCGCTCGGGCCCGCCTTGCGTGGAACGGCGCCTCGATCCTCCCACGCAACCTGGGCGGCGTTGCTCGAGGTCCGTGGAGTCGTATCGCGCAGCCCGAGTGCGAGGCCGCCACCTTGGAGTCTTCACGAGGTCGAGAAGCATCTGGGTCGGTTGCTGCAGAAAGGCGTCGCCACCGCTCAGGTTCTCTCGCGCAAACAGCCGCTCGGGACGTGCGTGAAGCTGTTTCACGTGGAACACCGCTGTGGTCCTTCCAGGGACCTGGCCGCACAACAGAGCTGCCGCGCGTGAGGGGCCTGGAGCAGTTTCACGTGGAACGCCGCTGCGGTCCTCTTTCGGAATCTGAGCCGCATCGGGCGCCCGTGACTCGTGAGGTGGTGGAGGTTGTTTCACGTGGAACACCGCTGGGGCCTCCCCCGAAACCCGGCCGCACAGGTCTGCCGCGCGTGAGGGGCCTGGGCTGTTCAGGTGGAACGGCTCTGGGGTCCTCCCGCGGAAGCTGAGCCGCATCAGGCCCATCACGCGTGAGGTGGTGGAGGTTGTTTCACGTGGAACATCGCTCGGGTCCTCCCGCGAAACCTGGCAGCACGGGTCTGCAGCGCGTGGAGCTGTTTCACGTGGAACGCCGCGTCGGTGTCCCAAGTGGACCGAGCGGCACACCCGCAACGTTCTCTGAGCGAGCCTTCGAGATGTGTTCCACGTGAAACATGGCCGAACGCCCCTGACAGGCAGCGCAACCCCCCTCTCTCAATCCTGCGCGCGTCTGGCCCGCTCGTGCTGTGCGAGCGGCGAAGGGTCGACAGGCAGGTCCCCATGCCCTGGCTCGCGCGAGTTCTCGGGGGGGGCAGGTCGTCCTCCGGAACGTGGGGGAGCTCTCGTCCGGAGCCGTGAGGGGGCGCAACCTTCCCTCGCAGAGCCCGGCCGCATCAGTTCTACCGGTCGTTCGCGAGATGGCCGACGGCGTTTGTTCAGGGGTCACGCGGCTCGTGAGGAACCCAGACGCTCACGCCTCGCTCGTCCCCGGAGCGTGGGAGCCGGAACTGACGGCTCGAGCGGAGTCGGTACCGGTGCGTCTGCCCAATCAACTCCAGGTCGGTGCTCCCCAGATGCCGGCCCGTCATGGCCATCACGGCTCCGTCGGTGGCGACGTACGGGCGCGCGAGGTCGAGCCACCCGTCGAGGTCCATGAAGGCCCGCGAGACGACCACCTGGGCGGGCTCGAGCCGTTCGAGCGCCGGTTGCCCGCCGAGCCTCACGTGCGTCGCCCGGACCCTCGGCGCCAGGCCCAACCGTGCCGACACGGCCTTGAGGAACGCCACCTTCTTGGCCACCGCGTCCACCAGGGTGAGGTGGAGCGATGGTCGTGCGATGGCCCACACGATGCCGGGCAGGCCCGCGCCAGCGCCCAGGTCGAGCACCGTGCGAGGCTGAAGGGCATCGAGCTCAGGCAGGACTGCCAGTGAGTCGACGAGGTGCTTCTCGACTACCTCTTCCGGTGCCGTGATGGCGGTCAGGTTCACCCGCTGGTTCCACTTCAGCAATTCCGAAGCATAGAGGGCGAGCTGAGCTGGCGCGTCAGCGTCGAGCGGAGCGAGGCCGCGGAGGGCCTCCCGCACGAGCAACTCCAGGTTCTCCACAGTCCCAGTCGTCACAACCCCTCAGCTTTGCAGAAGCGGCCCGGACCCCACAGGTCTCTCCACAGGGGGGCGTGTTTCACGTGAAACGAGGAGCCGCCGGCAGTGGACGAGCACGAGCGTGGCAGCCGCCGGGGTGATGCCGCGCAGACGCCGAAGCTCGGCGAAGGTGCGCGGGCGAGCCTGTCGGAGGCGCTCGCGGGCTTCGTTCGAAAGACCCGGAACGGTGGCGAAGTCCAGCGTCGCTGGAACGGGCAGCTCATCGAAGAGGGCGGCCTGACGGGCCAACTGCGCCTCGGCCTGCGCGATGTAGGGGGCGTAGCGCGCCTCGACCTCGACCGCGTCGATGACGGCCCGGGTGAGGTGGGGGCGCTCCGGGTCGTCAGCCGTCACGGCCTCCCAGCGTGCTCCCGGGGTCAGGAGCCGGTGGCGCTGGCCCCGTCGCTCGAGGCGCTCGAGCTCTCTGTGCACCGCGTCGACCTCTGCCGTCACGGCCTCGAGTTGGGAAAGGGTCACCAGACCCACCCGATGCCCGTGCGCCGCGAGCCGCCACGTGGCCGTCGCTTCCCGGAGCTTGAGCCGGTGCTCCGAACGACTCGTCATCATCCGCAAGGGCTCGTCGACGCCCAGCCTGACGAGGTCGTCGACCAGCACCCCGGCGTGGGCCTCGTCACGCCGAAGCACCAGGGCTGGCGCTTTCTGAACGGCCAGCGCCGCATTGATTCCAGCCAACAACCCTTGAACGGCGGCCTCTTCGTAGCCCGACGTTCCGTTCAACTGGCCAGCGAAGAACAGGCCGCCGACCTGGCGGGTCTCGAGCGACGGCAGCAACTGGGTCGGAGGCGCGAAGTCGTACTCGACGGCATAGCCATAGCGCTCCACCTCGACCGCCTCGAGACCGGGAATTGAGCGCAGCATCTCCAGCTGGACGTCGTCTGGCAGGCTCGTGCTGAGCCCCGCAGGGTAGACCAGGGGCGACTCAGGCCCTTCGGGCTCGAGAAAGACGGTGTGCCTTGGGCGGTGGGAGAACCGAGCCACCTTGTCTTCGAGGCTGGGGCAGTACCGCGGCCCACGCCCCTCGATTCGGCCCTGGAACAAGGGGGAGCGGGGGAGGGCGCTGCGAACCAACCGATGGGTCGTGTCGGTGGTGTGGGTGACGAAGCAGTCGACGAGCGCTCGCGTGGGAAGGTCCGTCGACGCCGTCCAGGCGGAGAAGGGCCGCGGTGGCTCCGACGGTTGACGTTGGCAGCGGGTGAAGTCGATGGAGGCACGCCGGAGCCTTGCGGGCGTGCCGGTCTTGAAGCGGGACAGCTCGAACCCCGCAGCGCGGAGCGCCGAAGACAGCCCCACGGCGGCCCCGTCACCCAGCCGTCCTCCAACTTCCTGGTGCTCGCCCCGGTGCAACACGGCCTGAAGGAACGTGCCGGTGGTCAGCACCACGGCCTCGCCTTCGATGACCTCGCCGCCTGCGAGCTGGACTCCACGGCAACGCTGCTGCCCCCCGTTCGGCTCGAGCACGAGACCGGTGACGTGCCCGTTCACGATGGTGAGGCGCTCCTGGCGTTGGAGCGCAGCCTGAGCGGCGCGGGCGTAGCCGTCACGGTCGCACAGCACACGGGTCGCCTGAACGGCCGGGCCCTTCGAGGCGTTGAGGGTGACGAAGTGGGTTCCTGCCGCATCGGCGTTGCGAGCCATCTGACCGCCGAGGGCATCGAGCTCGCGCACGAGATGGCCCTTGGCGGTGCCTCCGATGGCAGGGTTGCACGACATGACCCCGGCGCGTTCGAGGTCGAGCGTGATGGCGGCGACCCGAAGGCCCATTCTGGCCCCAGCGAGCGCTGCTTCGCACCCGGCGTGTCCGAGGCCGACGACGATGACATCGAATGCCATTCGCTTCGTGTAGAGGCTGCAATCGCGCTGCGCAACGCCGTGCTCGCGCGAGCGGTCAGTCGTGTTCCACGTGAAACACACGCCGAGTTGACATCGGGCCGTCGCGCCCGTTTCGTGTGGCGCATGGAGCCGCGCGCTGCCGAAGAGACGCCCTTCGACGAAGCCCTTCGACGGCACGGGCTGGGCCAGTCGCGCGAGATCATTCGCGCCGCGCTCCGCGAGCGTGGGCTCGACGACGAGTCTGCACGTGTCCTGGTGAACTCGTTGCCGGGTGCGCCAGTGCCCTCTGACCTGCCCGAGGCGAACGTGTCGTTGACGACGAACCCCCTGGCTCCGGGCTTGTTCTCGGTGACCGAACTCGGGCTGACCGGCGACGCGCTGGTAGTCGGGGCGTACTGGCTCGTGTTCGGCCTGGCGCTGCTGGTCGTCGTCTGCCTGGTGTTGTTCGTTCCGCTTCCGGAGTTGTTCGGTGAAAAGGGGCCAAGTGAGGCCTTTCTCTTCTTCATCGACGAAGTGCTTCCGCCGGCTGGGTTCGCGTTGGTGGCCTTCAGTCTCGCCAGGGGGTTGTTCCTCGTTTCGCGAGGCCGTCGGTGGAGAATTCGTCGCCGCCGTTGAACCCGTCGGAGCGCACGTCAGGCAGGTCGCGGAAGCTGCGAGCCGTCGCGCGCGTGGGGCCGTCTCGGAGCGCGTCGTCGGAGTTGCAGACCGGCACGCAGTCAGGACGTCTCGCGCCGGAACGCCCAGGGAGGGCGTGCGCGGAAAATCTCGTCGGCTCCACTGGGAGGCCAGCGGCGAGTTGCGTCATTGATGACGAGCGTTGTGGGCCTGAAGTGAATGGCTGTTCGCGAGTGCAGACGGCGGGTGTTCCCCTCGTGGCGTTCATGCGGTTCATCGCCGCCTGTCCTGGGCAGTTGAGGAGGGCAGGGCCTGATTCTGTCCCGCGGGTCTCGCGTGGAGGCGCTGGTTCGGCGCCTGGCGATGGCCGATCGGCTCCCGTCTTTCGTGGTGCCATGCGGGGGTGGTTGGAGTGAAGGGAACACAGACGACGCTCTCCGCATCTGGCTCGTGCGGGTTCTTCGGCGTTGCTCACGCACCCGAGACGCCGTCGCGGAGCTCCAGCGGTTGCCGCCCCCCGGAGGACCGCCGACGAGTGGAACGCTGGCAGGTGCGCTGGCCTGGCGCGCGAGGTCCACCCAGACGCCGCCTTCGGAGAAGTCGCCGAGGCGTGCAGGCCACGAGGCGCTGTCCGTCGACCCTCGTAGGACCTTCTCTGCGTGACCCGCTGGTCATGAGCGCTGCGACGCCAGGGCCTTCAGGTACGGCTGGTGGCGTGCCTGCGCGACCTTCCGGCCGCAGCAGCGCGTCGAGGTGGTCGACCGCTTCGAGGTCCGAAGTGAAGCGTGAGGCCGTCTCGACGGGCGTCTCCAAGGCGGTCATTCGTGGCTGGTGGTGCCTGTGAGACCTGTCGGTCAGAGGGACGCGCCGATGTGGGCGAGCGGTTCGAGGTGTGAAGTGAAGTGTGAGGCCGCCTCGACGGGCGTCGCCAAGGCGCTCATTCGTGGTTGGTGGCGTTCCTGAGCGAGCTCCATTCGGAGTGTCGCGGCGAAGCGGTCGAGCGGTTCGAGGTGCGAAGTGAAGTGTGAGGCAGCCTCGACGGGCGTCGACAAGGCGCTCATTCGTGGTTGGTGGCGTTCCTGAGCGAGCTCCCGTTCGGAGTGTCGCGCCGAAGCGGTCGAACGGTTCGAGGTGCGAAGGGGAGGTGAGGCCGTCTCAACGGGCGTCGCCAAGGTGCTCGTGCGTGACTGGTGGCGAACCTGCGCGACCTGTCGCTCATAGCGACGAGGCGGTCGAGCGGTCCGAAGTGCAAAGTGGAGTGTGAGGCCGTCTCGCCGGGCGCTCGTTCGTGCCTGGT
The DNA here is from genome assembly GCA_025459425.1 of Myxococcaceae bacterium. Lineage (GTDB taxonomy): Bacteria > Myxococcota > Myxococcia > Myxococcales > Myxococcaceae > Xiheimicrobium. The sequence goes on along the minus strand of JALOQF010000074.1, from coordinate 899 downwards.
GGCGTTCCTGAGCAACCTGCCGTACGGCGTGGCGCGGCGAAGCGGTCGACTGCTTCGAGGCTCCGTGAGTGTGTCTCGTCCGGCGTCGCCCTGGTTGGTGGACTTCCTGCGCGACGTGCCGGTCGCAGCAGCGCGTCGGACGGCCCAGGCCCTGAGTGGAGCATCACGCCTTCTCGTCCGGCGTCGCAAGCACGCTCATGCGTGGCGGTGGCGTTCCTGAGCGACCTGTCGGTCGGAGCGACGCGCCGAGGCGGTCGAGCGCTTCGAGGATGCGAATGGAGCCGAACACTCGCTTCGCCCGCTCGCTTGTCACCCGCGAGGTTGTGACTCGGTGCTGACGTTCCCAAGGCCCTTGAGCGGTGCGTCCCCAGCGCATGCGCCAGCTCGACGCCTACTTCCCGATGCAGAACCTGCTGAAGAGCGCGTCGAGCCGGGTGCGTTCGACATCGAGGCCCAGGAGCCGACCGACTTCGGCCAGGGCCAGGCCCACCTCGGCGCCGACGAGGTCGAGGGTGTCGTGGGTCAGTCGCTGCGTCGCGCGCTCGAGCGCCTCTCGGACGCGCGTGAGCCCCTCGAGGTGACGTTCGGTCGCCAGGGGAGGCGCGCGCTCGACGTCGCCCAGCACGCGGTCTGCGATGGCCACGAGCAGTTCGTTCACTCCAGCACCGGTCAGCCCACTCACCCGAAGCGTGCTGTTCCACGTGGAACGTTCGACGTCGGCGCGGGTGCCCACGTCGAGGCGGCGAGGGGCGTGAAGTTCGCGACGCCACGGCTCGACGAGGTCGTCGGGACTCCCGGCCGGTGCGAGGAGCACCCCGAGGTCGGCCGACGCCAAGAAGGCCCGTGTGCGGTCAATGCCGAGCTGTTCGACCCGGCTCGCCCCGGCGCGAAGCCCTGCG
>JALOQF010000397.1 GCA_025459425.1 Myxococcaceae bacterium | reverse complement strand
GGCAGCGGCTGGAAGACGGTGTCGTGGAAGGAGTTCGGCGAGCAGGTGAAGCAGATCGCCATGGGCCTCAAGGCCTTCGGGCTCGAGGCCGAGCAGCGCGTCGCCATTCTCGCGGGCACCCGCTACGAGTGGATCGCCGCCGACATGGGCATTCTCTGCGCGGCCGGCGCCACCACCACCATCTACCCCTCGAGCCTCGCCGACGACTGCGCCTACATCGTCTCGGACTCGGGCTCGGTGATGGCCTTCGCCGAGAACGAGGAGCAGGTGAAGAAGCTGTTGTCGGTGCGCTCGCACATGCCCGGCCTCAAGAAGGTGGTCGTCTTCGAGGGCAAGGCCAGCGGCGACGGCTTCGTCATCACCCTCGACGAGCTGCAGGCCGCCGGCAAGGCCGCCAGCCAGGCCGAGTACGAGGCGGTGACGAAGCAGGCGAAGAACGACGGCATCGCCACCCTCATCTACACCTCGGGCACCACCGGGAAGCCCAAGGGCGTCATCCTCACCCATGACTGCTGGGTCTACGAGGGCGAGGCCATCAAGGAGATGAAGCTCATCGTCGAAGACGACGTGCAGTTCCTCTGGCTGCCGCTGGCGCACTCGTTCGGCAAGGTGCTCGAGGTCGCCCAGCTCGCCATCGGCTTCCACACCGCCGTCGACGGCCGGGTGGACAAGATCGTCGACAACCTCGGGCAGGTGAAGCCGACCTTCGTGGCGGCGGTGCCGCGCATCTTCGAGAAGGTCTACAACAAGGTGGTCGACGGCGCGAAGAAGGGCGGCGGGCTCAAGTACTCCATCTTCAAATGGGCCTTCGAGGTGGGCCGCGAGGTGTCGAAGCTGCGCCAGCAGGGCCAGGAGCCGTCGGGCCTGCTCGCCATCAAGAACAACCTCGCGACGAAGCTCGTCTTCTCGAAGCTTCAGGACCGCTTCGGCGGCCGCCTGCGCTACTTCGTCTCGGGCTCGGCGCCGCTGTCGCGCGAGATGGCCGAGTTCTTCCACGCCGCCGGCGTTCTCATTCTCGAGGGGTACGGCCTCACCGAGTCGAGCGCCGCGTCGTTCGTGAACCGCCCGGTGGGCTACGCCTTCGGCACCGTCGGCCCGCCGCTGCCCGGCACGCAGCTGAAGATCGAGCCGGACGGCGAGATCCTCATCAAGGGCCGCGGCATCATGCGCGGGTACCACAACAAGCCCGAAGAGACGGCCGCGACGCTGCGCGACGGCTGGCTCCTCACCGGCGACATCGGCGAGGTCGACTCGGCGGGGCGGCTCAAGATCACCGACCGCAAGAAGGACCTCATCAAGACGTCGGGCGGCAAGTACGTCGCGCCGCAGAACATCGAGGGCCAGTTCAAGGCGCTCTGCCCGTACGTCTCGAACGTGCTGGTGCACGGCAACAACCGGAACTTCTGCGTCATGCTCGTCGCGCTCGACCCCGAGGCCATCACCGCCTGGGCGAAGGACAACGGCGTCACCGGCGGCTACGACGAGATCGTGAAGGACCCGCGCACCCACGCGCTCATGAAGCCCTTCATCCAGGACCTCAACAAGAACCTCGCCAGCTACGAGTCGATCAAGAACTTCGCGATTCTGCCGAAGGACCTGACGCTCGACGCGGGCGACCTGACGCCGAGCCTCAAGCTCAAGCGCAAGGCCGTCGAGACCAAGTACAAGGAGCTGCTCGACGGCTTCTACGCGGGCAACGTCGCCGAGGTGTGAGGCCCGTGGTGCGCGCGCTGGGGCTCGTCGTCGTGGTAGCGGTGGCTGGCTGTGGCGGGGGTGGCTCGAAGTCGCTCGAGCTGACGCTCACGATGCCAGACGGCACGGTGCGGCGGCAGACGCTCTCGGGCGAGTCGGGCTTCCTCTACTCGGGCTCGGGCCGCGCCACCGCGTCGTTCCCCGACATCGGCACCTGGAACAAGGACGTGCCGCTGGGGCTCTCGCTGGGGCTCTTCCCTCTCCAGCCGGGCCGGTACGGGTCGAGCGGAAACCTGCACCTGGGCGCCGACACCGTGGCGTCGGCACGCCCGCTCAGCCTCACCGTCTCGGTCGACCGGGTGCAATGGCAGAACAGCGGCGCGTTTCCGTTTCGCATCGAGGGCACCTTCACCGGCACGTCGGACCAGAACCACAAGGTCGAGGGCCGCTTCAGCACCACCACCGACGACTGCAGCGACAAGGTGAAGAAGAACGGCAACTCGTGGCTGTGCGGCCTGTTCTTCCCGAAGGATCCGCCGGTCGAACAACGGTGGACAATCCCCTCGTGGACGACGGAGGGCCCGTGCCCCGAGGCCGTCGTCGCGCGCTTCGGCGGCGGAGGAACGCTCGTCATCAACGGCGCCCAGGCCCTCATGGGTGGGCAGAGACCGCTGTCGTGCCAGCGCGGCTATGCCCCTGAGAACCGCTTCGTCTGCGGAGCCAGCGAAGAGAACGTGCAGGCCGATGGGTGCACCTGGGCCGTGACGGCCTTCGCGACGCCCGGCGCGCTGACGGTGAACCAACCGCGCGTCAGCATCATCGCCGGCACCACCGGCACCTCGTGCGAGCCGAAGCTGTGCACCGCCGTGCCGAGCAGCTTCACGCACGTGCAGGGCGCCGAGCCGTGACGCTCACCCGAACGTCTTGACGAAGAAGAGCGCCGTCATGGCCCAGCCGATGGCGATGACGAGTCGTTTCACCACGCGCACCTCGAGCCGGAGCGCGAACGTAGCCGCAAGGTAACCACCCGCCGACGCCGCGCCGGCCATCACCAGGGCCCGGTCCCACTCGACGAGGCCCGACGCGACGAAGGTCAGCGTCGCGGTGAGGTTGATGGCGAGCCCCAGCACCGACTTGAGGCCGTTGAGCCGGTTGAGGTCTCTGCCACCGCCGAGCAAGGTGAGCGCCGCGAGCATCAACAGGCCGATGCCGCCGCCGAGGTAGCCGCCGTAGAGGCTGATGGGCACCTGCGCGGCGACGACGACCCAGGGCTTCGGCGCTCCGAAGCGGCCGAGCCACGCGCGCAGCCGCTCCCCGAAGGTGAAGAGGAGCGCCCCGAAGAGCACGAGGAAGGGCACCAGCCGCGCGAAGGTGTCCCCCGGTGTCTTCAGCGCCGCCACCGCGCCGAGCAGCCCGCCGACGAGGCTCACGCCGACGAGCGGCACCAGAGCGCGGCGCTCCTCCGAGAAGACGCTCCGGTAGCCCCACGCGCTCGCCACCGAGCCCGGCCAGAGCGCCACGGTGCTGGTGGCGTTGGCGGTCAGCGGCGCCGTGCCGGTGAAGACGAGCGCTGGAAAGGTGAGAAAGGTGCCGCCGCCCGCGATGGCGTTGATGCCTCCGGCGAGGAACGCCGAGCCGCCGAGGAGGAGCCACGTCCACACACGCGCCGCGTACCATGGACGCCACGCTTCGAGGACAATGCGCGGCATGCGCCACGTCGCCGTTGGAGACCCGCAGGCTCCCTTCGAGACGTTCCTGCGCGTGCTCGATGGGCACGGCCTGCTGGGCGACGATGGCCGGCTGCGGCGCGACGTGCACCTCGTGTCGATGGGAGACCACTTCGACTTCGGCAAGCCCGAGCAGCGCGAGCGGGCGGCCATCGAGGGCGAGTCCATTCTGGCGTGGCTCGCCTCGCACCCGCCCGAGCAGGCGACGATTCTCGTCGGCAACCACGACGTCAGCCGCGTGATGGAGCTGTTCGACTTCAGCGACGAAGCCTTCCTCGAGGCGCACCGCGCGGCGAGAGCCCTGTACGAGCGCCCGGGCGACGAGACGGCCTTCCTCGCGAAGTACCCGAGCGTGCCCGACGCCGAGTGCCTGGCGCGCGACTACTCGTGCTTCACGGCCTCGCAACGCGTGCTCGTCACCGAGCTCCTGAAGACGCGCCGGCTGCGGCTGGCCGCGCACCACCGCGGGCTCCTGTTGGTCCACGCGGGCGTCACCGAAGAAGACTTCGCCTCCATCGGCGCCACGCCACCCGATGCGGCGGCCGCGGCGGCGAGCCTCAACGCCTTCCTCGACGCGCGCCTCGACCCGTGGACCAGCGGCCCGCTCGACCTCGCGCCGCTCCACCAACCGGGCTCGGCCGCGCGGGGAGAGGGCCGCGGCGTGCTCTACCATCGGCCGTGCGATCCGACGACGCAGGCTCCCGACAGGCTCGACGGCCCGCCGCGCCGACGGTTCGACCCGAGACGACTCCCGGCTGCGTTCCCGCAGGCCATCGGCCACGTTCGTGACGCCAAGTGCCGCGAGCTGATGCCCGGGTGGAGCCCCGCGACTCCCGCGCTCGACGGCCCGCTGCGAACGCTCGTCGTCGACGGCGACACCGTGCGGTACCAGCCAGGGTGTGCCCCCGACGCGCGGCTCTACTTCACCGACGGGGGCATGCTGCACGCGCCGCCCGGCGCCTATCAGTTGCTCGACCTCGATTCGCGCCAACCGCTGCGACGATGAGTCGGTGCGCGTCAGCGCTTCGGCTCGAACCGGGTGATGAGCGGCACGTGATCCGACAGGCCATGAAAGCGGCTGGCCTCGTCGCCGAAGGCGTGGGTGTCGACGAGATCGGCGAACTCGACGCCGTGGCCGAACACGTGATCGAGGTGCATGCGCAGCTGCAGGAAGCCCGCGGTGGCGAACGAGTCGGGGCGCGAGGCGTCGATCTGCTTCAGCACCTCCTGCGCGCCGTGGAGCTTCTCCTGCTCGGTGAGCAGCCGGTACACGGGCGTCGAGGGGGCCGAGTTGAAGTCACCGACGATGAGGTACGGCTCGCTGCGCGAGACGTGACGCGCGTACTCGGCCACCCGGGTGGCCTCGGCGAGCTGATTGGCCCCGAAGCCCATCTTCACCTTCTGGCTCCAGTACTCCTTCGCCCAGGGCGTCGGCAGCGACAGGTGGGTGTGGAAGAGGTGAAACGCCCGGCCGCTGGCGTCCTCGAGGTGCAGGTGCGCCGCGATGCGCGTCTGCTTGATGCGCTTGATGGTGGCCGGCGTGCGGTGGGTGATGTCGAAGGGCTCGTGCGAGTTGCCCTTGAGCACGCCGACGGTCTGCTGATTCACCAGCATCGCCAGGCCCGTCGTGTACACCTTGAGCGGCCCGACGCCGTAGACGTGCGCGGGGAAGTAGAAGGCGCGGTACGGCATGACGTGCCCGGCGCGCTCCATGGCGGCCGAGAGGTGCCGCATGAACGCCTCGAGCTGCGTCTCGTGTGGGGCTCCACCCCGATGCGCCGCAGAGGACCGGATGGACTTCGTCTCGACCTCCTGGAGCGCCACCACGTCGGCGAGCGGAGAGAGCCCCGCGATGGCCTCGGCGATGCGCTGCTTCGAGCTCGCGGTGCTGGCGAGCCCCTTGAGCGCGTGCCCGAAGTAGCGAACGTTGTAGCTGACGATGCGCATCCGGCGTGGTGACTCTAGCGCCGCCGGCTGCGCCTGGGAGCCTTCCCGGGCTGGCGCCCCAGTCGCGCCTCGAGCTCGAGCCCCTCGATGCGGGAAGGCCCATCGGCGACGAACCGCTCCGGCGCGCGCAGCACCAGTCGTTCTCGGGCGAGCGCGCGCGCGAGCGAGAGGTGGACATCGGCCGCAAGGCCGGTGCCGTCGACGTCGAGCAGGGCCTCGGCCACGTCGTCTTCACCCGGCACGAGGCCCGCCATGGCCGCGAACTCGGCGAGGAGCAGTCGCCGCAAACCCTGGGTCGCGAGCGCCTCGGCGTCGTCCCGTCGCTCCAGCGCGGCCACCCGGGCTGCGTCGACGTCGACGAGGCGGCGCCGGCGCACGAAGGACGACAGCCGCAGGGGCCGAGCACGAAGCGCGGACCGATCGCTCGCGAGCTGGGCGGCGAACTCGAGCGCCTCGACCGCGTCGAGGGCCTTCTGGTCGACTCCGTTGCCGCGGACCCACGCCAGCACGTCGTGTCGCCGCGACGCGCTCCAGCGCGTCATGCCCTCGAGCAGGCCCCGCCAGGTGCGCGATTGGTAGAAGGTCTCGGCGGCGCGGCGCTCGAGGCTCCGCTGCTCGGCGCGCGACAGCACGCCTGCCTCGACGGCGTGGGCCAGCGTGGCCTGCACGTTGACGAGCGGCACCGTGAGGGGGCGGTACCCGCTGTCGGCATCGCCGTGGAGCAGCACCACGTCGGCGTCGTCGATGCGCTCCCCGCTGGCGTAGGCCTTCGCGATGCGGCCCACGGGCTTCATGCCGAAGCGCTCGAGCTCGGCCGCGCGCAGGGCGCCCATGCTGGAAGCCCCCAGCACGTGGGCGCCGCTCGCCAACGCCGCGCGGAGCTCGTGGTGCCACACCGAGGGCACGGCCTCGAAGACCCCGTCGATGAGGACGACGACGCGCGGCCGCCGGGCGAGCGCACGGAAGACGTCGCCCTGTCGCGCAGGCGGCAGGAAGGTGGCCTCGACGAGGGAGCGCGCGCGCTCGAGCGGCAGGCTGGGGCCGAGG
>JALOQF010000396.1 GCA_025459425.1 Myxococcaceae bacterium | reverse complement strand
TTCTACGAGCGCAAGGACAAGGCCATCTTCCAGGTGGGCACCCTGTTCCTCGATCAGCGCGCGTGCGAGCTGTGCATTCGGGTCGAAGACGCCGGGAAGCACGGCACCATGGCGCCGCTCTCGCGCGCCTACCTCGCCTACGTCGACTGCGTACGCCCCGCCTCGGGCGAGAAGATGACGGTGGCCGCCGCCTTCACCGCCGGCGACTCGGACAACCTCATGGTGGGCCGCAACGGCGTCTTCTACGACCGCGACGGCAAGGACTGGGACGCCACCATCACGAAGATCGTCGACAACCCGATCTCCATCCGCCAGGCCTTCTGGAGCCCCTACAAGAAGCTGATCCGCTTCGTCGAGGAGCAGGTCGCCAAGCGCGCTCAAGCCGCCGACGCCGACGCCAACGAGAAGCTCACCGCCAAGGCCGCCGCGGTCGAGAAGTCGGCCGAAGCCGGCACCGCGAAGCCTCCCGAGAAGAAGTTCGACGTCGGGGTGGTGGCGGCCCTCGGCGTCGCCGTCGGTGGCATCACCGCCGCGCTCGGCGCGCTCCTCGAGGCCTTCTTCGGGCTCGGCCTGTGGATGCCGCTGGGCGTCGTGGGGCTCTTCCTGCTCATCAGCGGGCCCTCGATGCTGATCGCCTGGCTCAAGCTGCGGCAGCGCAACATCGGCCCGCTGCTCGACGCCAACGGCTGGGCGGTCAACGCCAACGCGCGCCTGAACGTGCCCTTCGGTGGGTCCCTCACGCGCACCGCCGCGCTCCCCGCCGGCTCGAGGCTCGACACCATCGACCCGTTCGCCGAAGAACGAAAGCCCTGGGGCCTGTACCTGACGGTGGCCGCCATCGTGCTGCTCGCGGGCCTCTGGTACTTCGGCAAGCTCGACTTCCTTCCGCAGGCGGTGCGCTCGACCACCGTGCTGGGCGCGAACGCTCCGGCGTACAAGGACGTGGCCGCGCCGGTGAAGGACGCGGCGCCCTCGAAGGACAAGCTCCCCGAGGCGGCGCCAGCGAAGTGACGTGTCGCCCGCCCGACCCGGCATGATTCGCCGGTGTGTGCTCACCCCTCGGTTGGGGGCGACCCACCGGGCAGGTCTCGCAAGCCGCGGCGATCGTTCCTGATCGCCGCTGGCCCGCCCCTCGCACTGCACGCCCGCATCGGCGGTGAGCGCCGAAGGCGTGACGTGTCCAGACCACGGGCTTGCGAGCCCAAGAGGGGAATCATGAAGAACCGAGCAACGATGTTGTGGAGTGTGGTGGGAGCGCTCGCCGCCATCGGCGTGTGGGCGTGTGGCGTGGAACCGAAGACGAACGATCCGACGACCCCGTCGGACAACCGGCCGGCGCCGGGGCGCTTCCCTGGCATCGACGAGGTCGAAGGCAACCTGCAGCAGCTCGCGCAGCCCTGCACCTTCTCGACCGACGGCGGCCTCATGAGCGTCAACCTGTCGGGCGGCGAGTACGCCCTCATCTCGCGTACGGGCCTCGGTGACGGCGGCTTTGGCATCACCGTCAACGGCACCATCTGCGGCAACGCCGGCAGCAACACCCAGCGCATCAGCGTCACGAGCCCCAATGACGGCGGCAGCGAGACCGTCATCATCGACTACCTCAACGGCACCTTCGCGCTGGGCAGCGCGAGCGTCGTCGGCATCAACGTCGACCTGCGCAACGGCAGCGGCGACTCGCTGCGCTTCCGCGGCACCAACGGCGTCGACAACTTCCTCTTCGCGACGACGGTCGCCGACGCGGGCAGCAACGGCATCTACGCCATCGCCGTCGGTATCAACGGCACCACCAACCCGGGGCACCGGGCCATCTCGTTCACGGGCGTCGAGGCGGTCGTCGTCTCGACCGGGCCCGGCAACGACGTGGTGCGCACGGGCGGCCAGGGTGACGCGGGCGTGGGCGGGACTCCGTACGGCCGGGTGCTCTCGGGCACGGGCCCGTCGCTCGTCTTCTGGGGCGGCGAGGGCGACGACACGCTCAACGGCGGCGCGGCGAAGGCGGGCAGCTCGATCACCTTCAACGGCGGCGCTGGCGCCGACGTCTGTGACTACTCGGGCCGTACCCTCGCGGTGACGTGCACCATCGGCGGCGGCGCGGTCTGCGGCGAGTCCGGCGAGAACTCGACCATCGCCAACGACGTCGAGCAGGTGAACGGCGGCTCGGCCGACGACACCTTCGTCTGCGCGGCGGACGCCGGCTGCACCATCAACGGCAACGCGGGCGCCGATTCGATCACGGGTGGCGAGCTGGCCGACACGCTCAACGGTGGCGCCGGCAACGACACCATCGTTCCCGGGCTGGGCGACGACACCATCGCGTGCGGCGCCGACACCGACACCATCTCGTACTCGGACCGGTCGAGCGCGGTGAGCGTGACGCTGGGCGCGGCTGGCGCGGCCTCGTCGCCGAACGGCACCCTGCTCGCCGACGGCGGCGTCGACGAGAACGACTCGATCGCGGCCTGCGAGAACGTCATCGGTGGCTCGGGCAACGACGCGCTCACCGGCAACGACCTGGACAACGGCATCACGGGCGGCGCAGGTGACGACACGCTGCTGGGTGGCGCGGGCGCCGACACCTTCTTCCAGTTCTTCTCGGGCCTGATGGGCGACGACGGGGACGACACGATCAACGGCGAGGCAGGCTCCGACACGGTCAGCTACAGCGGCCGCACCGCGGCGCTCACCCTGACGCTCGAGCTGCTGCCGGACGCCGGCATTCCCAACACGAATGGCCAGTCGGGCGAGGGTGACTCGTTCCAGAACGTCGAGAACCTGATCTGTGGTGGCGGCAACGACACCGTCACCGGCAACGCCGAGAACAACCTCATCGAGGGCGGCGACGGCGACGACACCATCGACAGCGCGGCGGGCGACGACATCATCGAGCCGGGCGCCGGCACCAACACCGTCACCTGCGGCGCAGGCAACGACATTCTCCTGCCCGGCGGCACTACGACCAACTCGGCCAACGACTGCGAAGGCTGAGCCGACGGGGCCTTAAGCGGCCTGACGTGACGTGACGAAGACAGGAGCGCCGGTCACCTCGAGCGGGTGACCGGCGCTTCGTCGTTTCGAGCAGGGGTGGGACTCTTCCGATGCGCCTCGCCGGTGGCCGTGCCCTCGTCGCGTTGTGGTGCGGGCTGACGCTCTCGTGTGGAGCACCGCGCCCTTCCACGCCCGCCACCGTCCCCATCACCCCGGCCGACGAGACGCTCGCCCTCGCCCAGCCCTGCGCGCTGTCGAACAACGTGGTCTCCGTCGTCCTCTCGGCGAACGAGACGGCGACGCTGACCCTGGACGGGGCCGGGGCGCTGCTGGTGAACGGGCAGGCCTGCGGCGCGGCGACCCAGGCGAACACCCGGCGCATCACGGTGAGCGTTCAGAGCCCGGGTGACGCGACCGACGAGACGCTGATCGTCGACGGCACCAACGGCTTCTTCGCGCTCGGCAGCTCGACCGGGGGCGGCATCACCATCGCGCTGGGCGCGGGCAGCGACACCGTGCAGCTCGTCGGTTCGGCGAACGCCGACGCCCTCATCGCCGGCCGAACGGCCACCGACGACTGGGTCATCGTCAACCAGGACCTGTTCAAGGACGTGAGCATGACGGGCGTCGAGGCCCTCACCTTGTCGGGTGGCGGAGGCGCTGACGTGCTGAGCGGCTCGGGGCTGCACCCGAGCTGGCTCCGGGCCAGCTATTACTCGTCGGGGCTCGCGTCGCAGCGCGCCCTGACGCTCGAAGGCGGTGCTGGCGACGATTCCCTCACGGGCGGTGAGGGGGCCGACGTGCTGCGCGGCGGGGCCGACGCCGATCTCATCGTCGGCAGCCCCGGCGCCGACTCGGCCTTCGGGGACGCTGGAGACGACACCTTCGACGAGGGGACCTCGGCCAACGGCGGTGACGTCTTCAACGGGGGCACCGGCGCCGACACGGTGCGGTACTCGAGCCGGGCGATGGCCGTGACGGTCACCGTCGGGAGTGGTGCGAACGACGGTGACGTGTCGGAAGGCGACGACGTGCGGGACGACGTCGAGGTGGTGATCGGCTCGGCCCACGCAGACACCCTCACCTGCTCCATCACCGCCGGCTGCACGCTCCGCGGAGGCGCGGGCGACGACACCATCACCGGCAACGCGGGAGCCGACACCCTCGAGGGCGAGGCGGGCGACGACGTGCTCCGGCCGGGAGGCGGCGCCGACACGGTGCTGGGTGGCGCGGGCACCGACACCGTCACCTACTCGGAGCGCACCGTCGCGGTGACGGTCTCGCTCGGCGCGCCCGGCGTCGCAACCACGGGCAATGGCGCGTCGATGGAAGGTGACAGCCTGACCGACGTCGAGAACGTCGAGGGCGGCACCGGCGCCGACACGCTGACGGGCAACGCGCTGGCCAACCGCCTCGTCGGGGGCGCCGGCAACGACACGCTCACCGGCGGTGACGGCGACGACGTCTTCGACGAGGGCGCCATGGCGAACGGCGCAGACGTGCTGGTGGGCGGCGCGGGCTTCGACCGGGTCGACTACTCGGCCCGCACCACGGCCCTCACCGTTTCGCTCGACGGCGCGGCCAACGACGGCGCAGCCTCCGAGGGTGACGACGTCGAGGCCGACGTCGAGCGGGTCGACGGAGGCAACGCGAACGACACCCTCACCGGGAACGCGGACGCGAACGAGCTCAATGGGAACGGCGGAGACGACACCCTCTCGGGCCTGGGCGGCCGTGACGTGTTGTCGGGAGGCCCGGGCAACGACACCCTGGCGGGCGGTGAAGGGGACGACATTCTCGAAGACATCGCCGACGGCGGCGCGTGCGACTGCGGGCCGGGGCTCGACATCGCCATCTGCCCGTCGCCAGGCGATTCCTGTGAGGTGCGGTGATGCTGTCGGTGGTGATGACGGTGGTGCTGGCGCAGCCCTTCGTGCGCACGATGGCGACGGCCGACGAGCACGGGCCCTGCCTGTGGTGGGAAGGCCCGGTGCTGAACTTCCAGCAGAGCAGCGGCGGGCTGCCGGCGGTCGGCGCCCAGGCCTCGCTCGCGGCGGTGAGCGCGGCCTTCAGCGCGTGGAACGACGCGATGCAGTGCTCGATGCTGAACGTCTTCGAGGGCCCCCGGGTGACGACGAGGCGCACCGGCGCCACCACCACGGGCGCGAACACGAACCTCGTGTTGTTTCGCCATCGGGCCTGTAGCCGGGCCGCTCCGGCCAACCATGCCTGCTGGCGTGAAGGAACCTGCGCGAACACCTTCGACTGCTGGGATCAGCCGTCGAGCCTGCTGGGCACCACCACCGTCTCGTTCGATGCCGAGACGGGCCGGATCTTCGACGCCGACATCGAGCTCAACGGGGCCGACCACGTCTTCTCGGTCGTCGACGCTCCCATCTGCGAGCCCGGCGCCGTCAGCACGCGGTGTGTGGCCAACGACATTCAGAACACCGCGACGCACGAGGTGGGGCACTTCCTCGGGCTGGGGCACACGAGCGCGCCCAACTCGACGATGAATGAGACGTCACCCATGGGAGAGCGCCGCAAGCGCAGCGTCGACACCGGGACGCGCTCGTTCCTGTGCGCGGCCTACTCGCCCGAATTCGGCCCCGACGACTGCGTGACGCCCCCCGTGCCCGACGCCCTGGGGCCAGCCGCGTCGACGGGCTGCACGTCGCTCCCGGCCGCGCCGATGCTGGCCCTCGCGGCCCTGGTGCTGTCGCGACGCCGCCGCGCCCTCACGCTGCTCGCGGCCCTCCTCGTCGCCCCCTTCGCGCGGGCCAGCACCGTACGGCACCTGCCGCTCGACGCGCTCATCGACGGCGCCGACACCATCGCGCGAGTCAAGGTGAGCGCGGTGAACGCGCGGTGGACACCCGACGGCGCGCGCATCGTCACCGACGTCACCCTGTCGGTGCTCGAGGGGTGGAAGGGCCCGGGCCAGCGCGAGCTGCTCGTGATCGTCCCGGGCGGCGTGGTGGGCCGGGTGGGCCAGCGGGTCGAGGGCGCCCCCCGCTTCACCGTCGGTCAGGAGCTCGTCGTGCTGCTCGAGGCCCGCGGTGACGTCTTCGTGCCCCACGGCTGGAGCCAGGGGCTGTTCGAGGTGTCGAGCCGCGGCGCCGGAGAGCCACTCGTCACCCAGCAGCGCACCGAGGCTCAACGGCTGGGGTGGACCGGCGAGCCCGTGCGCGGTGAGCGGCTGACGTTCCCGCTGGGGGAGCTGCGGCGGGCCGTGCTGTCACGCCACGCGGCTCAGGGCGCCGACTCGAACCGCGCCGGCCCCTTCGCCTTGCCCACGCAGATGAGCCGGTAGCCGTCAGCGAGCTCCTTCTCGGACAGACAGGCATCGGCTGGCACCTGAATGTCGCCCGACTGGAGCTTCACCCGGCAGGCCCCGCAGGCGCCCATCTCGCAGCCCGAGGGCAGCTCGTACCCGG
>JALOQF010000395.1 GCA_025459425.1 Myxococcaceae bacterium | reverse complement strand
CGAGACGAGTTCGTTCCGCCGGTGCAGGCGACGGTGAAGCTCGACCTCACGGGGCAGGGGCAGCCGCAGGACGTGGCGGTGCTCGCAAGCGGGGGCGGCCTGGCCACCCGCTGAGTCACGACGAGCGACGCTGCTCCAGCGCCACGAGGCGCGCTTCATGGTCGTCGAGCCGCTCTTCCACCACGGCCCGCGAGTCGATGAAGGCCTTGAGTGCACGCGACTGCATGACGAGCTGCTCGGCGACATCACGGAGCGCCGTCTCAATCACCTCGAAGCGCTGGTTGGCCTGCTCGAAGCGCAGATTGACCTGCTCGAAGCCGCGGTCCATCTGCGACTGAAGCGCGGCGAATCGCTCGGCGTTGTCCCGGTGGGACTGCTGCAAGTCGCTCCGGATGCCCTGCAGAATTGAGATGGTGAGGTCGCTGTCGGTCATGCAGCTCCAGTATCACGCAGGGCTGACATCGAAGGCGAGGGCCCTACCCGACGGCCAGCAACGCGGCCCCGACGAGGCCGCTGTCATCACCCAACTCCGCGAGACGAATGCGCAGGTGCTGCCTCGCAGCGACCGACGTGCGCTCCATCACCACGTCGGTGATTCGGCGCACCATGCCCGGGCACCGCATCAGCACCCCACCGCCCAACACCAGCACGTCGGGGTTGAGCACCGTCACCTGGTTGGCGATGGCGAGCGCGAGGTGACCGACGGCGAAGTCGTAGAGGCCCTTCGCCACCGCTTCTCCTTCCAGCGCGAGCTTCTCGAGGTCCGACGGGGTGCCCGACAGGCCGGACTCCGCCATCCACTCCGTCAGCTTCGCGCCGCCCACGTAGGCCTCGAGGCACCCGAGCTGACCGCAGCCACACGCGCGGCCGCCCTCGGCGACGAGCTTCACGTGCCCGAATTCTCCGGCGACGCCGGTGGCGCCCGACAGGAGCCGCCCGCCCGCGATGATGGCGCTCCCGACGCCGGTGCCGACGAAGCAGGTGAACGAGTCGCTCGCGCCACGCGCCGCGCCGCCCTTGAGCTCGCCCCAGGCCGCCGCGGACAGGTCGTTCACCAGCCGCACCGGCCGGCCCAACCGCTGCGCGAGCGGGCCGCCGAAGTCGACGTCACGCCAGCCGAGGTTCGGCGCGTTCACCACCACGTCGCCGCGAAGCATGCCCGCGAAGCCGACGCCGACGGGTGCGCCCGCCACGGGGTGGCCCCGCCCCGCGCGCTCGACGAGCGAGGCGACGACCGAGGCGACGCCCGTGGGCGAGCGGTCGACGAGGGCCTCCTTCACGGCGACGACGAGCTGACCCGTCGACTGGTCCACCACCGCCGCCCGCGCGTTGGTGCCGCCGATGTCGACCCCGAGGCCGAGCATGTCAGCGGCTCCTGAGCTTCAGCTCCTCGACGAAGCGGTCGAGGAAGCCGTCGAGGTTCTTGCGCTGCGTCTCGTCCTTGAGGCCCTGCGCGTCGACCGCCTCGGTGAAGCGCGACACGGTGAAGGCGCCCGGCAGGGTGTGGCAGCCGAGGCCCGACAGCACGTGGCGCAGCATCACCTGGGCCTGCAGCGTTCCCCCGGGGCCGTTGGTGGCGCCGAGCTGCGCGCTCACCTTGCCGCGAAACGGGTTCTCCTTCGGGGGCCGCGAGGCGGCGTCGAAGAGGTTCTTCAGCGCGCCCGGGTAGCTGTAGTTGTACTCGGGGCACGCGACGAGGAGCCCGGTCGCCGCTCGCACGCGCGCCTTGAAGTCCACCACGCCCGGCGCCGGGTTCGCGTCGGAGGTGTCGGGGTCGTACACGGGCACGTTGGCGGCCTTGAAGTTCCACGCGTCGACCTCGACGCCGCGCGCGACCAGGCCCTTCACGGCGATGGCGAGCAGCTGCTCGTTCCACGAGCCGGTGCGCAGACTGCCGGAGAACGCGAGCACCTTCATCCGCCGAGCTCCTGCTTGGCCTCGGCGATGGTGCCGTCGATGAGCGCGCGAATCTCCTCCAGCCGCTCCTTCGTCTTCGCCTCGTAACGCACCACCAGAATGGGCGTGGTGTTCGACGAGCGGATGAGGCCCCACCCGTCGGGCCACGTGGCGCGCACGCCGTCGACCTCGATGAGCGTGAGGCCCTTCGCGCGGAGCTTCTCGGTGCAGCGCTTCACCAGCGCCACCTTCTTCTCTTCCACCGTGTCGAAGCGCAGCTCGGGGCTCGAGTACGTCACCGGCACGTCGGCAAGCAGCTGCGAGATGGTGGCCTTCTCGTTCGAGAGAATCTCGAGCAGCCGCGCCGCCGTGTAGGGCGCGTCGTCGAACCCGAAGAAGCGGTGCTTGTAGAAGATGTGGCCGCTCATCTCGCCGGCGAGCTGGGCGTGCGTCTCCTTCATCTTCGCCTTGATGAGCGAGTGCCCCGTCTTCCACATGATGGGCTGACCGCCGTGCTTCGCGATGTCGTCGTACATGGTGAAGCTGCACTTCACCTCGCCGACGATGGAGGCGCCCGGCACCGCCTTCAGCACGGCGCGCGAGAGCAGAATCATCAGCTTGTCGCCCCAGATGATGTCGCCGCGCTCGTCGACGACGCCGATGCGGTCGGCGTCTCCGTCGTAGGCGATGCCGAGGTCGGCCTTCTCCTTGCGCACCGCCGCGATGAGCAGCTCGAGGTTCTTCGCCACCGTCGGGTCCGCGTGGTGGTTGGGGAAGCGGCCGTCGGGCTCGCAGTACAGCGGCACCACGTCGTAGCCGAGCTTCTCGAGCATCGGCACCGAGACGATGCCGCCCACGCCGTTGCCCGCGTCGACGACGACCTTCAGCTTTCGCGGCCCGCGCGTGACGGTCGAGTTCACGAAGTGCAGGTACGGCGTCACCGCGTCGAACGTCGTCACGGTGCCGGTGGGGCCCGTCTCGAAGTCCTTCTTCTCGATGAGGGTGCGCAGCTGCTGAATCGTCTCACCGAAGAAGGTCGTCTTGCCGACGCCCATCTTGAAGCCGTTGTACTCGGGCGGGTTGTGGCTGCCGGTGATGACGGCCAGCCCGTCGACGGGGAGCGTGTTGGCGGCGAAGTACACGACGGGCGTCGGCACCACGCCGACGTCGATGACGTGCACGCCGGTCGAGGTGGCGCCCTTGATGAACGCGGCCTGGAAGCGCGGGCCCGACTCGCGGGCGTCGCGGCCGACGACGAGGGTGCTGCCGTGCGCGCGCTTCACCATGGTGGCGAGCCCACGGCCGAGGTGCTCGACGACCTCGTCGGTGAGGTCCTTGTCGACGAGCCCACGCACGTCGTACTCGCGGAAGATGTGAGGGTTCATGAAGGCGCGGCCTAGCAGAGCGGGCGCGCCCTCGAAATCGTCAACGCACCACCCGGGCGTGCGGCTGCGTCAGAAGCAGCGGCCGCCGCCGGTCGTCGGCGAGTCGCGACAGGTGGTGCCATTGCACACCACGCAGCGCGCCCCGAGGTTGCCGCAGGCCAGGTTGCTCAACCCCGGCTGGCACATGTCGGTCGCGTCGCAGCAGCCGTTGCAGGTCGCCGCGCACGACTCGCCGCCATCGCGCCCCGACCCGCCGTCCGCCGTGGTGCAGAGCCCGGCCTGACAGACCTGCCCCGAGCCACAGAAGACGCACGCCTGGCCGCCGGCGCCACAGGCCTGCACGGTGGTGCTGGTGATGCACACGTCGTTGCGGCAGCAGCCCTGGCAGTTCGACGGGCCGCACGGTGCGCGGCAGGCGTTGGCCACACAGGCGCGGTTGCCGACGGTGCAGTCTTCACAGGTGCCGCCGTCGGCGCCGCACGCGTTGACGAGGTTGCCCGTGCGACACACACCGTTCTGGCAGCAGCCTCGGCAGTTCGCGCAGGCGCCGGCGTCCGTCGAGCCCGCGTCGACCGCCACGCAGGCGCCGTTCGAGCAGGCCTCGCTGCGGGTGCAGGCCGAGCACGTCGCGCCGTTCGCGCCGCAGGCCGCCGTGCTGGTGGCCGTCACGCACTGCCCCATCGCGTCACAGCACCCCGTGCAGGTGGTGGCGCAGGTGGAGGTGGGGCCGCAGCTGGCGAAGAACGACAGGAGCGCCGCGGTGACGAAGGCAGACAGACCAACCAGACGAGGAGCCATGCGGCGGCCCTTCAGCCCGCTTCGGGCCGGCTGCAAAGGCAATTCGCGAGCGAGCCCCTCAGGGTGTGACGGTGAGCGTCGCGGGGGCTCCGACGCCGCCGCCGGGGCGCGGCGTCTGCACCATCACCAGGTGCGAACCCGGCGTGAGCGCGGGCAATTGGGCCACGAGGGTGGAGCCGTTCCACTGCGTGGGCACCGGCTGATGGTCGATGAGGACGACCGACGCGTTCGTCATGCCCTGCGCCGTGACGGAGACTTCACCGATGCGCGAGTGCACCACCGCTGGCGTCACCGTGGCCTCGCCGGGCCCGGGGTTCTCGATGGTGAAGTCGAGCGTCGTCGGCGCCCCCTCGACGGCGAGCGTGGCGACCCGGGCGTGCTGCAACAGGCGCGGCGTCACCAACGCCGTGAGGCCCGTGAGGGAGCGCTCCATCACCTCGAGGGCGACGCCATCGAGCGTCACCGCAGGAGCGCCGACGAAGCCGTCGCCACGAATCGTCACGACCGCCTGCTCGCTGAAGAGGGGTACGGCGGATGGCTCCACGGCGTAGAGAACGGGCTGGCGGAGCACCACGAAGGCCTCGTCGGTGACGACCCGCTGGTCGCCCACGACGACGGTGAGCTCGCTGGTCGAGGCGAACTCGGGCACCTCGAACTCGATGAGGCCCGCGTTCGACGAGAGGACCCGGGCCTCGACGCCGCACCGCGGCCCGCCGAACACCACGTGATTCTCGTCGTCACGGAGTGAGAAGCCCGAGCCGACGAGCGTCACGCGGGTCCCCGGGGCGCCCTGGTGCGGGCTGAACCGGCTGACGAACAGCTTCGGGTCGGCGCCTCCGGGAACGACGGTGGCGGGCCGCGGTTGAGGCGCCACCGGGCCGATGAACGAGGGCTCGGCCGGCGGCGGTGACACCTCGCCCGGCGACGGAGGCCCCTCGGGAACGCCGCACGCGACCAACCCCACCAGGACCACCACGACGCTTCGAGACATGACGACCTCGCTCACCCGGCCCTTCGCAACGCCCGAACCATCGCGCACGGGCGACTGCCTCGGAACACACAGCGCCGCACGCCCGTTGTGCAAGAATGCACACCCATGAACTGGGACGACCTCCGCTTCGTGGGCGCCGTGGCATCGCATGGCTCGCTGCTCAAGGCGGCGAAGGCGCTGGGCGTGCAACACACGACGGTGGGCCGGCGCGTCGAGGCAGCAGAGCGGGCCCTGGGGGTTCGCCTCTTCGTGCGGACCTCGGCCGGCCTGGTGCTGACGGCCGAGGGCCAACGGCTGGTGGCCCCGCTGGAGCAGGTGGAAGAAGCCGTCAACGCGCTCGAGCGCCGGGCGGTGGCGGGCCGTGACGAGCTGACGGGCAACGTGCGGGTGACGGCGCCCGAGACCTTCGGCGCGGCGTGGCTCGCCCCCCGGCTGGCGGTGCTCGCGCGGCGCCACCCCGGGCTGGCCATCGACCTCAACCCGACGGGCGAGGTGCTCAGCCTGGACCGACGGCAGGCCGAGCTCGCGGTGCGCTTCTTCCGCTCGACGCAGAAGGACCTGGTGGTGCGGCGGGTCGGCACGGTGGCCCACGGCCTGTACGCAGCCCGGAGCCACCTGGCGCGCCAGCCGTTTCGCAGCGTGAAGGAGCTCGCCCAGCGGCCGCTCCTCAGCACCTCGCCGGGCGCTCCCGAGACGGCGTGGCTCGAGCGCCTGTCAGGCAACGCGCGACCGGCCTTCGTGAGCACCCTGTCGCTCGCGCTCCTCGAGGCCGCGCGGGCTGGCGCTGGAATCGCGGTGCTGCCGCGCTACCTCGGCGACGCGCACCCCGAGCTGATGCACCTGCCGATGCCCGACGAGCCGAGCGAGCCGGTGTGGCTCACCGTGCACCGTGACTTGCGGACGACGCCACGCGTGCGCGCGGTGCTCGAGTTCCTCGTCGAACACTTCGAGCGAGACGCCGCGATGCTGAGCGGCACACGAACGGGCGGCTGAGGAACCAGGCCCCGCGTGGCGCTCCACCCTCTGGCGTCTGCTGCAGCGAGCGCTGGACGACGAGCGCGAGCCACATGGAGCCTCCTCATTCGCCGCGAAACCAACCGAGCAGCCGTCCCAGCGCCGACCGCGACGTCTCGGCCTCGAGCGTCTCGGGACTCGACGTCTTCGACGCGCACGCGGCGCACACCAGCCCCGTGACGGTGGTGGTGGCTTCGCCGAAGGCGCTCGTGACACGCTTCGCACTCGAACCCGCTGCCACCCTCGGTGCGGTACGAGCCGCGCGCCGTTCCGAGACCCGCCACGTCATGCCCGTCGAGGAAGACCCCCTGGCAGGTGCCGCACCGTTCGACCTCGATGCGCCCCTCGAGCACCGCGGCCTCGAGCTTCACGCGACAGGTCGGGCAACTTCGACTCGACGAGCCCTGGCGCCGCCGCACCGTGCGCCCCAGCGCCTGCTCGACTTCTCCGGCGTTGAACCAGAGCGCGCCACACTGCGCGCAGCGATCGAGCTCGACCTCACCCTCGCCGGTGCGCGCCGCGACGTAGAACGCCTGCATGCGGCGCCGGCAGTCGGGGCAGGTCGTCACCCGCGCCTCCCGACGTCGGCATGGGCGGCCAGCCGGGCGATGATGGCGTCTGCGCCCGAGAGCAGCACGGTGCCGTCCCACAGCGCGGGCGCGCCGTCACCACCGCGCGCGGTCAGGTCGGCCTGTACCTCGGGGTACGTCACGTTGCGGAAGCGCACGTGCTCGCCGAAGTCGTGGTCGACCACCCACCGGCGCACCTTCGCGCTGCCCGGGTCGGCGATGGAGTGGAAGAGCTCGAACGTCGGCGTCGTCTCGTCAGCCATGGCGACGCTCTTAGCCTGTCACCGCCCCGGGGTTGAGCCGGCGTCACGGTTCGTTCTGCCGTGCACCACGCACGTGTTCGAGCGCCGAACGCGCCGACCTGCCATAGGCTTCGCGGACGATGTGGCTTCTCGTCGCGGCGCTCCTCGCACAGCCTCCTTCTCCCGCGGTCCGCGACCAGGCCGAGCAGCTCTTTACCCGGGGTGAAGCCCTCTTTCGCGCAGGGGACCTCTCTGGGGCCGAGCGCGCCTTCACCGAGAGCTACGCGCTGCTGCCGCTGGGCGCGACGGCGTGGAACCTCGCGCGCTGCACCGAGGGCTCGGGCCAACACGCCCGGGCGATTGGCTGGTACCGGCGCTACCTCCGGCTCGAGCCCCAGGCGACCGACCGAAAGCAGGTCGAGGCCTCGATTCGCGCGCTCGAGAAGCGCCTCACCGCGCGGGGCGTCCAGGCGCTGACCGTCTTTCTCCTCACCCCCGGGGCCCGCGCGAGCGTCGACGGCGGCGAAGCGGCTGGCGATGGCGCGACGTTCGAGCTGGCGCCCGGTGCGCGGGCGCTCGAGGTGTCGGCGCCGGGCTTCGTCACCACCCGGCTCGAGGTCGTCGTCCCCCTGAGCGCCTCGCAAGAAGTCGCCATCACCCTCACGCCGGCCGCTCCCGCAGCGCTCGACCCAGACTTCGTGCTCCCAGCGACG
Source organism: Myxococcaceae bacterium (assembly GCA_025459425.1). Lineage (GTDB taxonomy): Bacteria > Myxococcota > Myxococcia > Myxococcales > Myxococcaceae > Xiheimicrobium. Next base: position 4,345 of record JALOQF010000395.1, on the reverse strand, counting down.
CTCACGCCCGCGCCCAGACCGCCGCCGCCGCCACCCGAAGTCGTGCTGACGCCGACGCCCGAGCCCAGCACAGGGCCCAGCGTGCCAGACCTCATCGCCAGGCCGCCGGCAGCGCGCCCCGAGCATCGGCTCCGGTACACCTGGCTGGGGCTGGGCTTGACGGCGGGCGCGGGCGTCACCGGGCTCATCGCGGGCCTCGTCGCGACCAACGCGTCGAGTCAGCTCCAGGACGGCACCCTGCGGACCCGGGACCAGAACGAGTCCCTCGCGTCCACCACCCAGACCGGAGCGCTCGTCGCCAACGTCGCGTGGGTCACCGCCGCCGTGCTCGCCGTCGCCACCGCGATCACCCTCGGAGTCGAGTGGTGAAGCGAGTCTGGGTCGTCGGCATCGTGCTCGCAGCCTGTGCACCGCCCGTCGAAGGAGCCGCGTGCCTCACGAGCGAGAACTGCCCTCAGTTCCAGCAGTGCTCGAGTGCGTGTCGCTGTTCGCTGGAGCCGACTGGAACCTGCTCCGGGTACGCGCAGGCGAGCAGCCTTTCACTCGACGCACCGGTGTCGTCGGCGGTGGTGCAGGTCTCGAGTCGCGCCGAGGTCGTCGCCGTCTCCTCGACCGACGCACGACGCGAGCACCTCGTTCGGGTCTTCGTGCCCGACGGCGGCGCGTGGACGCGGGTGGGGACCCTGCAGACCGATACCGACGGCGTGCCTCCGTTCGCCGTGTCACCGAGGGGCGACGGGCTGGTCGTGCGCAGCCAGCTCGGGTCGTTGTCGCACTACCGGTCCCCGGGGCTCGAGACCTTCACGCTCCTCTGGGCGAGCGACGTGAAGGCCTCTGCGGTGGCTGGCACGACGGTACTCGCCTCGTTCTCGTCGTCGCTCGGGACGCGGCGCAAGACGGTCGGCGAGTCAGCGACGGCGATGGGAGCGCTCGTCGACGCTCGGAGCGCCGACGAGCTGCAGCTGTCGAACGACGGGCAAGTCGTCGCCGCGCGCTTCGGGAGCGACGTTCAGCTCTTCGCCGGCGACGCGGGCGGCGCTGCGTACGGCGGCGTGACGGCCCTCGACCTGTCGGCCGACGGTCGCTCGGTCGCGCTCGTTCGAGACACGGGCATCGAGGTCGCCGTCGGCCCGCAGCGGTCGTCCGTGCCGCTCCGCGGTGTCGGTCAGGTCGCACTCGATGGGAACGGACGACGGCTGTTGGCCCTGGGCAGCGGCGTTCCCACCCTGTTCGCGCTCGATGGCGGCAGCTGGGTGAAGGCGGGAGAGCTCCCCCTCGATGCCGGGGTGGCCGCCAGCGCCGCGTTCACCGACGACGGCGCGGTGTTGTTCGTGGGCGTACCGTCGGAGCAGCGGGTGCTCGTGTTTCGCCCGCTCCGGTGACACCGCCGGGCGTCGTGGTGGGCCCTGCCTCGGCCCGGTGCTACGGAGGCCGAGTGGCTCGTGCACTCGGCGCCGTTCTTCTGCTCGTTGGGAGCATCGTCGCGCCGCTCAAGCTGCTCTCGGCGCTGTTCCTCGCAGGCGGTTCCTGGGCCCAGGCGAACCAGGCTCCCGACGAGTTCATCTGGGCAGCCGTCGCGGGCGTGGGCGCGCTCGTCGGGCCGTCAGCCCGACGTCGTCACCTCCAGCCGAGAAGCCCACCGACCACGAGCGCCGTTGACCTTCTCGGGGGCCGACGCGTCACCACTCGATTCGCGCGAAGGTGGCACGTACGCGTTCCTTCCAGCGAGGCTTCGAACGCAGCGTTCCGCGAGTGTCAGCTGGCGACGACGGCACGCGGGGGCGCCACGGGCTCCTGCGTCGCTCAGGTTGCGCTGCGAGGCGGACCTTGGGTTCGAGGGCTGCTCGCGCAGAAAGGTTGGTAGCGCTCGAGCATCGGCGTCGTCTCGCTGGCCATCGAGCGACGAGGACTCGTTCACCGGAGCGACCCATTGAGCCGCCGTGTGTACCGCTTCGAGTTTTCATGATTCGCGCCGCGCCAGGCGTCGGCACAATGGGGTGTCTGGTCGGGGCCTCGAACCATGCCGCACGCCATCGTCTTCGCCACCACCCTCTCTCCGCACGACAGCCGGCTCGCCGAGCTCGCGGCCCGTTGGGCGCGACGGCGCCACGCAACGCTTCGCCTCGTGCACGTCTGTGAGGACGCCCGGGCCCCCGCCGTCCTGGGCACCGACGAGGAGTCGCTCCTTGGCGACGTCCGCGCGCGGCTCGAGGCCGAGGCCGAAAGACTGCGCGCGCTCGCCGGCGGCACGGTGAACCCCCACCTCGCCGCGGGCTCGCCCGTCTCGGCGCTCGTCTCCGTTGCGGCCTATGAGCAGGCAGAGCTCGTCCTCATCGGAGACGCGCGCACCCGCCGCCTCCTGGGCACGACTGCTGAACGGACGAGCCGGGACGCGGGAGCACCGGTGCTGGTGCTCCGCAGCGCCGACCGGCTCGCGGCCTGGCTCGAAGGCCGCCGACCGCTGCGCGTGCTCGTGGGCATCGACGACGGCCTCGCCTCGGAGGCTGCGCGAGCATGGGTGGAGCGCCTGGCGCACGACGGCCCCTGCGAGGTCGAGCTCGTGCACGTGTGTGCTCCCGACGAAGTGCACGCACGGCTGCGGCTGGGGCCACCGCGAGACGAGCACCAACTGAGCGACGAGGCGCGGACCGCCCTCGAGGGCGAGTTCGCGCGACGGCACCCGGCCCCGGCAGGCTGGAGACGGTCCCTCGTCGCGGCGCGTGGCAGCCCCGACGCCCACCTCGCGAGCCTGGCCGACCGGTCCGACGTCGACCTCGTCGTCGTCGGGCAGCGCAGAAGCTCCTGGCTCGAGCGGCTGTGGTCGGGCTCGGTGGGCTACGGGCTCTTGCGCAGCTGCCCGGTGAGCGTTGCGACGGTGCCCGCGTCGGTGGTTGGCGACGGAGGTCCGGCCCGGCCTCCCCGTGTCGTCCTCATCGGCATCGACTTCTCACCCGCCTCGACCCGTGCGCTCGTCCAGGCGCTGGTGCTGGCACCTCCGAACGCGACGCTACACCTGGCGCACGTACTGCCGACCCTCGCGACGCCGACCGAGGTGGCGTACGCGAAGGCCGACGCGTGGCGCCGCCTCAAGGCACTGCCCCTCGGCGCCCGTGACGCACCCGCCCAGCACCACCTCCTCGAAGGACACGCGGCTGAACAACTGCTGGCCCTCGCGGCCCGCTGCAACGCCGAGCTGCTGGTGCTGGGGGCGTCGCAGCGTGAACTGGGGACCCTCCTCGGCTCGGTCGCCCGGGCGGTCTCGGAGCAATCCGCCGTCCCCGTGGTGTTGGTGCCCGCTCCGCGCGCATGAAGTTCCTCGTCGACGGCGGCCTCCTCGCCCACCTGGTGACGGCGCTCGTCGCAGCGCTCGTCGGCGCGACGCTGGCGAGCCGGCTGCGCCAACCGCTCCTGCTGGGGTACCTCTTCGCCGGCATCGCCATCGGCCCCTTCACCCCCGGCGTCATCGGCAATGCGAGCGCCATCGCCGAGCTGGCCGACGTGGGCGTCATCCTCCTGATGTTCGCCATCGGCGTGCAGCTCTCGCTGCGCGAGTTGCTGGCCGTGGGCCGTGTCGCGCTGGTGGGAGGCCTCACCCAGGTGGCCCTCGTCGTGGGCTTCGGCGTGGCCCTGGGCGCCGCGCTGGGCTGGCCCCTGGCCGAGGCGTGGGCATTCGGCGCGGTGGTGTCCAACTCGTCGAGTACGGTGATGTCGCGTCTCCTCGCAGACCGCGGCGAGCTTGAGAGCCCGGCCGGGCGCGTCGGCCTGGCGTGGTCGTCCGTGCAGGACATGTCGAGCATCGCGCTGGTGGCCGCGTTCCTCTTCGTGGCCCCCTCGGGAGAGGCCGCGGGTCCCCTGCTCGCGAAGGCGGCGGCGTTCTTCTTCGTCGTGTTGCCAGCGGCCTTCTGGGCGGTGCCCCGGGCGCTCCAGCGGGTGGCGGCGACGGGCAGCCGCGAGCTCTTCGCGCTCGCCGTGACGACGCTGGCGCTCGTGATGGCGCTGGGCGCCTCGTCGCTCGGGGTGTCGCTGGCGCTGGGCGCCTTCCTCACCGGCGTCGTCGTCGGTGAGTCCGACCTCGCGCACCGGGTGCTGGGCGACCTGACGCCGATGCGCGACGTCTTCTCGGGCGTCTTCTTCGTCTCCATCGGCATGTTGCTCGACCCGCGCGTGCTGGTGAACGAGCCCTTGCTGGTGCTGGTGACGTTGGTGGTGCTGGTCGGCGTCAAGGGTGCAGTGACGGCGGCCGTCGGTCGACGTCTGGGCTTGTCGCCGCGCGTGGCCGTGCTGCTCGGCGGGGCGCTGGGACAATCGGCCGAATTCTCGTTCCTCATGGCGGGCATCGCCCGCA
>JALOQF010000394.1 GCA_025459425.1 Myxococcaceae bacterium | reverse complement strand
ACATCGACTGCTGCGTCTTCTTCGCTCCGCGCACCCGAGGACCTGATCATGCTTCAAGCCCGCTCGTCGAGGCCCAAGAGCGGGTTTTTCAACGCCCTGTTAGGCGCACCACGCACTATCCCCGAACAGAACACGACGCGCCATGCCCCGCCCCTCACTCTTCATTGGCTCCTCTGTTGAAGGTCTTCCAGTAGCGAAAGCCGTGCAAGTGCTTCTAGACCGCGCCTGCGAGGTTGAACTCTGGAGTCAAGGGACCTTCGGTCTGATGCAGGGTACGCTCGAGGCGCTCGTGCTTGCGCTCAGTCGCTTCGACTTCGCGCTGCTGGTACTGACCGCCGATGACCTCACCGTCGCGCGGGGGACGGAGAAACCGGTCGCTCGCGATAACGTCATCTTTGAGCTCGGCCTCTGACCGTACGCAGCCTATTTCTCTACCTTCGGATCTCGCAGGCGTAACGCCAGCCACCTTTGCACCGCACTCCACTGGCAACTTGGAGTCCGCACTGGGTGCGCCATGCACCAAGATCGAGAATGTCATCGCGAAGCTCGGCATCCGGGAGGCCAAGCGCGCACAGCAACTCACGGAGGCTACGTCCTCGGTGCAGCACGTTGGCGCGCAGATGGAGTCCCTCATCCGATTGCTGGCTCGGTCCCGAAAAGTGGAGATCGATGTCATCGCCTCACAGTTCGCGCCGTTCATCGATCCGACTCGCCTCGCGCAAATGCGCAAGGACCTGGAGGATCTCGAGGCAACACTGAAGGGTGGCTAATGGATAAAGAGGTTCAAAGCGCGAAACCGTGGAGGAAGCCAGAGAGGTCGCTGGCGCCACAGTCGTCATTGAGGGTGTTGTCACGAGAGAGAGTTGCCGTCAGCGAAGTGAGCGATCAACGACGGCGGGCGGAATCCGGCCGCGCGGTGTGATTGGTTGGCCGCGACGACATGTCAGCTGAGCGTCTTCTTGAAAGCGGCCGGAGTCATCGCCTCGAGCGGCAGGTTGAAGGCGTCACGGTGCGTGCCGAGCCGCTCAGTGAGCGATCAACGACGGCGGGAAGAAGCCGGCCGTGCGGTGTGATTGGTTGGCCGCGACGACGTGTCAGCCAAGCGTCTTCTTGAAAGCGGTCGGAGTCATCGCCTCGAGCTGAAGGTTGAAGACATCACGGTGCGTGCCGAGGCGCTTTCCGGTACTTGCGGCCGGCGATGGCCAGCGCTCCGAAAGCTGCGTCGTCAGGGCCGCGAGTTGCGCGCGCAGCGCGGAGTTCGCTTGCTGAAGCACGGCGATGTCGAGCACGTGCCGAGGAAGATCATGCCGCCGGGCAGGCTGTCGACCCCCCGCGGGTAGAAGGGCGACGAAACTAGCCGCGGCGCGAGGCGGTGAAGTCGATGCCGGCGATGATTGCGGCAGAGGTGGTGGCGTCGACTTCGAGGCGAGTCGCGGAGTTGTCGAAGGCAGGGAGCTGGAAGCAGCCGGCCTCGAGGCGCTTGGCGAGGAGGCACCAGCCGGAGCCGTCGAACCATAGGGCCTTGGCGAGGCGTCGGCGCTTGTTTAGGGAGAGGTAGAAGTGCCCATCGACGGGGTCGAGGCCCGAGCCGCTCCGACGCCGGTGGCAGGTCGCGCTCCGTCGAGTGCGTCGAGCGCGAAGGCCGGGGCGGCGCCGCTGGCTCGGAGACGGACACCGTGTCCGAGCCGACGACCTCTGCGACCTCGGGCAGCTGCGGAACGCTCTGCGCGAGCGAGGCGATGACCGCTTCGTCACGGCGCAGCGGCGTCGCCCGGGGGCGGGCGGCCTCGAGGAGCGCCTCGAAGAAGGCCTGCGCGCTGGCGAAGCGCTCGGCGGGCTTCTTCGCGAGGGCTCCGCCGAGCAACACGTCGGCGACGGCCCGCGGCACGGCCGGGTTGCCGACGTCGGCGCGCTCCGGCTCGTCGAAGAGGTGCGCTTGCATGGCCAGGGCGCCGCCCTCGTGGGGGTACGGTCGGTGGCCGACGAGCAGCTCGCTGGTGATGAGGCCCAGCGCGTACACGTCGGTGCGCGCATCGACGGCGCCGCCCATCACCTGCTCCGGCGCCATGAAGTGCGGGCTGCCGAGCGCGACGCCCGGCCGCGTCAGCGTCGACTCGGAGCCGCGCGTCAACCCGAAGTCGAGCAGCGTGACGCGGCCTTCGTCGTCGAGCATCACGTTGCCGGGCTTCAAGTCGCGGTGCACGAAGCCGCGGGCGTGGAGCGCCTTGAGCCCCGCGACGAGCTGCGCCACCACCGGCAGGGCCTCGTCCATCGACAGCGCTCCCCGCGCCATCACCTTCGACAGCGGCGCGCCGCGCACGAAGCGCATCACCAGGAACGGCGCGTCGCCGTCCTGCTCGACGCCGTAGAGCGAGACGAGGTTGGGGTGCTCGACGTGCGCCATCACCCGGGCCTCGCGCACGAAGCGCGAGCGGTATTCCTGCTGCTGCGCGAGCGTGGCGTCGAGGAACTTGAGGGCCACTTCGCGGCCCACCGTGAGGTCCTCGGCCAGGAAGACGGTGCCCATGCCGCCCTGGCCCAGGCGCCGCAGCACCTTCCACTTGCCGAGGAAGACGCGGCCCACGTTGGGGTCGGCGACGACGAGCACGCGCTGGCACGCGGGGCAGGTGGCGAGCTCGGCCGGCGCCAGCCCGTGTGCTGGCATCTCGATTCGGGCCCGCGGCGCCGGAGCCAACGCACCACACGGACACCGTCGTCCCACCTCGTCGGCCACCCGCACCCTCCCGGTGACGACGAGTCGACGCGAGCCGTGCCTGTGCCGTCAATGACGTTCGCTGGCGGTCGGGTACGCCGGGCTTCCGCCGCCAGGCTCGCTGCGCCGCGAAAAGGGACGACGAAGCCCTTCGTTCCCCAGCGGGGAGGCACCCACTCGACTCATCCTGCAGGCCGGCGGTGCTCGCGTCAGCGCTCTGTCGTCGGCTTCGAGAACCGAGGGCGAAGACCCTCGAACCGACCGAAGTCCCGAAGCCGGCCGGCGCAGACACAGAAGGCCGGGAGCCGTGCCGCGCGCCGAAACCCACGGCCGATGCGCTTCGAGTGGCCGCATCACCGCACGCGATGGTGCTCGAGGAACCCGAGCGACACGTCGGCGCCAGGCTCGTCGGTCAGGTCGACGCGGAACGTGTCGAACACACCAGGCACGGTGGCCTCGAGCTGAGGCTCCACGAGCTGGCGGAAGTCTTCGAGCTGCTCGGCTCGTCGCGCTCGCAGCACGAGGGGCCCCGTTCCCGCGACCTCGAGGGAGAAGCCCAGCCAGCACTCGAGCGTGACGTGACAGGTGGGTGGGCTCGAGCGCAGCCGCTGCATGGGGTGGGGCGCTGCGCCAAACGGTAACCGCAGTCGAACGGTGGAGAGCTGGCGCGCGAGCGGGGTGCTCCACAGCCAGTCCACCTCGTCGAGCGTCGCGCAACCAAAGGCGAGCGTCTCGAGGGTCGAGCGCTTCGCCAGCGCCTCGGCGTCTTGCGGCTCGAGCCCATCGGCGAGGTCGATGGCACGCAGCTGCGGCGTGCGCCACGACGCCACGCTCGGCAGCATCGCGGACGTGACGTTGATGACGCGCTCGAGCGAGTGGAGGAAGGGGCAGGTGCGGAGGAAGCGGTCTTCGGGCTCGCGGCTGGTGGGCTGGAGCACCAGCACTCCCACCGTTCCCCAGGCAGGCCTTTCGTCGAAGACCGACGTGCGCACCAACCACGGAAAGCCGCGCGCGTACTCGACCTGCGCCTCGGGAAACGTGTTCCAGGCGGCGCCGTGCGTCCGCTCGAGCTCGATCATCCGGTCGAACTCGTCCGGCGTCAGCGCCCGACGCGCGGCTTCGAGCTGCAGCGCGATGAACTCGCCGCGCGCGTCGCCGGCTTCCAGCAGCGCATCGGCGACCACCTGGCGCAGGGACTCGTCGAAGGGAGCGTCGAAGACACGCCGTTCCAACTCAGCCAGGCTCGGTCGTCCCATGGCGCGATGGTGGCGAAGGTGTGAACGCCGGTAAAGGGCCCTCGGCGCGCACGACTTCCTCGAGGCCCGGTGCTTCGACGACGAGCACTCCTTGAAAGAGTCGACCCACCCGGAACGGCCCGCGCTGCGCCGCCCGGGTGGGTTCGCCCCCTTCTCTCTCACTGCATTCCGGGAATCGTGCCTGCGCGCGTCCACCCGCGGCCATTGGCGTTGAAGATGCCGACGCCTGCGCGGCTGTTGCGGGCCTCGATGGTGCGGCCGTCGCCCAGGCTGATGGCGATGTGGCCCGGGCGGTAGAGCAGCGCGCCCGGCGTTCGCAGCGCCTGCTCGACGGACATCGGCCGCGCGGCGGCAATCTGGTTCGCCGACCCATCGGGGAAGCGCACGCCAGCCCGCGCCGCCGCCCACTCGACGAGCTCGGAGCAGTCCAGCGCGCGGGGGTTGGCGTTGTTGGGGCTCGCCTCGGCGCCGAAGACGTAGCGGTTGCCGTTCTGCGAGAGCGCCTGGCGCAAGAACTCCTGCGTGCGCCCGGAGCCGCGCGGCGCGGGCGTGTCCGCTCCCTGTGTGCGCTGCGCCCCGCCTGGCTGCGCCGCGCCCTGTGGCCCACCCGCGCCACGCGCGCGCCCGCCCGGAGCCGCCTGCTCGCCCGTCGCCGGCTGCCGTGCCTGGCCGAGCGCGCCCTTGGTGATGGGGCCGGCGACGCCGTCGGTGTCGAGCCCGCGTGCCTGTTGGAACCGGCGCACCGCCGCCTCGGTGAGGGGGCCGAACTTGCCGTCGAGCGGGCCGGGGTCGAAGCCCGCGCGCTTGAGCTGCTCCTGCAGTTGGCGCACGTCAGTGCCGCGGGAGCCACGCGCCAGGTTCTCGCCCTCGCCGCCGCTCGTGCGCGTCGCTTCGCGGGCCTCGCGCGTCGTGGGCTCGTCTCCACCCACCGCCTGTGGAGCCGCCGCGTCGGCCGCGCGCGCGCTCCGCGCCGGGCCCGCCTCGAAGTCACTCTTCCCCGACAGCGCCGAGAGCGCCGAGGGGGCCTCGACGTCACCCGTGCGCAGCGAGCGGCTCATCGGCGCCTGCATCGCGAGCATCGACGACGGGTCCACCTTGCCGCCGGCGTCGAAGCCGCTCTCTCCCGAGAAGCCAAAGCCACTCGACGGGCTCACGTCATCGGCGCCCCCCACGTCCGGCAACGGCGGGGGAGCTTCGACGCTGCCGATGCTCCCGACGTCCGGGAAGCTGCTGGGCATGAAACCACTCGAGCCAATGCCATCGATTGCCATGGGTGTCTCCGGAAAGGTGGGGCGCTGCATGGAAATTCTCGCCAACGTCGAATTTCGGTGCCGGGCAGTTTTTGACAGAACAAACATCAAGGTGCGGCGTGCCGGTCTTCAGGGGTGTGCCGGCGTGAAAAAACACGAACGGCCGGGGAGCAGAGCGCTCCGCCGGCCGCCGGTGCTGCCTCGTCGGGTGGCTTCAGCGGACCCGGAGCATGTACACGCCGTTGTTGCGCGCGAGCTCGGCGTTCATGTCGGCGCGGAAGCGGCGCAGGGTCGCGGCGTCACCGACGATGCCCAGGCAGCCAGCCGTCCCCGTGGCGCCGCCGTCGGGGTGAATGCGCAGGTACTGGCGGTCACGCCCCGCGCGCGGGTCGTAGAACTTGTCGGAGCCCGGCCGCCGCGGGTCTTCCATCTTGAACGAGAAGCCCACTCCGTCGCGCACGAAGCCCGCGTCGTTGCGCGAGTTGCGGTGCGCGGTGACGCGGTATGTGCCCTGCGGCGTCGAGAAGAGCCGGCTGCTGCCAGAGTTGAATTGGTACGTGTTGCCATTGACGGTGATGGTGCCGCGGGCCATGCCCGGGCCACGCGGCTGGTTGGCGATGCGCGCTTCGCCGTTGACGCCGCGGCCGGTGGTGGCCGGGTCGCCCACGGGCTGGGCCCCCGGAGTGCCGGTCTGCCCGTTGGTGCGCGTCGACAGCGCGTCGAACGTCTTGCGCCCGGCGATGCCGTCGACCTCGAGTCCGCGCGCCCGCTGGAAGCGCTCGACCGCCTTCTCGGTGCGGGGCCCGAACTTGCCGTCGACGGGGCCGGGGTCGAAGCCCGCGCGCTTGAGCTGGTCCTGCATCTGGCGAACCTTCTCACCCTCGGCGCCGCGCTCGAGCGAGCTGGCCTTCGTGGCGCGGCGCTCGGCCTGGGTGCCGGCGGCGGGCTCGAAGCCGCTCGCGCCCCGGTGGGCCGAGATGGCAGGCGTCTCCTGGGCCGCGTCGGCCGTCGACGTCCTGGCCTCGGGCTGCGCGCGGAGCTGTGAGCCGAACAGCCGTGACGTGTCGAGGCTCCGGGCGCCGGCGTCGAAGCTGCTGTCGCCCGAGAAGCCGAGGCTGCCAGCTTTGCTCCCGACGTCGTCGGCTGCGCCCACGTCGGGCAGCGAGGGTGGGGACTGCACCGAGCCGATGCTGCCGAGGTCGGTGGGGAAGCTGCTCAGAGAAGCGCTTCGGACGCCGTCGAGTGACATGGGGGTCTCCGTGGTGAAGCGGTGGTGCAGAGATGTTCAGGAAAAAATGAGGGTGGTGGTGTGTTGGTGTTTTGTGAAGGCTGGAGGCAGGTGCGGAGACCGGTTCTCCACACTCGGGCGCTCCAGACGAAGCGTGGCCAGAGGAACGAGTCCTCCGGCCACGAGGTACTGCGGTGGGCCAGCTCAGCCCTTGATGGACCAGACGTCGCCGTAGTCGCGCGTCGCGCCGTTGACGTTGGCGGTCGCGCCGCGGCGCGTGACGAGCCGGTTGCCTTCGGCATCGAGGCGGTGCTCCTCACGCTTCGCCTTCGACAGCTCGATGGAGCGCACGCCCGCCGACGCCAGCGACTTCTTCTCGCCGCCGTAGCCTTCCTTGATG
>JALOQF010000393.1 GCA_025459425.1 Myxococcaceae bacterium | reverse complement strand
TTCATGGCGCCTTCCTGGTGTCGCTCTCGTCGACGGCGGAGCGTGTCGAGGCGCCACGCGCCTCGTGAGGGCGACGGCAGTCACACCTTCCGGGAGGCAGAGGGCCCGTTGCGCACGCGCTGCGGGCGAACAGCAACACGCTCGCGCTCCTCCTCGCACCGCCGGTTCGGGGTGGACGAGATGGGCAACCCGCGGCGCGTTCAGCTCGAGGGAGTGCACGGGCGACTCCTGAGGGAAGGCCCCCTCGCGCCGAGAGCGAGGAGACTCGAGCGCCTCGGTCTCGCGCCCCGCCTCTCGGGCGCTCACGAACGGACTGGTCGACGACAACCGGCGCCCCCCTCGCCGACGCGCTGCCCGACGACGCGCCGGGAGCGTTCGCGCGATGAGGGGCAACACCCCGGTCGAGGTGATGACCGTGTGGGGCCGTCAATCGGCGTGGTGAGCCAGCCACGCGCACCGTCGGTGCGGGTGTGTCGACGTCTGAGTGAAACAACGCCGACTGTCTCATTCTCGGGAATACGCCAGCGAGCCGATGATGAGCAACGAATCAGGCACCGCACCGACGAACGAGATCCACCCGGGGGTCACGTTGCTCACCGTGGCGTGCAACCGTCCGGCGTCCACCTGGTAGTGCGCTGCGACCTCTTCAGGTTCGCCGAAGGAGGGGCTTCGCCGCGCCCCGTCGTGCCTTCTCGCTTCCGCGGCGTCGGCCCTTTGGGTACGCCCTCTCCGTGTCGCTGAAACACCAGCCCGCGCTGCCGGACCTTCCGGTTCGCCGCGTGGAAGAGATGGGGCTCAAGGAGCTCGAGCGCATTCGCATGATCCTGCGCGGCGGCTCGATCATCGAGTGGCGGCGGCTCCACTTCACGACGTGGGACGAGGTCGATCGCTTCCTGCGCCTCTGTCAGATCGACCCGACGCAGAAGCACGACGAGGCGTGGGTGCGCCAGGTGCTGGCCGACGCGGTCGACTACCTTCGCCGCACCTTCGACTACAAGGTGGCCGACGCCGTCGCGAACCCCAACATGGTGCACGATCTCTTCCTGCTCGCCTCTGGGCAGATCGATCGCAAGTACCGGAAGATCGCCTGCGTCGTGCTGAAGGTGATGCACGTGATCCAGCACATCGAGGCGCGCGATCTGCTCTTCAAGACGGCGGTGTCGGAAGCAGGGCTCGCGCAGATGGTGACCGAGCGCGTGCTCGCCGTCGTCGACGAGGCGAAGGCCAAGGGGTTGCCGATCGTCGAGTTCTCGGACTCGATCAAGACGCGCGAGTCGGTCATCACCAAGTTGATCGCCAAGCGCGAGTCGACGGCCGCCGCCGTGTACGATCGCACCCGTTTCCGCATCATCGTGAAGGATCGGGACGACGTGCTGCCGACGCTGTACTTCCTCACGCAGCGCTTGATCCCGTTCAACTTCGTGGTGCCAGCGCAGAGCGAGAACACCCTGTTCCGCTTCAAGGAGCTGCTCGAGCAGTACCCGAACTTCCGCAAGTACGCGCGGCAGCTGCACCTCGACGTGGACTACGAGGAGCGCGAAGAGAACAAGCGCGGCAACGCCTTCTCGGGCTCGACGTACCGCATCTTGAACTTCGTGGCCGACGTGCCGATTCGGCTCGACGCGTACCTGCCGCCCCCGGAGTACGACGACCGCGATCACCGCGGCCGCATCACCCTGGCGACGTGCGAGTTCCAAATCGCCGACGAGCGGCAGGCCTTCGAGAACGAAAAGGGCGAGAACTCCCACGAGCGCTACAAGCAGCGCCAGCGCGACGTGGTGCTCAAGCGCCTGTCTCGCGGGCTGGTGGTGCCGAAGAAGCGCAAGTCGGTGTGACGCCGCGTTCGCTCGGGGTGGGCGGCTCGAAGAGCACGTACGAGGCTTCACGGTTGATGACGGCGCGACCAACCATGGCCGCGCTCGAGCCGGTTGGGACGGACGGGGACGAAGGACGCGCGGAACAGCTCGATGCGGGCCTCAGCGGCGCGCCTCCTCGCGTGTTGATGGGCCGCGGCACCGCCCGCCTGAGGGCAACACCCGCGTTGGCCGTCGGGAGAACGCCGCTGAGCCGCTCGAGCTCGGTTCTGGACTGAAACTGCCGAACCGCCATCTCGCTCAGGGCGCCTCCTCGCGTGTCGATGGGCGCGGCACCGCCCGCCTGAGGGCACCACCGCGTTGGCCGTCGGGGGAACGCCGCTGAGCTGCTCGGGCTCGGTCCTGGACTGAAACCGCCGAACCGCCATGAACTCCGTCGTGATGAACCAGGCTGATGCGGTTATCGCGGACGTCGTGGACGGAGCCGTGCCACCCCAGTCCGACACTCCGATGACAGCCAGGTGCCTCGCCATGATGGCGGCAGCCCCGAGCTTCAGCAGGGCCATCACCGGCAGGGGAGACGCATCGTCGCTGCACCACGCCTCGCGTGGCGATCGCCGCCACTGCGGACGGGGCGATCACCACGACCGAGCGTGGGGGCGCTGCGCTGCACGAGGCCCCGCGCACCGCGGGCGGTCGTGGGCGCGCCGTCCGTGGGGCCGCAGGTGCCGACGGGCGGCTTGTGCTTCAGATGCACGGTGCTCGAGGGAGAAGTGGGGCGGCTGGTCGAGATCGGCGTCGCGCTGGTGAACGCGAAGACGCGCCGCAGCCTCGGCCAGCTCGAGCTCGACGACGCCTGGCTCCAGCGCAGCGCCGCCCCGTGGCGCACCGATGTCGCGCCGTCCCAAACGGACCTTTTCGCGGCGAGCCGGGCTGCCTACACACGACGCCATGAGTGGCCTTCCGAAAAGCCCGTGTTCTCAGTTGGTGTGTCTCGTGGCCGTGAGCGTCTCGTGCGTGACGACCACGCCCGCACCGCGTGCCGAGCGAGTGACTCCCCCGGCTCTGGACGCTGGCTCTGCGAGCTCGACGTCCGATGCGGGCGTGGGGCTCGCAGGAGACGTCATCAGCGCCCAGGCCCTCGCCGAGGCATCAGCCCGCTTCGGTGACGCACAGGCCCGGACCCAGGCGTTGATTCAGGCGGGTCGCTTCGACGAGGCGGTCGCGGTGCTGGAAGCGTTGCTGCCCGCTTCACCGTCTGCCGCCGACCTGCTGGCCATCGGCAACATCCACTTCCGCCTCAACCCTGACGCGGCGCTGCGCTTTCATCGCAGGGCCGCCGAGCTGGCGCCGACGAGCGTTCGGGTCGCGCTCGAGCTCGCCTACGATCTTCATCAGCGTGGTGAGGCCCGTGAGGCGTGTCCCTTGTACGAGCGGTACCTCGCGGTCGCGCCGCAGTTCAGCGCTGGCTTCGCATTGCTGGCCCACTGTCGCCTGGCAGGGGGAGACGTTTCAGGCGCCATCTCGGCGTGGAAGCAGGCAGGACTGCCCAGGAAACACCGACAGGTGGAATCAACCCTGGGCGAAGTGTTCGGGCCGCCGAGCCCCTGGCTGGTTCGCAGACGACTCCTCGAGGAAGCGCGTCGGGCACCAGGCGCGCTGCCCGTTGCAGAGTTGCTCGCGCAGGCTCTCGTTTTTCAGCTCGACTGGTGGAACGTCGATTCGAAGGTCGACCTGGTGGAGTTGGATCTCACGGAGTTCGGGAAGCACCTCTCGAAGCAAGACAGGGAAGCCGTCGCGCTCCTGGTCGCTGCTGCGCGCCCTGTGGCCCCCGGGGACCCAGCGCTCGCCAGGCGTTGGTCGACGTTCCTCGCGAGGCCGCCTCCAGGCGTGCCGACGCCGCTCTACGCTGTCATGGCGAACCTCGGCCTGGGCCGCCAGGTGGTCTCGGTGAAGGAGCTCGCCCCCCTCGCGGCCCTGATGAAGCGCAGAGCGCAGGCGAAGACGGGAACGCAGGCCGACGTCGAGCTCGCTGCTGCGCTCGCCCAGTTTGTTGGCGACGAAGCGTCTCTGGATGCGCTGGACGCGCTGGGGTGGCAGCGGTTCAAATCGCGCGCGTGCGCGCAGAGTGCCCTCATTCGCGCGTCTGGCAGTTCGAAGCCGAGCACACCCATGTCACTCGCAGAGGCGATCGCGATCCACCCTGACTCACCGTTTCTTCAGCTGCTCGCGTTGGAAGGCCTCGGTCCCGATGAGACGGAAGCGCAGGAACGTGTCCTGGTGGCGCTGATCCTCGCCGAGTTCAAGAACCTGGCGCTCTCGAGCGAGGGGCTTCACGACGTGGCCGCGCTCCACTCGTTCTTCCTCAGGCTCGAGGCGATGAACGCCGCGAAGCCCTGACCGGGGCGGCCACACCTCGTGACGTCCCCAGGGCGAGATGCGGAATGATGGTCGACGGCTGGCTGGCTGGACTCCAATGACCCTCGTTCTGACGATCGTGTGCGTGGCGAGCCTCGCCTGGTGGGGGGCGCAGGGCGTGCTGTTCTTCCTCGGGCGAGAACGAATTCGAACGACGAGGACACTCGAAGGGGCTCAGCCACCTGGCGGTTGGCCAAGGCTCTCGGTGGTGATTCCGGCGCGCAACGAGGCCGAGCACCTCGAGGCGGCGCTCACGCTCAAGCGCTCGAGCACCTACCCGAACCTCGAGCTGGTCGTGGTGAACGATCGCTCCACCGACGACACCGGGGCCATCGCTGAGCGGGTCGCCGCGGCTGATCCGCGCGTGCGGGTGGTGCACCTGACCGCGCTGCCCGACGGCTGGCTGGGCAAGGTGCACGCGATGGCGAAGGGCCTCGAGGTCTGCACCGGTGAGTTCGTGCTCTTCAGCGACGCCGACGTCTTCATCGCGCCGGGCGTCTTCGAGAAGGTGATCTCGGCGGCGCAGCGCGAAGCGCTCGACTTCCTCTGCATCTTTCCGCGCATTCGGCCAGAGGCTCCGCTGCTGCAGGCGTCACTGGCGACCATGTTTCGGGTGCTGGTGCTGTTCAGCCGCCCATGGGCGGTGTCCGACCCACGGTCGAAGGCGGCCGTCGGGGTCGGTGCGTTCAACCTCGTGCGCCGCTCGGCGTTGGCGAAGACGAAGGGCCTCGAGTGGCTCAAGCTCGAGACCGGCGACGACATGGCGCTCGGCGTGATGCTGAAGGCGTCGGGGGCTCGGTGCGAGTTCTTCCTCGGCGGAGAAGACGTACACCTCGAGTTCTACCCGTCGTACGCGGTGATGATGCGCGCGGTGGAGAAGAATGGCGCGGCGGCTCCAGCGCCGCTGTTGATCGGGGCTGCGGCGCTGCTCGTGCTGCTCGAAGTGGGGCTGTTCGCGGGTTTCGGGCTCGGCGGCAGCTGGGCGCTCGCCGCTGCGTTGGGTGCCATGTCGAGCATCGTGCTCGCGGCGTCGGTCGCACGCCTGACCCACACGCCAACGAGCCCCTCGCTGGTTCCATGGCTCGGGTCGATCCCCTTCGCGTTCGTGGTCGCACGCTCCGCGGTGCTGGCGCTGGTGCGTGGCGGAGTCCGATGGCGAGGCACGTTCTATCCGACGAAAGAAATCGCCCGGGGGCGCCGCCTTCCAGGCTGAGGCGGTCGATCGGACCTCCTCGACCGACCCGCTCGCGGCGCGGGCCCTGGCGTGCGGTGGAGGCTTCGAGCGGCGACGCGCGTGCGTGGCGCGAGAGCAAGGACCTCGACGCGAGCATGGGCGTCGACCGCCGCGCTCGACGATGCGTTCGAGCAGGTCGCGCGGGGCGAAGGCGAGGACTGTGCCCGGCTCGATCGCGCTCAGGTCGTGCTCGAGCGGCGAGGCGTGCTGTTGAGGCAAGGCTGTGGCAGCTCGCTTCGTGGGGGCATGAAGCTCGTCGCGCGGCAGGCGAACTGGCGCCGTGACGCAGGCGAACGGATTCACGGGCCTCGCGTTCTTCGACATCCCCGCCATCGAGACCGCCATCGACACCGGCCGCTCGTCCATCGCGTTCGCGTCGGTCGACGGAGAGCCCTCGCGGGCGTCCGCCTCTGGCTGGTCCGCACCTTCCCCGCGCTGCCTGACCCGAATCCGGCTGTGAGCGAGGCCTCACACCGTCACCGGGACGGCAATGCGAGGCACAGGGTGCTGCGCGTCGGCCTGGTCGGCATCGCCGCCCGTTTGCCTGGCCCGGCGACCGGCAAACGACGAGCCGAGCTGCCGCGACACCGCGACGACATTCAGGGGCTCGAAATCGCTCTCCGTTCGCATGGCCCGGCCGACACCGCAAAGACGACCGATCCGCGCCGCCGAGGGCGCTCGGAGCAATCGGTCACGGCACGTTCCAGATCACCATGCCCGTGATCGTGTGGAGCATGCGCTCTGCCGGCGGGCCAGCGCGCTCGACGTAGACGTTCATGTACCCGAGCTCGAACTGCCACGTGTCGACCTTCACGTTGAGGCCCAGGAAGGCGCGGTTCTGGTCGAACCCCGGAGCCGGGCCGCGGTCGATCTGGTTGAGCGTCACGAACAGCTCCTCGGACGCGGCGAGGCCCCAGGGCGAGTTCGCGCCGAAGCGCACCACCGCCCGCACCATGTGCCGGAGCCGAATCGACGCGCCGCCGGTGTCGGCGATGAAGCGCTCTTCGACCCGAAA
>JALOQF010000073.1 GCA_025459425.1 Myxococcaceae bacterium | reverse complement strand
GGCGAGGAACCTGCCGCTCGGCCGGCTGGTGGGGAACGACGGCAGCGAGGCGAGCTCTTCGGTCGACAGCCCCACCTCGTGCAGGAACTCGGGGCCGCCGTCGCCGCCCAGCAGCACCAGGCGCCGCGTGCCCGGCGTGATGAGGCCGGGCAGGTCCTTCGGCGCCAGGTAGGGCACCTCGCGGCGCGCATAGAAGGTCGCCGAGAACGACGAGGCGCCCAGCGTGTAGAGCAGCTCCTTCGCGTCGGGCTCGAGCCTTCGCGCCAGGGCCGTCAGCTCCTTCGAGGGCTGGTACTCGAGCAGGCGCGGCTGCAGGTACCCCGAGAGAAACGCGGTGATGCCCGCGAAGCAGAGCGCCGCCGCCACCACCACGCCCTCGTCGGGCGGCAGCCGGCGCGCCCACGTCACGAGCGCCACCGCCACCGCGCCCACCACCCCGCCCCAGACGGCGACGAGCGCTGCCGGCGCAGGGAAGGCCACCACGAAGACGAACAGCACGAAGCCCACGCCGAGGAAGGCCAGCGTGGTGAAGAACCAGCGCCAGCGCGCGGCGAGCACGTCGTCGAAGCGCTCGAGCTCCTCGGCGGCCAGGAGCGCTGCCGGTGGAGTGAGCGGGTACAGGTACTGGGGCAGCTTGTAGGTCGACAGCGAGATGACGGCGAAGACCAGCAGGAACCACCACAGGGGCACCCGCGAGAGGCTCCCGGGCAGCGCGCGCGTGGTGACGAGCAGCGAGGCCCGCCGAGCCAGCGCGAGGACGAGCAACGGCGTGAAGGGCAGGAAGGCCCACAGGCCGGTGTGCACGAAGAAGAGCGGCGTGGTGTCGTCGAGGAAGCCGCTCGCGCCCCACAGGCGGCCGAAGCCCTGGTCCCACAAGAGGTACTTGAGGCCCTGGTCGCCCGTCGTCTCGCGCATCGCCAGGTAGAACGGCGCCGACACGAGGGCCGTGAGCAGCACGCCGAGCGGCGACACGCTCAACAGGCGGCGCCAGAGCGTCGTCGGGGCGTTGCTCCAGCCCGGGCGAACGACCTCGGGCAGCAGCGCGAGCACGGGAATACCGAGGCCGATGGGCCCCTTCGACAGCACGGCCAGGCCCGCGACGGCCCAGGCCGCGAGCCGGAGCCCGGGCCTCGCGCGGCCCAGCAGCATGAGCGCGATGGCCAGCGACGTCATGGCGGTGAGGGCCGCGTCGACCTTCGGGTCGAGCACCATGAGGTGCGTCGACAGCGCGCCGCCGGTCAGGAGCGCCGCCGTGAGGCCACGCCGCTCGTCGGCGAGCACCTTGCCGATGAGGAAGACGCTCAGCATCGTGATGACGGCGAAGAGGAGCCCGGGCAGCCGGACCGGCAGCTCGCCGAAGCCGAACACCGTCATGCCAGCGGCCTGGAGCCACATGGTGAGCGGCGGCTTGTTGTAGAACGGGCCGTTCAAGTCGCGCAGGTGGAGCCAGTCTCCGCTCTCGACCATGCGCCGCGCGACGTCGGCGTACTGGGCGGGGTCGACCTCTTGAATCTCGTTCGTGAGCCCGAGCCCGGCGGGGGCGATGACCAGCGTCAGCAGCAGGGCCCAGGTGGTGCGCGTCACGACGAGGCGGCAGATGCGACGCCTCACGCGGGATTGCAAGTCGTGTTAGCGAGCGGTCCTGTCCAGTCGTCGCCATGGCCGACCTCCTGCCCCTGCCGCTGTATCGCCGTGCCGCCGAGGCGGCGCTCGCCACGCTGAAGCGTAGCCCGTGGATCGTGGTGGTGCCGACGATGGCGCTGGGCCTGGGCACCCTGGCGGACTGGCTGCTGGCGCCGCTGCGCAACACGGGCCTCATCATCGCCGCGCCGGTGAAGGCGCTGCTCTGGTCGGTGGCGCTCTACGTGTGGAAGCGGGTGCTGCTCGAGGGTGAGGTCGACCGCGCCGACGTCGAGGCGGACCTGGCCGCGCGTGCGAAGAGCCTGCCGTCGTTGGGCTTGCCGCTGCTCTTCGGGACGGTGGCCTTCCTGACGCTGACGTACGGAGGGGCGCTGGCGAGCCTCTTCGTGATGGCGCTGGTGCTGCTCCCCGGGCTCGAGCTGGCGCTGCTCGGGAGCAAGCGGCCGCTCGCGCGCTTCTTCCACGAGCACGGCGCGGCGTGGGCCGCTTCGCAGTTCGTCTTCGTCTCGGTGTCGCTGGCGGGGTGGCTGGTGCTGGTGATGGTGGCGAGCCTCGTGCACGTCTTCGCGGGCGAGGTGGCGTCGGCGCTGGTGGGCGGCCCGCTGGTGACGGCGCTGTGGTTGGTGCGGGGGCACGCCTGGTTCGCGCTCGACGTCGAGCCAGCCGCGGCGGCGCCCCTGCCGGCCGGGGCGGCCCCTGCGAAGCCCGTGAAGCCGACGACGGCGCGAGCGGGCCCGAAGTCGCCGGCGCGCCCCGGAGCCCCTCGTCCTCCAGCGCCCAGGAAACCACCGGGCAGCTGACCTTCACGGTGGCAGTGGGCCGAAGTACCGTCGTCACGGATCGCTCCGCAGCGGCTGCCTGCCCTGAGGTGTCCTGACAGCCCGGTGAAGACAACGAACGGTCCGAGCGTCGGTCCTCCGCTCATCTACCCAAGCCCCCTCACACTTGCCCATGACCCCCTTCCTCCTCACGGCCGCCCTCCTCGCGCAGAGCCCCGAGTGCATCAACGCCAACGGCCGTCGGCTGTGCGGGTACGACTGCAAGAACGCGAACGACAGCGAGGCGGCCTGCGCGCAGACGCCGCACGGGGTGTGCGTCGCGCACGTCGGCCGTGTGGTGTGCTTCGACCCGCCCCTGTGGCTGCAAGCCGCGCTCGCCGGCCCACCCCCGGCTCCGAAGTGCGTCACCGCCGGCACCCAGGCGGCCTGCGGCTACAACTGCGTGTCCGAGCGGGGCAACGTCGCCTGCGCCCAGACGCCCGCGGGCGTGTGCAAGAGCCAGCCAGACGACGCGTTCATCTGCGCCGACCCGCCGCCCGAGGTGTACGGCGTGTTCGGGTCGAAGACGCCTGCGATGAGCTGCATCACCCGCGGGCTGGTGACGGCCTGCGGGTACCAGTGCGTCGACAGCGGCGGTGCCATCGGCTGCACCAGGACGCCCTTCGGTGTGTGCGACACGCAGCTGGGCCCGCCGAGCTGCCTCGACCCCGACAAGTACGTCATCTGCGCGGGCGGGAAGAACACCCCCAAGCCGACCTGCACCAGCCACGGCGGCCGGCTCGGCTGTGGCTACAACTGCGTCACCGTGGGCAGCGCCGTGGCCTGCTCGAAGACGCCGAAGGGCAGCTGCGACACCCAGAGCGGCGCGCCCGTGTGCTTCGACCCGCCGGTGCGTGGTGGCGAGTCGCGCTGCCTCAAGGTGATCGGCTCGGAGTGACGGGCCGCGCTCAGCCCATCGAGATGCGGCTCTTCTTCGGCTTCGGCGTGCCCTCGGTGCTGCCGGCCGGCGCCTCGACCCGGTTGCCGCCAGCCTCCTGCGCACGCTTGAGGGCCTGCGACGCCTCGCGCACGAGCGCGCCGAAGCTCACCGAGGCCTTCGGGTCGACCGTTGGGTCGAACCCCGCCAGCCCCACCGACGCGGTGCCCTTCTCGAACGCGGCGATGGCCGACAGCTTCTCGACGATGCGCTGGGCGACGATGCGCGCGCCAGCGTGCGGCGTGTGCGGCAGGAAGACGAGGTACTTGTCTTCCGCGAAGGGCATGGCCACGTCGATGTCGCGAACCAGCGCGCTGATGGCCGTCAGCACCTCGTTGCGTATGGCGGCGCGCTGGAACTCCGGGCTCGACTCCTTCGCGAGGTGCTCGTCGAGGCGGTCGAGGCCGACGAGCAGCAGCGCCACCGGGTAGGCGTAGCGCTTGGAGCGCTTCACCTCGAGCAGCATGTACTTCTTGAAGAACGTCTCGTCGGCGGTGTTGACGCCGGGCCCCTTCGGCCTGGGCGACGGGGCGGCCGGCACGGGCCGGGCCTCGAGGGCTTCGACCTTCGCCGCCAGCTCGAGCACCTTGAGGCGCAGCTCGCGCAGCTTCAGCGCCGCGCGCACGGCGTTGAGCACCCCGGGCTTCTTCAGCGGCCCGGTGAGGAAGGCGTCGGCGTTGACGGCGGTGGCGCGCTCGAAGGCCTTCTCTTCTTCGGGCGGGTACACGAGCACCAGGCACAGGTCGGGGTGCTGCTTGCGCAGCTGCACCGCGAGCACCTCACCATCGAACGTGCCCGACACCGACGCGATGACCACGTCGGGCGGGCGCGCGCGAACGGTCTGCACGGCCTCGTCGAGGTAGTGCACCGCCTGCACCTCGGCGCGGCCGTCGAGGAACTTGCGAAGAGCGGCGCAGATGGGCGCCGACGGCTCTGCGACGAGGACTCGGGGGAGCGGCACGGGAGCGAAGGGCTCAGACCTCGAGCACTTCCTTCTCCTTCTTCGCCACCACGTCGTCGATCTGCGCGATGCCGGCGTCGGTCTCTTTCTGCACCTTCTCCTGCGCGCGCTTGTTGTCGTCTTCGGTGATCTTCTTGTCCTTCAGCAGCGTCTTCAGCTTCTCGTTGGCGTCACGCCGCTCGTTGCGCACCGCCACCTTGTGCTCCTCGCCCTTCGCCTTGACGTCCTTGGCGATCTCCTTGCGGCGCTGCTCAGTGAGCGGAGGGATCGGCAGGCGAATGATCTCGCCGTCGTTCTGCGGCGTCAGGCCGAGGTTGGCCTCGTGAATGGCCTTCTCGATGTCCTTCAGAATCGTCTTGTCCCACGGCTTGACGGTGATGAGGCGGGCCTCGGGCACGGCGATGGCCGCGCACTGCGCGAGCGGCGTCGGCGTGCCGTAGAAGTTGACGCGCACCGCGTCGAGCATGGCGGCGTTGGCGCGCCCGGTGCGGATCTTCGTCATGTGCCCCTTGAGGGCGTCGATGGTCTTCTTGATGGCCTCGGTGAGGCCCTTCACCACGTCGTCATGCGCAGCCATGTGTGACTCCTTCTCGAGAACGGTGCTTCAGGCGAACTGGGTCTCGGCGTGCCCGACGATGGTGCCGATCTCTCCGGGCCTCAGGACGGCGCGCTCGATGTTGCCCGAGCTCGTCATGTCGAAGACGACGATGGGCAGCTTGTTGTCCATGCAGAGCGAGATGGCCGTCGAGTCCATCACGTTGAGGTTCTTCTGCAGCACGTCCATGTACGTCAGCGTGCGGTAGCGGCGGGCCTGCGGGTTCTTCTTCGGGTCGGCGTCGTAGACGCCGTCGACCTTCGTGGCCTTCAAGATGACGTCGGCGTTGATCTCCATCGCGCGCAAGGACGCCGCCGTGTCGGTGGTGAAGTACGGGTTGCCGGTCCCGGCGGCGAAGATGACGACGCGCTCCTTCTCGAGGTGGCGCACGGCGCGGCGGCGAATGTAGGGCTCGGCGATCTGCTCCATCTTGATGGCCGACAGCACCCGCGTCTGGCCGCCGAGCTGCTCGATGGCGTCCTGCATCGCGAGGCTGTTGATGCAGGTGGCCAGCATGCCCATGTAGTCGGCGCTCGCGCGATCCATGCCGCGGGTGGCCCCCTGCACGCCGCGAAAGATGTTGCCGCCGCCGATGACGAGGGCCACCTCGACGCCGGCCTTCTGCAGGCTCAAGACCTGCTGGGCGATGCCGGTCAACACGCCGGGGTTGATGCCGTACTTGTCGTCGCCCATCAGCGCCTCGCCCGACAGCTTGAGCAAGATGCGCTTGTACCCGCCGGTGCTGCTCTTCGAGGCGCTCATGGCGGAGACGGGCTTGTAGCCTTGCGGTGACACGTTGGGGAGGGAGAAACGTCAGGGTCGGCCGAGTTCTGGCGCGAAGCCGGTTCGACGATGGCGCCTCCGTCGTGAGCCACCCCCACGAAGGCGAAGAACCTCGAGCCCCCAGCGCGGGCCGGCCTGCAGCCCGGAGTCAGCCGCCCCTGGGGGAAGCGTCTTCCACGCGGCGCACGAGAGCGCCCGCCATGACGCGCTGGCCGACCTCGAGCGACGAGGTGCGCGGCGGTCACCTTCGTGCTGCCCGGCCCTTCGAGAGGTCGTCGATCAGTCCGTCGATGGTCCCCAGCACCGCGACGAC
Source organism: Myxococcaceae bacterium (assembly GCA_025459425.1). Classification (GTDB taxonomy): domain Bacteria; phylum Myxococcota; class Myxococcia; order Myxococcales; family Myxococcaceae; genus Xiheimicrobium. The sequence goes on along the minus strand of JALOQF010000073.1, from coordinate 16,062 downwards.
GCGTGGCACCCGCCGCAGCGCCTGGTGCGTCACGACGAACAGCGGCGCCGGCGGAACCGTGGGAAGGGACGCGGGGACGGCGACGAGGCCGCGGAGCCGGGCCTGGACGGTCGTCGTCACCATGGCGCCGAGCCCGGCCTCGGCTGCGGCACACATGGCGAGGAAGTCGTTCGTCACCATCACCCGGGGGCACGGCAGCTTCGCGAGCGCTTTGGCCAGCGTGGGCAGCTCGTCGCTCCAGTCGAGCAACGGCACCTGGTCGAGCCTCGGCTTCGTGGGCAGTCGGCGGAGGAGGGCCGCGCTGGCGAACAGGCCCACCTCGAACTCGGTCAACTTCTTCACCACCAGCGGGCCGGCCGTGGGCGCCTGGTTGCGCAGGGCGATGTCGGCCTCGTGGGCGCTCACGTCGCGCATCCGCGTGTCGGCGAGCAGCTCGACGACGAGCCGTGGGTACCTCGCCCGAAGGCGCTTCAACAGCAGCGGCCCGAAGTCGACCGCCACGCCCGGTGCACAGGTGAGCCGCACCCGCCCCTCTGGCGCCGCCTCGAGCCCGGCCATGGCGGCGCCCGCGCCCTTCATCGACGCCCCCATCGCCTCGGCCCACGGCCGCAGCTGGTTGGCGGCGTGCGTCGGCGAGAGCCCTCCACGGGAGCGATCGAACAACACGTGCCCCAGCTCACGCTCGAGCGCGGCGATGCGTCGCGACATCGTCGCCTGCCCGACGCCCAGCGCCTTCGCGGCGTCCGTGAAGCTCCCGTGCTCGAGCGCGCTCAGGAACAGCCGCACGTCGTCCCACGACACATTCGAAAGTGGATGGCTTGTCTCCATCGATGGCGCCTTTCACTCGTTTTCGAATGTGTACAACATGGACATGAAAACGACCAACCGCCTCACCGTCGTCGTCTCCGCCGTGCTGGCGCTCGGCGCCTGCACCTTCACCACCCACCCCACCCGGCCCGAGCGGCCCACCGCGATGAAGGCGCCTGTGTCATGGGCCGAGGCGCTCCAGGGCCCCGTCGCCCTCGAGTGGGAGCCCGTCGTCTCGGCCCGCTGGAAGGTCGAGCGCGCCGGCCTCGTCAACCTCGAGCGCCCCGAGGCGAAGGCCCTGCCCCGCGACGAGGTCGACATCGTGCTGCCGATTCACGTGCTCCGGCACCCGACGCGGGGGACGTTCATCATCGACACGGGCGTCTCGCAGTCCCTCGCCGACGGCCAGGGCGGTGGCGTCACCTGGCCGGTGTCGACGTTCACCGCGACGATGAAGCCCGAGACGTCGCTCGAGGCCGTGCTCGCCCGCCAGCCGGCGCCGCTCTCAGGCGTGCTCTTCACCCACCTCCACCTCGACCACGTGCTGGGCCTGCCCGACGTCCCGAAGGGCACCCCGCTGTACACGGGCCCGGGCGAGACGACGCCGACGTCGTTCCAGAACCTCTTCCTGCGCGGCACCTACGCGAACCTCTTCGCCGGCCAGCAGCCGACGACCGAGCTCGACGTCTCGGCCGGCGTTCGCATCGGCGAGGTCGAGCACGCCATCGACTTCTTCGGCGACGGCTCGTTGTGGGTCATCGCCGCGCCGGGCCACACGCCGGGGAGCCTCGCCTTCCTCGCCCGCACCGCGAACGGCCCAGTGCTCTTCGCCGGTGACACCTGCCACACCCGCTGGGGCTGGGAGCACCAGGTCGAGCCGGGCACGTTCACCGGCGATCACGCCCAGAACCGCGCCTCGCTCGCGCAGCTCGCCTCGCTCACGAAGGCGCTCCCAGGCCTCACGGTGCTGACCGGCCACGAGATCGAGCCGGCCCCAGCGGTCGCTGAGCGCTAGCTCGGGGCGTCGACGGGCCCGCCGCGGAAGGCGCAGGAGGGCGTGAACACGATGCAGGCGACCCGTCGCAGGAGCCGCTGAAGGCCGTCCTCCAGGCACGTCGGCGCCTTCGACGCTGCATCGTCCGTCGCTTTGCAGGAGGAACAAGGCCGGCCCAGCAACGACGTCAGCGGCTTTTCACGCCGTGTCGCCTCAGCTGGCCCGAAGTCTGACCCTCGCGATCTCCTGAGACCGGCTTGGGTGCACCCAGCCACGACACGACGAAGGGCCCCGCGAACCTCCCGCGGAGCCCTCCGGACCTGCGACGTCTGGCGACCCGCTCAGGCCTGGCCGAGCGTCTTGGCCACTTCGGCGGCGAGGTCGTCCTTCTTCTTCTCGATGCCCTCGCCCACCTCGTACCGAACCACGCGGCCGACGGTGAGGGTCGCGCCCACGGCCTTGCCGGCCTCGGCCACGAGATCCTTCACCTTCTGCTTGTCGTTCTTGATCGAGACCTGGTCGACCAGGCACACGTTCTCGAAGAACTTGTTGAGCTTGCCCTCGATGATCATCGGCCAGCGCTCTTCCGGGGGCGGCTTCTTGTTCGGGTTGCGGATCTCACCAGGCGCCGGCGGAGGCGGGTTGCGAATCTCTTCGCGGTAGATCTCGCGCTCCTTCTCGAGCACCTCGGCGGGCACCTGCTCGCGGCTCACGTAGCGGGGGTTCATCGCCGCGACCTGCATGGCGAGCTCCTTCGCGACCGCGGCCACCTCGGGCTTGTCGCTCCCGAGCACCTCGACCATCGCCGCGATGCGGCCGTTGGCGTGCAGGTACTGACCCAGGCCACCCTCGGTGGCGAACCGCTCGAAGCGGCGCACCGAGATGTTCTCGCCGATGGTGGCGATCTTCTCGGTGATGGCGTCCTTCACCTTCTTGCCGTCGGTCCACGCCTGCTCGTGCAGGTTGTCGAGGCTCGTGGGCGCGTGCCGGGCCACGTGCGCGACCAGGCCCGAGAGCAGCTTCACGAACTCGTCGTTGCGCGCGACGAAGTCGGTCTCGCTGTTGAGCTCGACGAGCACGCCCAGCTTGTTGCCGTTCGACACCTCGACGCCGACGAGGCCCTCGGCCGCGACGCGGGCGCCCTTGCTGGCCGCCTTCGAGATGCCCTTCTTGCGCAGCCACTCCTCGGCCTTCGCGAAGTCACCGCCCGACTCGGCGAGCGCCTTCTTGCAGTCCATCATGCCCGCGCCCGTCTTCTCGCGGAGGTCCTTCACCATCTGTGCGCTGATCTCAGCCATGGGTTCGTCTCGTTCCTGGAAGGAGGTCGTTGCAGGTCACTCGGCAGCGGGCGCGGCCGGAGCAGCAGCGGCCTCACCCTCGGCGGCCGGCGCGGCCTCGTCGGCGCTCGCCGGGCCACCCTTCATCTCGACGACGGGGCCACGGCCCTCACGGCGCGGCGCGCGGCGGCGCTCACCACCGCGGTCGTCGTCGCGGCCACCACGGCCCTCGGAGCGGCGGCGCGACTCCTCGGCGTCACGCTCGGCGGCGCCCGACGCACGGTACCGCGCCGAGCCCTCGACGCAGGCGTCGGCGATCTTGCCGGTGAAGAGCTTGATGGAACGAATCGCGTCGTCGTTGCCGGGGATGACGTAGTCGATGCCCTCGGGGTCGCAGTTGGTGTCGACGAGCCCGATGACGGGAATGCCGAGGCGGTTGGCCTCGTGCACCGCGATGGCTTCCTTCTTGGGGTCGATGACGAAGACCGCGCCGGGGAGCCGCGACAGCTGCTTCACGCCGCCAAGGTTCTTCTCGAGCTTCTCGCGCTCACGCTCGAGCGCCGCCACTTCCTTCTTGGGGAGCCGGTCGAACGTGCCGTCTTCCTTCATCGTCTCGAGCGACTTGAGGCGGTCGATGCCCTGCTTGATGGTCTTGAAGTTGGTGAGCGTGCCACCCAGCCAGCGGTTGGTGACGAAGTACTGGCCGGCGCGCGAGGCCTCTTCCCGCACCACGTCCTGGGCCTGCTTCTTGGTGCCGACGAAGAGCACCGCGCCACCGCGGGCCGTCACGTCGGACACGAAGCGCAGCGCCGCGCGGGCGAGGCCGACCGTCTTCTGCAGGTCGATGATGTAGATGCCGTTGCGGGCCCCGAAGATGTACGGCTTCATCTTGGGGTTCCAGCGCTTGGTCTGGTGGCCGAAGTGAACGCCGGCCTCGAGCATCTGGCGCATGGTGATGCCGGTGGCTCCCGGCATGCCTTGGGTCTCGGCGGCGGTGGCGGCTTGCGTCTCTGCAGTCATGGGTTCGTCTCGTCTTTCGTTCGTGCGGCCTCTCGGAAAAGAGCGCCGCGGTTGGGTTGTGTCCGCCACACCCGCTGGGAAACCCCGACGTGCTCTCCGGCCTCCCGGAGCACCCCACGTCGAGCGGCGGGTGTGTGTGAATTGGGCTTCACGCCTCCCGGTGCGGCTGGAAAGCGCGAGGTGGCACTAGCACCGGCTTTTTCGTCGGGCAAGCGAGCGAATGGGGTGGCTCAGCCCTGCTCGAACACCAGCGGCAGGGTGACGCGCGAGGGGCGCTTCTTCGGTGGAAACCTCAGGCCCCGCACCGTGCGGAGGATCAAGCGGATCAGCGCCTTGCGATGGGGCTCTTCCGACCCGACCACCCGGGTGGTGTCGGACAGCAGGCGCACCGCGCCGACCCGCCCACCCGGATCGACCTCGAAGCCCAGGCTGAGCAGCCCCGCCAGAGACAGGCCGGCCGTCAGCGTGGGCCCCATCGCGAGGGTGAGCGTGTCGATGCCCGTGGCCAGCTCGGCGGTCGTCAGGGGCCCCTCGACGAAGGGCCTCGGCTGCACGAACCAGCCGTGAATCACGAGCCGCCCCTCGCGCGGGTCCATCGAGCCGTCGACGCGGCGCACGCCGTGCGGCAGGCGTGGGTCGAACACCGTCAGGCGGTTGAAGCGCGGCTCGATGGCCTCGACCAGCTCGGGCTCCTCCTGGGCGCGCGTCGACTGGAACGAGCGCCAGAAGTCGAGCACGTCGTCGCGGAGCAGCAGCGTCTCTCCGCCCCGGAAGGTGCGGCGCTTCCACTCGGTGAGCGAGAACACGAAGGCCCACTGGCCGTGCGGCAGGTCGCCGTGCAGCCGCTGCTCGCAGCCGTTGACGTAGCAGCTCATCCACGGCGGCGAGACGTCGTGGCACCCCAGCACCCGCCGGCCCCACCACACGAGCCGCTGGTGAAAGGCGTCGTAGAGCGCCTTCGGGAAGTACAGGTACGCCGGGGTGCGCAGCGCCGTGTACTGGCCGGGCACGTGCCACAAGTCCCACACGAACCGATCGCCGCGGGTGTCACGGGGGTCGTCGAAGCGCTCCTCGAAGTGGGCGCGCAGGCCCCTGGCCTCGGGCGCGAAGGCGTCGACGACGAGGGCACGGCGGGCAACGGGCATGGCCGCGGGGCTCTAGCAGGCCCGGCAGTCTTCAGGCATGGCGTCGGCGCGGCAGTTCCGCTACAGGCCCTGTCGACCACGCGACCGGGAAGAGTCTTCCCGACCTCGCGAGCCGAAGCGGCGGAAAGGGTAAGGCCATGATTCCCGGCAAGACGAAGCGCCAGAAGGAGCTCGAGCGCGCCCAGCACCAGCGCGAGAAGAAGGAGCAGAAGGAGCGCCAGAAGCAAGAGAAGGCCAACCGGCCCGCGCGTCAGCCGGGCGATCCCGACCCCGACATCGCCGACATCGTGCCAGGGCCCCAGGCGCCGCTGTTCTGAAGCGGCCTGTCTGAAGTTCGGCGAGGCGAAGCAGACCCACAGGCGCGTCGCACCCCTGACGCGAGGGACGCAACCCGGCGAAAGGTGCCGGTGGTCCGAGGTGGTCTGACGGTTGCTCCTGGCAGCCGTCACCTCCCCTCCCTCCCCCCGGGGTGTCACATGCAGCGGACTCCAACCATCCTCGTCTCGGACGACGAGCCGATGCTCGTCAACGCGCTCAAGCGCGAAGCGCGGCGCTTCGGCATCGACGTGCTCATCGACACGGCGTCGAACGTCGTCGCGCTGGCGGCCGAGCACCACCCCGATCTCATCGTGCTCGACGTGCACCAGGGCACCGACGGGCGCGATCTGCTCGCCGACCTCAAGCGGCACCCCGACACGAAAGACGTGCCGGTCATCATGCTCTCGGCCAACGAAGATCAGTTCTTGCGCCACACCTGCTTCGAGCTGGGGGCGATGGACTACGAGGTGAAGCCCTTCGACCCGTCGTTCGTGCGCAAGGTGGCGCGGCTCGTCCTCGACGAGAGCGCCCAGGCCGCCGCCGACGCCGTGACGCTCCACTGAGCCATCGTTGATTCTTGAGTCAATTTCGATTGACTCGCCGTGACAGGGTCGCGAAGTCTTGGCGCCATGCGCGTCAACGAGCAGCCGTACCCGGTCCTGCGCTCGCACTTCGACGGCCACAGCGAGCAGGCGAAGAAGAACCGCGACGAGAACTTGAGGCAGCTCGAGCCCGTCACCGCGGCGCTCGCGAAGTCCCTCGAGGGCGGCGGCCCGAAGTACAACGAGCGGCACGTGAAGCGGGGCAAGCTGCTGCCGCGGGAGCGCATCGAGCTGCTGCTGGACCGCGACTCGCCCTTCCTCGAGCTGTGCCCGCTGGCCGGCCACGAGGTCGACAACCACACCACCGGCGCGGCCGTCATCGGCGGCATCGGGCGGGTGTCGGGCGTCGAGTGCCTCATCGTCGCGAACGAGTCGACGGTGAAGGGCGGCGCGATGAGCGAGCTGTCGGTGGTGAAGTCGCGCCGGCTGTCCGAGGTGGCGCAGACCAACCGGCTCCCGTCCATCAACCTCACCGAGTCGGCCGGCGCCGACCTGCCGAACCAGGACAAGATCTTCGTGCCCGGCGGCGCGGGCTTTCGCGACCTGACGCGCTCGAGCCAGGCGCGGCGCCCCACCATCACCGTCGTCTTCGGCTCGTCGACGGCGGGCGGCGCCTATGTGCCGGGCCTGAGCGACTACGCCATCTTCGTGAAGAACCAGGCGCAGGTGTACCTGGGCGGCCCGCCGCTGGTGAAGATGGCCACCGGCGAAGAGGTCGACGACGAGACGCTGGGCGGGGCGCTGATGCACAGCCAGACGTCGGGCGTCTCCGACTTCCTCGCCGAGGACGAGCGCGACGCGCTGCGGCTGTGCCGCGAGGTGGTGGCGCACCTCGACTGGCGGAAGGAAGGCCACCCGCTCGCGCGCCCCGTCGAGCCGCCGCGGTACGACGCCGAGCAGCTGCTGTCGATCGTCTCACCCGACCCGCGCGTGCCCTTCGACCCGCGAGAGGTCATCGCCCGGCTCGTCGACGGCTCGCGCTTCTCGGAGTTCAAGCCGCTGTACGGCAACACTCTCGTGTGCGGCTGGGCCCACCTGCACGGCTACCCGGTGGGCGTGCTGGCGAACCACGGCATTCTGTTCTCGGAGTCGGCGAACAAGGGCGCGCAGTTCATCCAGCTCTGCAACCAGGCGAACGTGCCGCTGGTCTTCCTGCAGAACATCACCGGCTTCATGGTGGGCTCGAGCTACGAGAAGGGCGGCATCATCAAGAACGGCGCGAAGCTCATCAACGCCGTGTCGAACAGCACGGTGCCGGCCTTCACCATCATGATGGGCGCGAGCTACGGCGCGGGGAACTACGCCATGGCCGGCCGCGCGTACGAGCCGCGGTTCCTCTTCACCTGGCCCAGCCACAAGATCGCCGTCATGGGCGGCAAGCAGATGGCGGGCGTGCTCGACATCATCCAGCGGAACGCGGCGGCCAAGCGAGGCGAGGCGGTCGACGAAGAGACGCTCACGGGCATGAAGCAGCTCATCGAGTACCAGATCGACCAGCAGTCGAGCGCCCTCTACGCCACCGCCCGCCTGTGGGACGACGGCGTCATCGACATGCGTGACACCCGCACGGTGCTCGCGCTCTCGCTCTCGGCCGCCTACTCGCGGCGCGTCGAGGGCACCACCAGCTTCGGCGTCTTCCGGCACTGACCCCCATGCGCCCCATCGAACGTGTCCTCGTCGCCAACCGTGGAGAGATCGCCCTGCGCATCATGCGCACCGTGCGCCGCATGGGCCTGTCGACCGTCGCCGTGTTCTCCGACGCCGACGCCAGCACGCCGCACGTGCGCTTCGCCGACGCGGCGGTGCGGCTGGGCGGCGCTGCCTCGAAGGACTCGTACCTGAAGGCCGAGGCCATTCTCGAGGCGGCCCGGAAGACCGGCGCCGACGCGATTCACCCGGGCTTCGGCTTCCTGTCCGAGAACCCGGACTTCGCGCAGGCCGTCATCGACGCTGGCCTCGTCTTCATCGGCCCCACGCCGAAGGCCATTCGCGCCATGGGCCTCAAGCGAGAGGCCAAGGCCCTGGTGGGCCAGCGCGGCGTGCCGCTGGTGCCGGGCTTCGACGGCGGCGACCAGTCGACCGCGCAGCTCAAGGCGAAGGCGCTCGAGGTGGGCCTGCCCGTCATCTTCAAGCCGAGCGCGGGCGGCGGCGGCAAGGGCATGAAGATCGCCCGCACCGCTGGCGAGCTCGAGGCCTGCATCGACTCGGGCCGGCGCGAGGCCCAGAGCGCCTTCGGCGACCCGACGCTCATCATCGAGAAGTACCTCGAGCGCCCCCGGCACCTCGAGGTGCAGCTGCTGGGCGATCACCACGGCACCCTGCTCCACCTCTTCGAGCGCGAGTGCTCGTTGCAGCGGCGGCACCAGAAGGTGGTCGAAGAGACGCCGTCACCGGCGCTCACGCCAGCGCTCCGGGAGCAGCTCTGTCAGGCGGCGCTCGAGGTGGGCCGCGCCGTGTCCTACACGAACGCCGGCACCGTCGAGTTCATCATGCAGGACGGGCGGTTCTACTTCTCCGAGATGAACACCCGCCTTCAGGTCGAGCACCGCGTGACGGAGCAGGTGACGGGCCTCGATCTCGTCGAGCAGCAGGTGCGCGTCGCGCGCGGCGAGAAGCTCGCGTTCGGCCAGGACGACGTGCGCCAGCGCGGCCACGCGGTGCAGGTGCGGCTGTACGCAGAAGATCCAGCCAACCAGTTCCTGCCCAGCATCGGGCCGGTGCACGACTTCTTCACGCCCCCACTGGGCGGGCTGCTCGTCGACAGCGGCATCGAGTCGGGTGGCGAGGTGACGCCCCACTACGATCCGATGGTGGCCAAGCTGGTGGCGCACGCCGACTCCCGCGCGCAGTCGTTCGCCGCCCTCGCGCGTGCGCTCGACCAGACGTCGGTGCTGGGGCTGGTGACCAACAAGGGCTTCCTTTCGCGGCTGCTGCGCGACGAAGACGTGGTGCGCGGCGAGCTGTCGACGCAGACCATCGCCGAGAAGTCAGGGCTGCTCGCCGAGCCCGTCGACGCCGCGCGAGACATGCTGGCGGCGGTCGGCGCCACGCTCTTCGCGTTCATCCGGCGGCGCGAGGCCGACGACTTCCTCCCGGGCCTCGTCACCGGCTACCGCAACAACCGCTTCCGCGACCAGCGCCACGAGTGGCGACTCGGCGACGAGGCCCTGACGGTCGAGTACCGCGACCTCGGAGGGGGCCTGTTCGACGTGTCCGTCGGCGGGCAGCGGAGCCGGTGGCGCGTCGCTCCGGGCGCCGGCCCGTGCCTCGACCTCGAGGGGGCCGACGGGGTGCTCCACCGGCTGCGCGTCGTGCTCTCGGCAGACACCGCGTTCGTGCACACCCCGCGAGGCACGGTGACGCTGCGCGAAGCCCCGCGCTTCCCCGCGCCGGGGGACGAGGCCGTCAAGGGCGGCTTCATGGCGCCCATGCCCGGCAAGGTGGTGAAGGTGTTCGTCAAGGACGGCGACCCGGTGACGAAGGGTCAGGCGCTCCTGGTGCTCGAGGCCATGAAGATGGAGCAGACCACCGTCGCTCCGGCCGACGGAGTGGTGAAGACCGTCTCGGTGCGCGAGGGCGACCAGGTGACGGCCGGTCAGGTGCTCATCGTGATGGAAGGCTGAGCTCGACGGCTCACTGCCCGGTGAAGCTCCACGACGCCTCGATCAACGCCTGCGGACAGGTGCGCGAGTACGAGCCCGTCACCAACCTGGTATCGGTGGTCATCGTCGTGGACGTGCCGGGGCAGGCGTCGTCGCCGCTGTCGAACGAGATGGGTACGAGCGTCTCGGAGGGACACGTGCCGGGGCCCGTGCTTCGACGACGGCACGAGATGGAAACCGTCGTGTCGCTGGCGAAGCCCCAGTCGTAGGTCGACTGTCCGAGGCGCAACGAGGTGGTCGGCGCACTGGTCCCGCCCTGGATGTCGCAGTCACAGTCGACGAGCTCGATGAAGCCTCCGGTCACCATCACCGACCCGGTGCCCTCGTACTTCCCCTCGAGGTTGCGGTTGGTGAAGGTCGCGTTCCCCATCAAGGCGACGCGAAACTTCGTCGCCCCGGGGCCGCTCCCCACGGGGGTGGAGCTGTAGCTGAACGAGCCCATCAGCCGCTCCGGGAACGGAGGATCGTCGTCGAGGATGCGCACGTTCGCCACCACGGTGGTGAGGCCGTCCTTCGTGTTGAAGCGCAGGCCGACGACGACGACGTCGGGGCTCGGCTTGCGCCCGGGCGCGGTGAACGTCACCGAGGTGGCCTTGTTGACGACGGTGCCGAACGTGGCGTTGCCGCCCACGACGCCGTTGACCGAGGCCTGGCTGCGAAGTGGGGCGAGCTCTTCCTCGACGCAGTCGAGCGCGATGGGCGCGAGCTCGTCACCCTCGACGACCTCGGGGGGAGCGAAGTCACAGCTGCGCAGGAACAAGCCCACCGACCGTCCCACCTTCACGTCCGCCTTGGAGGGGGTGAGCGAGAAGCCCTTCAGCATGGTCCAGTCGGACAGATGGTTGGTCGTGACCGACACGGTTCGGTTGGCTTCGTTCACCGTCGTCGTCAGCGGTCGCCAGCGGCGCATCGCGTCCTGGAAGGCGATGCGCAGGAAGCGCGGCTCGGTCGCCATCGCCTCGGCCTCGGTGTAGCGCACCGAGATGGTCGCCGGGCTGGTGAAGCGTGTGCCCTCGGGCCCGAGGCGCCACGCCACGTCGGCCCCGGGCGCGGTCGCGACGATGGGCGTGACCGAGAATTGGGTCGGCGCCGAGACTGCGCCGGCGGGAATCGTCAGGCTGAGCACCCCATCGGCAGAGCTGAGGCTGCCTCCCTCGGGGCCAATCATTCGGGTCGTCGGTGGACCGATGGGCGCGCCGAGCTCGGTGATGGCGACGACGCTGGGCCGAGGGGTGGGTTGACCACACGCCGAGACGACGGCTGCGAGAACGAGGGTGCGAGCGCAGAGGGGCGACATGGCGCGGAACGCTAGAACGGCTCGCGCACGAGTCGAAAGAGCCGAGGTGGCTTCGCTGACCGATGACGGCCCCCGCCGAGGGCGGTACGAGGCGCCCGTGCCCGAAGGCGACACGCTTAAGAACATCGCGACGACGCTCTCGCCACTCGTCGGCCGGCGCGTGACGGCGCTCGAGTTTCCACGCGCGCACGCCGACGGAGCCGCCCAGCAGGGGGCGGTCGTCGGAGCCGTCGAGTCGAAGGGAAAGAACCTGCTCGTGGCCTTCTCGACCGGCGCGGTGCTGCACGTGCACCTGAAGATGACCGGCGTGGTGCACCTCTACGCCACGGGAGAGCGGTGGCGACGCGGGCGCTCCGGCGCGGTGGTGGTGCTGCGCGTACCGGGCTTCGAGGCCGTCGTCTTCAAGGCGCCGGTGGTTCGCCTGCTGTCACGGGCAGCGGCGCGCCGCGACGGTGCGCTCGGCTCGCTCGGGCCCGACCTGCTCGACCCGGCCTTCGACGAGGCCGAGGCGCTCCGGCGGCTGCGGCTCGACCCGGCCCGGCCCCTCGGCGTCGCCGTGATGGACCAGACGGCCGTCGCTGGCATCGGCAACGTCTACAAGAGCGAGGTGCTGTTCAACCTCGCGCTCGACCCGTTCCGCCCCCTCGCGGAGCTCTCGGACGAGGTGTTGCTGGCCGTGCTGCGGCACGCGCGCGAGCTGCTCCAGAAGAACACCCTGCGCACGGCGCTCCAGGCGACGCCCGTCGACGCCTACCGCCTCACGCGCACCACCCGCCGCGCGAGCCGCTCGCCGCTCAGCGTCTACGGCCGCGTGAACGAGGCGTGCTTCGACTGCGGCGCCACCATCGGCATGCGCCGCCAGGGCGAGCAGCGGCGCTCGACGTACTTCTGCCCCAGGTGTCAGGGCGTGGCGCCATCATGAGGGCAGCCGCCACCCGACGAACGCCACCAGCACGAACGCCGCCACCAGCACGAGCGGGAGCGCCGCGAGCGCCAGGCCGACCGACGGCGCCACGCTGGCGGGCCGCGGCCAGTCCGCCCGGGTGAAGCCGAAGCGCACGCCGCGCCCCGCGCGCTCGAGGTTCATCACCAGGCCGGCGCAGACGTAGATGATGGGCGACAGGCGCAGGTTGCCGAGCCAGCGATGGGTGTACGCGCCGTCACGCAGCAGCAGGTACCCGTCGTAGAACCAGCTCGAGGCGAACAGCGCCACCACCACCGCCACCACCACGTGGCTCCAGGGGCGCTCGCCACGCAGGCCCTTCGCCACGGTGCCCACGCTCCACCCCGCGGTGAGAAACGTCAGCACCGCCATGCCGCCGCCGCAGCCCACGTCCCACGTCTCGTCGTCGGTGAAGCGGCCCGCGAACGTCACGAACGCGATGGCCGGAAGGAACAGCGCCAGCTTCCACGGCACCGTCAACGCGCGCAGCTCGTCCCGCCAGGCCGGCCGAACGTCCTTGACGAAGAGCACCAGCCCCAGCGCGCAGCAGGCGAGCCAGCCGACGAGGTAGTTCACGAGGAAGGGCGTCATGCCGGGCACGATGCGCCGGGGGCCCAGCACCGTGCCCGGAGGCGGAGCTGAACGGTCGCAGAAGCGGGCGGAACGGTCGCAGTGCCGACCGACGACGGGCGCGTTAGCGAGGGCGCCATGCCAGAAGGCCACACGCTCCACCGGCTCGCGCTCGACCACCGCAAGGTGCTCCAGGGCGTGCGCGTTCGTTCCTCGTCTCCGCAGGGGCGCTTCGCCGACGAGGCCGCCGAGCTCGACGGGCAGACCGTCGAGGCCGTCGAGGCCTACGGGAAGCACCTCTTCTACCGCTTCGCCTCGGGGGCCCACGTGCACGTGCACCTGGGGCTGTACGGCCGCTTTCGTCGGTGGCGACAGCCGGCGCTCCCGCCGCGCGGCGCCATCCGGTGGCGCCTCGAGACCGACGACGTGTGCCTCGACCTCTCGGGGCCCACGGCCTGCGAGCTGCTCGACCTCGAGCAGGTGTACGGCATTCAGCAACGCCTGGGCCCCGACCTGCTCCGCCCCGACGCACGCGCCGACGAGGCCTGGCGCCGCATCACCGCCTCGCGGCGCAGCCTCGGCGCGCTCCTGCTCGACCAGTCGGTGATGAGCGGCGTCGGCAACGTCTACCGCGCCGAGGGCCTCTTCGTGGCCGGCCTCCACCCCGAGATCCGCGGCGACGAGCTCGAGCGACGCGACTTCACGCGGCTGTGGAAGACGCTGCGCGCCCAGCTCGCCCAGGGCGTGAAGGACCGCCGCATCGTCACGGTGCCACACCCCGAGGGCCGACGCGCCTCGAAGGGCGAGCGCACCTGGGTCTACGGACAGCGCCTGTGCAAACGCTGCGAGGGCCCCGTACGGCGCTGGGAGCTGGGCAGCCGCACCATGTTCGCCTGCGAGCAGTGTCAGCGCCGGTAGCGCCGCCGCGCTTGCCCCCCACGCGCGGAAGTGGGCCCTCAGGCGCCGAACAGCCGGGCGAGCGCGTTTCCGGGCTGGCCGAGGTACCACGCGAGGCCGGCCATCACCGCTGCCAGCACCTGGAAGATGACGCCGATGACGAGCGGGACCACCGGCTTCTGGACGAGGCCCGTCACCAGCATCGGCGGGGTGCCGCCGGTGGGGTCGATGCGCGCCTCGTGGTGGGTGCCCGCAGCGAAGCGCTCGAGCAGCTCGGCGCGCTGGTCGTCGCGATGCGTCTCATCGCCGATGTCGAGCCGCGTCGACGAGGCGGCGCCCTCGACGTCGAACGCCACGCGCAGCAGCCCTTCACCCTCGGGCCGCGACTCCCAGCCGACGCCCGTGATGGTGGCGCGCCCCACCGGCCAGCGTCGTACGGCCCGGAGCCGCCGTGCCGTCATCGCCGCGACGACGAAGAGCACCGCCGCCCCCCCTGCGAACAGCACGGCCAGGACCGCGAGGCCCGCGCGAATCGCGCTCATGCGCTCTTCGCGGCCTTCTGCATCGACTCGACCATCTTCTGCGCGTGCGCCTTCAGCGCTCCGGCGTTCGGGTGACTCACCACCTGCTGCGCCGCCGCGATGCCCTCGGCCCACTGCTCGTTACGGCCGTACCAGAGCGCGAGGTTCAGCAACGGGTCAGCCACCTTGCCGGCCGCGCGCCGCACCGCCTCGTCGAGGTTCTGCTTCGCCTCGGCCACCTTCTGCGGGTCCTCCGGGTACTCCTCGAGGAGCAACAGGCCGCGGTTGTTCGCCGCCGACCAGTCCGAGGTGTCCTGCGTCATCGCGTGCGCGTAGGCCTGGAGCGCCTCGTCGGTGCGCGCCGAGTTCTCGTACGCGAGCGCCTTCACCAGTGTCACCTGCGCCGACCCCTTGCCCTGCTGCTCGAGCCGCGTACACACCTCGATGGCCGCGTCGTGGGCGTTGCCGCGCATCAGCTCTTCCGCGAGGCCGAGCGCTCCGCCCGGCGCCTTCTCGGCCTGCGCCATCGCCGCCTCGACGTCGCCCGACGCCAGCTTGAGCCGCGCCACCTCGGCGAGCAGGCGACGATCCGTCGGCATGGCCGAGAGCCCTCCGCCCAGAATCTCGAGCGCCTTGTCGGCCTGCCCGCTCGCCTCGACCATGCGCGCGAAGGCCAGGTAGGCCTGGGTGAAGTCGGGCCGCAGCTCGATGGACTTCATCAGCTCGCCCGCGGCGTCTTCGAAGCGGCCAGCCTGCGCGAGCGCCTCGGCGTGACGGAACCGGTAGAGGAAGTGCTTCGGCGACAGCTGAACGGCCGTGCCCAGCGCGCGCTCGGCGCCCTTCGCGTCTTCCTTCTCGAGGAGCGACAAGCCGAGCGCGAAGAACGCCTCGGGCCGGGTGGGAGCCGTGCCCGTCAGCTGGGCGAAGGCGAGCCGGGCCGCGTCAGGCTGGCTCGACAGCTGGAGCACCATCGCTTCGGCGAGCTGCACCTCGTAGAGGCCGCGGTCTCGAGGGCTCACCCGCGCGAGCAGGCCCTTCGCGGCGTCGACCTCTCCGGCTTCGAGTGAGAGCCGGGCGAGGGCCGAGAGCGCCTCACCGTCGGTGGGCTTCTGCTCGAGCGTCTTGTTCGCGAGCGACCGGGCGCCGTCACGGTCGCCGCGGTCGAGGAGGTCATGGAGTGCCGTCATGGCAGAGAGGATGCCCGAGAGCTGGGCGACCTCAAACCACCATCATCACCCGCCGAACCAGCCAGACACCGTCTTCCAACCGGACTTGGCGAGGTTCTTCGCGCCGCTGGCGACCGACGAGGCCGCGTTCGAGATGGTCTCGACGGCCTTCTTCCCGGTGCCGACGACGGTGTCGATGCCCTTCTGGTAGTTGACGTCGACGCTGAAGCTCAAGCTGCCGCCGATGCCCAGCGCGGCGCCGAGCTCGACCTTCGCCTTGAACTTGCCACCCTCGATGCCGATGTCGGCCTTGGCCTTCGCGCCGATGCCCGCCCACGCTTCGGCCTTCGCCCCGACGCCCGCGTAGTCGTTACCGACGCGCCCTTCGACGCTGGCCTTGGCGCCGGCGAACGCCTCGACGCCGGCCTTCACCTTCACGGTGGGCTTCTTGCTGAAGAGGTCGACGCGCACGTTGCCGCTCGCCGAGCCCGTCACGCCGACCGTCGCCTCGGCCTTGCCGGTCGCCTCGAGGCCCGTCTTGCCCAGCTTCGCCTTGCCCTCGACGGTGACCTGGCCCAGCACGGCGCCGGCCTCGATCTTCCCCTCGATGTTGGTGGTCTTGCCGATGGTGATGTTGCCCTTGCCGTCCGCGTAGGCCGACAGCGCGCGGTAGCCGACGTCGTAGCCCTGCTTGTCGACGGTGGCCGAGTCGACCCGCTTGGTCTTCACCACGGTGTCGAAGTCCTTCTCGAACTTCGCCTTCTCGGGGTCGAACACCTTGATGCCGACGGAGTCGACGACTTCCTTGCCGGTGGCCTTCGCCTTCTCCTTGAAGGTCTTGGC
>JALOQF010000392.1 GCA_025459425.1 Myxococcaceae bacterium | reverse complement strand
GGTTACCAGGGCATCCGGTTCGCCGAGCGCCTCGCGTTGTCCGCGGGCCGCGCCACCTTCCGCCAGCTCGGGCACGACGAACTCGCCGAGGTCGAGCGGGCCGCGGCCTTTCAGTGCATCAACGCCCGCATTCACCAGCGCTTCGACGCCCTCGTCGGCCGGCCCGAGGCGCCCGGTGACGCCCGCGGCACGATGTGGATCGTCCACCCCTTCACGGGCCGACGGGTGCGCGCTGCGTCGACGCTCCAGCCCTGACGACCCCTTCAGAACGACAGCGTCGCGCCGAGCGAAAAGACGTGACGCACGTAGAGCAGCGGCTCGCTCGACACGGTGCGCTGCGGGAGCACGTTGACGTAGAGGGCGTAGCGCGCGTCGAGGTCGACGTGCGGGTGCACCGGCCGCACCAGCTTCACCGTGAGGGTGCTCGAGTTCTCGTCGTCCTCGACCACCTGCAGGTCCGGTGAGAGGAAGATGCCGTCGGGAAAGAGGCTGAGCTGCAGCGCCCCCGTGGTGAGGAGCGTGAACTGCCCCGGCAGGCGGAAGCCAGCGGTGGCCGACAGCCGGTGGCGCCTGAGCGTCTCGCCGTAGCTGTTCGACGTCATGTCCAGGTACGAGTAGTTCAGCGACAGGTGGAAGGGGCCCCGGTACGAGTAGCCGGCGCCCACCACGAAGAGCGGGTCGAAGCGCCGGGCCGTCGAGGGCTCGACGTCGTCCGGGCGGGGGTTCACCGTGGCGTTGTAGGTGCGTGGGTTGAAGCTGCCGGTGAGCGAGACGCCGTGCCGGCGATCGAACCGGTAGCGCGCCGTCAGGTCTCCGATGGGGCCCGAGAACGAGTACGCGAAGCGGGGCCAGAAGAGGAACCGGGTGGCGCCCACGCGCAGCCGCACGTCGAGGTTGGCCGTCGGGGCGAAGTCGACGACGCCCTGGCCGACGAGGCTGGTGTAGTCGCGATCGGCGCCGCGCCGGTCTCGCACGGTGCCGGCGAGGCCCACCGAGAACGCCGACGAGAGCGCGAAGAGGAAGTCGCCAGCGACCGAGTTGACGATGGTGTCTTCCGACGGGAGGACGAAGAACTTCCGCGCCGCGACGTCCCACGTGGCGCCCAGCCGGAACCGCTCACCTTCGATGACGCCATCGAGGGTGCCGAGGCCGAAGAGGAACCCATCGGGCTGCGGAGCGGCGTTGCTGGTGACGAAGTCGCGCCGCGCGTTGGTGTCGTAGCCGGGGCCGAGCCAGAGGCGCGAGGCTCCGCGGAACTCGACGGCGCCCGTCACCAGCGGCGAGAGCACCGTCAGCAGGCCGAGCAGTCGTCGCGCACCCAAGACGAACGGACTGTACCTGCCCGGCGCGCGAGGTGGCGCACCTTTCCCGTGGCGGCGAGCCGTCAGCCGGCGTCCCACCCGAGGTTGTCGCGCTGGAGCGGCGTCATCAGCACGCCGAGGGCGCCGAGCAGCTCGACGTCTCCATGGGCCGTCACCGCGCCCCGGCCCACCGCCTCGGCGGCGTCGAGGGTGCCGCCGACGAACGCCTCGAACGCGTCGGCGTCGAACGACAGGGTCAGGTCGGCCGCCTCGTCGCAGCCCTCACGAATCGGCTCGGGGTCTGCGAAGTGGAAGGTCCACTGGCCACCTTCCGGGCCGCGGACGTCGAAGGCGACCGACCCGCGCGTCGCGAGGAAGTCGTCGAAGCGGGCGACGACGAGCCCGGGGAGGAGGTGCTGGAAGAAGGTCTGCGCGACGGACACGGAGGAGAGCCTCGGGGAGGAGCAGCGGGTGGCGCATTCGGCCACCAATGCGCACCCCGCACAAGGGACACCGCCTGCGACGAGGCGCGCGCGCCGTTACGCAACTGCCATGCGTCTCTTCCTCGTCGCGGCAGCGCTCGGCGTGTCGGCGTGCGGCCCCATCTCGTTCACCACGCAGGTGGCTGGCCAGGGCACGGTGGCCGGCAGCCCGCTCGGCGCGCTCTTGAGCACGTTCCCATCGCTCGGCTCGCTCACGAACATCGACTTCGCGCAGAACCAGGACTTCCAGAACAACCAGGTGACGCGCGACATGGTGCGCACGGTGACGGTGACGGGGCTGACGCTGCGGGTGGTGACGCCGGCGAACGCCGACCTGTCGTTCCTCGAGTCGCTGGAGTTCTCGGCGAGGACCTCGAGCCGCGACGCGGTTTTCGCGCGTCAACCCGACGTCGCGGGCGCGGCCACCCGCCCGCCCAACGCGTCGGTGGCGTTCGAGCTGCTCGGGGTCGACCTCGCGCCCTTCGTGCGCGAGCCTTCGATGACGTTGGCCCTCTCGGGGCGAGGGCGCCAGCCGGCGGCCGACACCACCATCGAGGTCCAGGTGGCGCTGCGGGTCGAGGCCGGGCTCAGGTGAGCGTCACTTCAGCTCGCTGGCCTTCTTCTCGAGGGCCTGGGCCTTGCGCTTGAGCTCTTCGGCGAGGCCCTGCAGCTTGCGCCGCTGGATGTCGAGGTCTTCCATCTCGTCTTCGTCGCCGGTGGCGATGCTGCGCGTGCCGCTACCGACTTGAGGCCGGGCGTCGGAGCCCGAGGTGATGGAGATGCCGCGCGAGTCGAGCGCGCCACTGCCCGTCGGTGCGCGTGGCTCGGACGTGCTGCCAAAGCCCCCGGGCGCGGCGTCGCGAGACGGCGCGGACGCAGGGGCGAAGCCACCGAATGAGGGCAGGGAGGGCCCCGGCGCGCGGTCGGGCGCAGGCGCGCTGCCGGCCGTCACCGTCGGCGGTGGGGCCGCCGTGTCGTTCGTGAAGCCGTTCGACTCGGCGTTGGGCGGCGTGTTGACGCGAGGCGGGCCGCTCGAGGCCGGGGCGTCGCCGAGGGTCTGGTCCTTGCGCTGGACGCGCAGCCGGCGGTCCTGGTCGTCGAACATCGACTCTTCGCCGAGGAACCGCTGCACCCGGCGATCGAGCTCGGCCTCTTCTCGCCGCTGGGTGATGCGCGCCTCGAGGGCCTTCAGCTCACGCCGCACCTTCTCTTCGTTGTCGCGCAAGAGGTCGGCCTGCTCGAGCAGCTCCTCGGGGTCGTCCGAAGGCTTGAGGGCGTCGAGGGTCGGCAGCTTCGTGGCGGGCAGCGCGGCCCGCACCGACTCGCGCTCGCTGCGCAGCTTGCGCATCTGGTCGATGAGGCCTCGACGAACCTCACGGTTGGTCTGTCGATCGAACTCGGCGCGCAGGCGCGTCAGCTCGCCCGAGAGGGCGTCGAGGAGCGCGAGGTTCGCCGCCTCGAGCTCACCCTCACGGGTCGACAGCTGCTGGGCGAGCTCGGTCAACACGCCCGACAGCTCCTGGGAGCGCTTGAGCGACTGGTCGAGCTCCGAGCCGGGCAGCAGCGCGCCCTTCGCCTGCGCCTTCAACGTCTCGATGCGGCTCGACACCACCGACAGCTCGTTGCGGCGGGTGAGCTGCTCCGCGCGCAGCGACGTCACCTGGGCCCGCAGGCCTGCCGCCGAGCCCCGCAGCGCCTCGACGCCCGACGCCGCCCAGGCCGGGCTGGCGAGCAGGGTCAACGCAAGGAGGGCCGCACGGAGCTTCATGACAGGGTCGTTCTACAGCAACCGTGGTGCCAGAAAACCAGCCCGAAACCCATGGGAGATCGAGTGCTTGGCCAGGTGGGGCGGTGTGCGTCGATCGTGAAAAGCCGCCGATCGACAGTTTTCCGTGGGCGTGGGCCGTGGGGGCCGGTGGAAAAGCCGGTGCGAACGTGGTGTGCGCGGTGCGCGATGGCGCGCGTGTCTCCTGGAGTGGTGCTCGTCCACAAACCTGTCGGGGTCACGAGCTTCTCGCTCGTGCAGGAGCTCGCGCGGGAGCTCGACGCCGTCCCCGGGAAGGCCCACAAGCTGAGCCACGGCGGCGCGCTCGACCCGTTCGCGGAAGGGGTGGTGCTGCTGCTGGTGGGGGCCGCGACGAAGCTGTTCGAGGGCTTCCACGAGGCACCGAAGACCTACGAGGCGACGGTGCGCTGGGGCGTCGAAACGGACACGGGCGACCCGGTGGGGCGGGTTTCGGCGCAGGGCGACGCGCGCGCCTTGACTGCCGGGGCGCTCGACGTCGCGCTGAAGGGCTTCGAGGGGTGGCGCGCGCAGGTGCCTCCGCCGACGAGCAACAAGTGGGTCGACGGCGAGCGCGCGTACCGACGGGCGCATCGCGGCGAGGCCGTCGAGCTTCCGCCCGCGCAGGTCTACCTCCACGCGGCGCGCTGGCTCGAGCACGAGCTGCCACTGCGAAGCCGGCTCCGCCTCGAAGTACGCGGCGGCTTCTACGTGCGGAGCCTGGTTCGCGACCTCGGCCGTGCCGTCGGCGCGCGCGCGCACCTCGAGACCCTGAAGCGGGTCGCCATCGGGCCGTGGGAGACGCCAGCGAGCGGCGAGCGGGTGGTGGTGTCGGGGCCCGAGGTGTTGCCGTGGTACGGGCGCGTGGCGCTCGATGACGAGACTTGGGGCCGCGTGAAGGCCAGGGCGTCGGTGACGGTGCGGGCGCGCGTGCAGCCGCCGGTGTGGCGGTTCCCGCCCGGTTTTCCCGAGCCCACGCCGCGCGTCCTGGGCCTGCATCAGGGGCGCGTGGTGGCGCTGCTCGAGCCCCGCGCCGAGGGCCTGGTGCCGTCGCAGGTGTTGCTCCCGCCGCTGTAGGTCGAAGGTCGACGAGCGCCTCGCGGGCCAGTGCGGTCGCCCACCGGCTCGAGCTCAACACTGGAGGCCGTGACGCCATCGGGCGAAGGGTGGAAGGCCGGCCGAACGTCTCCTGACTTCTGCGCCAGACGGGGCACAATGTCGGCGTGGCGCGCGATTCCGACGGCATCGACATCACCCTGGCGCGACCGAAGCCGGGCGAAGGGCCTTCGAAGACCGACGCGCTCCCCGTGGAGTCACCTGGCAAGTACGCGCAGCCCGCCGCGGGCGACGCCGAGCTCGGGCGCGGTGGCATGGGTCGCGTGCTGCGCCTCGAGGACGTGCACCTGAGGCGTGAGGTGGCCATCAAGGAGTTGCTCCACGAGCACCACCCCTCGCACAGCGTGAGCGGGCAGGGCCTCGCCAACCTCTTCGTGCGTGAGGCGCAGGTGCTGGCGCGGCTCGAGCACCCCGGCGTGGTGCCCATCTACGAGCTCGGCCGGCGGGCCGACGGTACGCCGTACTACGCGATGCGGAAGATCCACGGGCGCCCGCTGACGAAGGCGCTCGAGGCGGCGGCGACGCTCGACGAGCGGCTCACGCTGCTCCCGCACCTCGTCGACGTCGCGCACACCGTGGGCTTCGCGCACAGCCGCGGCGTGGTGCACCGCGACCTCAAGCCCGACAACGTGATGGTGGGCGCCTTCGGTGAGACCCTTGTGGTCGACTGGGGGCTGGCGCTGGTCGAGGGAGACAACGACTCCGAAGGGCAGATCGCCGGCACGCCGGCCTACATGAGCCCCGAGCAGGTGAACGGCCGCCGGCTCGACGCGCGCAGCGACGTCTGGTCCATCGGCGTGATGCTGTTCGAGCTGCTCAGCGGCCGGCTGCCGTACGACGCGCCCAGCGTCACGGAGCTGCTCGCGAAGGTGCAGCGCGACGAGCCGCCGTCGGTGTCGAGCTTCGAGAAAGCAGTGCCGAAGCCGCTCGCCGCCGTGGTGGCGAAGGCCCTGTCGCGTGAGCCAGCCGACCGCTACGGCGATGGGGAAGCGTTGGCCGAGGCGCTGGGCCAGGCGATGCGCGCACGAACGGCGAGGGGCTTCGGCGTGCCGGTGGCGCTGGCGCTCGGGGTCGGGGCCGTCCTCGCCGTGCTGCTGTCGTCGCAGCGCACCGTGTCGTCGCTCGAGGCGCAGCGCGCGTCAGACCAGGTGCGGGCCCTCGACGCGCAGCGGGCGAAGCGTCGGCAGCTCGCCGAGTCGGCGGCGCTGGCGCTGCGCGCGGACGACCGGGTCGAGGCCCGTCGGCTCGCGGCGGCGGCGTTGGCTGACGGCGCCGAGCCCCTCGCGCGCGGGGTCGAGTGGTTGCTGGCCGAGGAGGGGGTGCCCTCGCAGGTGTGGCGGGCGCCGGTCGAGGCCGGCTGCGCGCACCTCGCCGTTCTCGAGAGCCAGGTGCTGTGCGCGACGCTCAACGGCGTCGAGCGCTTCGACGCGGCGACGGGCGCGGCGCTCGAGAAGCTCTCGGCGGGGCCGACGGCCGGCTGGCTCCCCACCGTGGCGGCGCTCGGGGGCGACCTCGTGGTGGCCGGCGCCGACAACCGCGCGTCGTTCACCTGGCGCCTCTCGGAGCCGAAGCGTCCGCGCACCGACTCGTTCCCCGAGTCCATCACCGCGGTGGCGCCGGGCGCCGGGGGCGTGCTGGTGGGCCTGCGAAACGGCGAGGTGTACCGCCAGCCGGCGACGGGGGAGCGCAGCGCCGTGCTGCGTCTGCCCGGCCGCGTCCGGGCGCTCGCGGCCGACGGTGACACCGTCGCGGTGTCCAACGAGTCGTTCATTCGGGTCGTCTCCCTGTACTCGTTGTTATCCGGGGCTGTTTCTATTCC
>JALOQF010000391.1 GCA_025459425.1 Myxococcaceae bacterium | reverse complement strand
CGACGACGTCTATTCGATGGCGGCGATGCAGCACTACTGCCGGCACCACTTCGACAAGACGCTGGCGATCTGGATCCTCGGGGGCGGCGTGCCGAAGAACTACACGCTCCAGGGCGAGCCGCTGCTCGACCAGATCCTCTCGGTGCCCACGCACGGCTTCGACATCGACGTGCAGTTCTGCGTCGACCCGGTCGACAACGGCGCGCTCTCGAGCTGCCCGGCGGGCGAGGGCCACACCTGGGGCAAGGTCTCGGTCGAGGCCGTCGAGACCGGCTCGATGTACTGCCACACCGACGTGACGGCCGTGTTCCCCTGGCTCACGCACGCGCTCTTCCAGCTCAAGGTGACCAAGCGGAAGCACTTCCGTCTGATGGACAAGATGACCGAGGCGATCGGGTTCCTCGACGCCGACGTCAAGAAACGCGCGAAGGGCCTCATGTCGACGCTGAAGTGGGACGTCTCAGAGGTGAAGTGACGTCGCACCCACTGACTGTGCACGCGAGGTGACAGTCGCGGGTTTCAGTCTTGTGTCACCTCCGGGTGGCCCCTACAGTCCACGGACCTCTTTCTCCGAGGGTTTCCCTTCGTGATCAGCACCGAAGCGCACGGCAAGACGGACGTCGGCCGGAAGCGGCAGCACAACGAAGACGCGATGCTCGTCGACCCGACGGGCGGGCTCTACATCGTCGCTGACGGCATGGGCGGGCACGCGGCCGGAGAGGTCGCGAGCGCGCGCGCCGTCGAGGTCGTCAAGAGCCACCTCGGCGCCAACAAGAGCCTGCTGAAGGACCTCGCGCGCGAGCCGAACCAGTCGAACCGCGCCGCCGCGGCGTCGCTCGTCGAGGTCGCCATTCAGCGGGCCTGCGCCGACATCTACCGGACGGCCACGAGCGACAACAGCAAGCGCGGCATGGGCACCACCTTCGTGTGCCTCGTCGTCAGCGGCTCGAAGGGCGTCATCGGCCACGTCGGTGACAGCCGCGTGTACCTCGTGCGCAACGGGCAGGGGCACCGGCTCACCGAAGACCACACGCTCATCGCCGCCCAGCTGAAGGCCGGCACCATCACGAAGGACCAGGCGGCCACCAGCCAGTACCGCAACGTCATCACCCGCGCGGTCGGCATTCAGGAGTCGGTGCAGGTCGACACGCTGATCGTCGATCTCGTGCCGGGCGACGTCTTCGTCCTCTGCTCCGACGGGCTCCACGGCTACCTCTCGGACGAAGAGGTGGCGGCGCTCGTCACCTCGACGCCGCTCACCGAGCAGCCCGAGCGCTTCGTGGCGCTGGCCAACGAGCGCGGCGGCAAGGACAACATCACCACCGTCGTCGTCGGCATCCGGGGTGACGCCGAGAACGCGCAGGAAGAGGTCGTCGAAGCGCAGTCGCGCATGGAAGCGCTGAAGAAGATCCCGCTCTTCCGGCACCTCACCTACAAGGAGCAGACGGCCGTTCTGTCGATCGCCACCACGCGCACGTTCCCGGCGGGCCGCGAGATCGTCAGCGAAGGCCAGCCCGGAGAAGAGCTCTTCGTCGTGATTCGGGGCCGCGTCGGCGTCGAGAAGGCCGGCGTCGAGATCGCCGAGCTGCGGGCCGGCGGGCACTTCGGCGAGATGGGGCTCATCGACAACGCGCCCCGCTCGGCGACGGTGCGGGCCCACGAGCCGACGCGCGTGATGGTGATCAGCCGCCCGGACTTGATGGCGCTGATGAAGAAGGAGTCGATCCTCGCGGTGAAGCTCTTGTGGAGCTTCGTGCAGGTGCTGTCCGACCGGCTGCGCGAGACGAACTCCGAGTTGTCCGAGGCGCGGCAGGAGCTCGCCGCCGCGCAGGCCGTCAATCCCTTCGCCGAAGAGTGAGGAGGCCGGACATGGGCCGGTTCGCGCGCGTCGCGCTGGTGGCGTGTGTCATTTCGGTGCCGGCGCTGGCCGACCCGTTTCCGCTCTTCGGCTACGGGCCGCGGGCGGCGTCGATGGGCGGCGCGATGACCGCCGAGGCGAACGACTTCACGGCCGTCTTCTACAACCCGGCGCTCCTCACCCGGCGCAAGGAGCTCAACTTCGGCTTCGCCTTCCAGTTCCACCGGCTCTTCTCGGAGGTGACGTCGAAGGATCTCGCCAAGCCCATCGACTGCAGCCAATGCAACGCGCCCGACAACGTGGGCACCACGACGGGCTTCGTGTTTCCCCTCGCGGGCAAGGTGAAGAACCGGGTCGCGATCGGCGTGGGGCTCTACCTGCCGACGAGCACCTTCGTGCGGGTCAACGCGCCCGACGCCACGCAGCCGTACTGGTACCGCTTCAACGGCAACCTCGAGCGCTTCGTGTTGCACCTGGGGCTCGGCATCAAGATCACCGACTGGCTCTCGGTGGGGCCGGGCGTGTCGGTGCTGGCGAACCTGCAGGGCCGGCTCGGCGGTGGGGGCGGCGCCACCGCGAACGTCGACCTCTTCTCGCGCAACGTGAAGCTCAAGTCCCTCGACGCCTCGCTCACCACGCGCGCCGCGCCCACCCTGGGCGTCGCGGTGACGCCGCTGAAGAACCTGCGCTTCGGCGCCACGTACCGGTGGGAGATCTTCCTGCCCGTCACCATTCCCGCCACCATCGATCTCGAGGGCATCGGCACCCTGGCGCTCACCGTCAACGCCATTTCGCACTACGCGCCCCACCAGGTGAGCTTCGGCGCCGCGTGGGACATCACCGACGACTTGACGGTGTCGCTCGACGGCGAGTACCAGCACTGGAGCGCCGCGCCTTCGCCGTACGTCTCGCTCTCGGTCGATCTCTCGGGGCCCACGCTCGCGGCGCTCGGCATCGATCGGGCGCTCGATCTCAACGTGCAGGCGGCCTCGCCAGGCTTCGTGAACACCTTCGGCGGACGGCTCGGCGGCGAGTACCGCGTGTCGGAGCGCTTCGCCGCGCGCCTGGGCCTGTCGTACCGGCCGACGATGATTCCGCTCCAGAACGTCGCGGGCACCAACCTGCTCGACGCCAACACGGTGGGCCTCGCCACCGGCGTCGGCTTCAACTTCAGCGACCCGCTCGAGATCTTCGAGCACCCGATTCAGATCGATCTCGCCGTCCAGGCGGCGTTCCTGCTGCAGCGCGAGGCCACCAAGCCGCCGACCGATCTGTTGCCGTCCTACACGTACGCCGGTCGGGTGTTCGGCGGCACGGCGATGATTCGCTACGACTTCTGACGGAACCGCTCGAAGTGACAGGGTGTCTGCACGGTCCGGCCGGTTAACGGATCCGCTGCAGTAGGCTCTTTCTCCCGTCACATGCGTCGCTTCCTCGTCGGCTTTGCGCTGCTCGTGCTCGTCGGCCTCGTGGTCGGCGTGTGGGCGTCTCGCGCACCCGAGGCCGAGTGGTCGCCTCCGGCCGACCCGTTCGCCGACGTGGTGCCCCGCTTCACGCCCGTCGACGTGCGGGCGACCAACGCGCAGGGCCTCACGCTGGCCGGGGTGGTGCGTTCGTCCGACGGCCGGCCGCTCGCCGGGGCCACCGTCTTCCTCGCCTCGGCGGAGCAGCAGAGCCTCACCTCGGTGCGCTGCGGCGTCTGTTCGGAGCTGCTGTTGTCGTGTCGGGCGCGAGAGACGGCGCACACCGTGGGCCAGTTGCTCGACGCGCACCAGGGCCACCAGGCGCCGGCCGCCAGCACGACGAGCGACCCCCAGGGCCGCTTCCGCTTCGAGCAGCTCTCGGGCATCTCGTTCACCGTTTGGGGCCAGGCGGCGGGGCACGGACTCGGCGTGAAGGACCGCGCGGCGCCGGGAGATCCGGTCGAGCTGTTCCTGCCCGTCGAGCGAACGCTCGTTGGCCGGCTGCGTGACGAGCGGGGGGCGCCCGTGCGGGGGCTGGTGCGCGCAGTGTCGAGGCGGCTCGCGGCGCCGGTCGAGGTGCAGACCGAGCCCGATGGTCGCTTCACGGTGTCAGGGCTGGGCGAGGGCCCGTTCTACGTGCACGCGAGCGCGCAGGGCTGGCTGCCGGCGTTCCGAAGCGAGGTGCAGGCCGGGCCCGAGCCCGTCGTGCTCACGCTCGTCGCACCGCGCGCCCTCGAGGTGCGCCTCGTCACGGGAGATCAGAAGCCCATCAGCGGCATGGTCCGGCTCGCGGGCGATCATCTGGCGCGCGACGTGCCCGCGAAGGACGGGCTGGCGATCGTTCCGGCGCTGTCGCCGGGTGCCCTCATGGTCTCTGCCACGAGTGGAGAGCTCTCGTCGGCGCCACAGTCGGTGCCCCTGGAGGCGCCGGTCACCCGGGTGACGCTCGTGCTCGAGAAGGGCGGGCGGCTGGCCGTCACGGTGCTGGACGAGCAGGGGCAGCCCGTTCCCGAGCCGACCGTCGAGCTGCTCTCGCCCAGCGGCGAGACGATCGTGCGGCGTGCGCTGAAGACAGGTGAGCTGGCGCTGCTCGGGCCCTACGGCACCGGCGACTACCTCGTGCGCGCCAGGGCCGAGGGCTTCACGCCTGCCCAGGTGCCGGCGAAGGTGACGACGGGCGAGACGCCGTTGGAAGTGACGTTGCCGCGGGGCGTGCTGCTCGCCGGGAAGGTGATCGACGAGTACGGCCGCGCGGCGCCGGGTGTGTCGGTGTTGATCCTCCCCGTGGGCGAATCGGCGCTCAGCGGCCCCGACGGCCGCTTCAGCCACACCGTGCCGTCGCCGGGCCTCTACTCGCTGCAGGCCCACCACTCGGACTGGGGCGGCGGCGAGGTGAAGGTGACGGCCCCGAAGAGCGACGTCGAGCTGCAGCTCGAGCCACGGGCCGGGTGCGAGATCACCGTGATGGCCGGCGGGCGTCGCATCGAGGGCGCCAGCGTCACGATGTTCACGGGAGAGGGGAACTTTCGCAGCGACCGCGTCTCGGGGGCCGACGGGGTGGTGCTCATGCGCGGCATGCCGCCCAACACGTACACGCTCGTCGCCACCCACGGTAGCTACCTGCCGTCGGAGCGACAGACGGTGAAGGTCGACGACGGGCAGTTGCTGCGGGTCACCGCCGAGCTGAGGCCCGGCGCGAACGTCATCGGCCAGGTCGTCGATCAGACCGGAGCGGCGGTGCCGAACGTCTCGGTCGCCGTGGTGCCACGTGGCTCGGAGCCCGCGCTCACCGACGGCACGGGGAACTTCTCGTTGGGCCCGCTGCGTCCGAACGGCGTGTACGCCCTCAAGGTGACGCAGCGCGGGTTCGACCAGCCGGAGCGAGTCACCGGGACGGCGGGCGGCGCTCCGGTGAAGATCGTCGTGAAGCGCCAGCCGATCTTCCGCGGTCGCGTGCTGGGTGATGGCAAGCCGCTCAAGCGCTTCCGGGTCGACGGCCACGAGGTGTCGTCGAGCGATGGGTCGTTCGAGCTCGCGCTGCCGGCGACCGACGATCGGGTGGTGCTCACCATCGAGTCACCCGGCTTCCAGCCGCTCGTCACCGATCGGCCCAACACGCCCGATCTCGGCGTGTTCGATCTCAAGCGCACGCCGCAGGTGACGGGCGTGGTGCGGGACGAGGGGGGCGGCGGCGTGGCCGATGCGGTCGTCTCGTGTGACTCGTGCGAGCAGTCGGTGATGACCGGCGCCGACGGGCGCTTCTCGCTGTCGCGCCCGCCGTACCAGCACGAGTTCCACCTGGTGGCGAAGAAGGGGCGGCGCACGGCGACGAAGGTGGTGGTGGGAGAGGCCGCGCAGGGGCTCGAGCTGACCCTGAAGCCGGGGGTCCAGCTGAACGGCACCGCGTGGCTCACCGACGGCCGGCCAGCGGGCGGCGTCGAGATCTCGGGGCTGCACGTCGACCGCAGTGAGCCGGTGTCGGTCGTCACCAACGCCGATGGCACGTACGCGATGGAGGTGCCGCCGGGCACGTACCGATTCTCGCTCGCGGGCCCCGGGGTCGCGCGGGTCTCGGCTGATCCGCTCGCGTGGGTGGTCGAGGTCTCTGGCCAGACGACGCGGCTCGACTTCGGGCCGGTGCCGGGTACCGGGAGCCTCGCGGTGACGCTGCGCCCGCGCCCCGGCTACGCGCTGTGGCTCGTGCGGGGTGAAGTCGCCGGTGTCGGGAACCCACCCATGGAGCTGATGCGCTCCTCGTGGGCGCAGCTCTTGTACCAGCCGGTGGTCGAGCGGGTGACGTTCACCGGCCTCGCGCCGGGCCGCTACACGCTCGTGTGGAGCTCGTTCCATGCGAGCTCCGAGCAGGGCCCGGTGCTGCGTCAGGTCGACGTGCCCGGCACGAGCGAGATCGAGGTGCGGTGATGCGGCGCGCGACCCTGATCGGGCTGGCCTTCCTGGTGGGCGCGCTGTCGCTGGTCGCGTGGAAGCTCACTCGTCCAGCCGCGGGGGGGCCCGACGACGCGGCCCTCACCGCGGACGACGATCAGCCGCGGCGATCGAAGTGGTTCTGGGAGAGCGACGAAGGACCCGAGCGGACCGATGTGACTCCAGCCAGGCGGGTCGCGCGCACGCTGCGGATCTCGACCGAGCAGGGCGATGCCCTGGGCAACGTGAAGGTGTCACTGCTCGAGTCCGCGCTGCTCTCGAAGCTCGAGGGGCACGAGCCCGGGAACTGCGA
>JALOQF010000072.1 GCA_025459425.1 Myxococcaceae bacterium | reverse complement strand
GTGGGTCCTAGTGGGTTCGAACCACTGACCCCTACCGTGTCAAGGTAGTGCTCTACCGCTGAGCTAAGGACCCGAAGCGAAACGGCGCGCGCCGTGTATCGCTCGCTGTTCATCAGTGTCAAGGACGCAGTAACAGACGTCTTCGACGGTCATGAGTCTCCTCCCTGACAGCGCGACGTTTCACGAGCGGGTGCAGGCGCTCTTCGTCACGTACCGTGGGCGCGGCGTCTCACTGTCGCCCGAAGACATCGATCTGGTCGATCGCTGGGCCGAGGCCGAGGTGCCGTTCGAGGTGGTGGCGCGCGGCATTCGGCTGGCCGCCGAGAAGGCGCTGTGGGACGCGCCCGAGGGCGCAGGGCAGCTCAAGTTCCTGCGCGCGTGCCGGCGCACCGTCGACGCCGAGCTGACGAAGTACCTCAAGCGCGCGGCGGGAAAGACCGAGGCGCCCGAGGCGTCGTGGGTGACGGCCCGGCATCAGAAGCTCGTGGCGCTCGTGCGTCGCCTCACGAAGGAGCGCCCCGCCCTCGCGCGCCTGTCGCTCCCGCCGGTCGACGGCTTCGAGGCCAGCACCCGCCAGGAACACCTCGTGCTCGCGGCGCTCGTTCGCACCCTGCCCTTTCCCGAACGGCTCGAGCTGCTGCGTGAGGCCCGCGCGCTCGCCTCGGGGGTGGCCACGGCGGAAGCCCGCCGTTCGTCGGCGCGCTTTCATCGCGACGCGCTGCTGAAGCGTCGCCTCGAGCTGCCAGCCCTGTGGTGACACTCAGCGGACACGGGAGACGACTTTCCCCCGCTCGCGTCCACGAGCCCGTCGGCACCGTCCTGCAAGGCATATGGGCAGCCGAGCGAGCTGACGATCGCCGCCAGCCTGCCAGCCAGCGGCAGAAGCCGGCGCGCGGGAGAGGGCCTGGACTGCCTTCAGTTCACCTCGACGACCGCGACCAACGTCACGAGGCGTCGGACGCGTCCGACGGCTGAATGCACCCGAGCGCTGGCGCAACGGGGCTTGAACGAAACCCCTTCTTCGGAGACGAAGCGACCCATGTCGTCCCCGCGCGCGTGCGAAGTGTCCGGCTACACCCTCTCCCGTCAGGGCGACTTCGCGTCGGCCTCGGTCGCCCAGCGCATCTCGGACTGCACCGAGTGCGGCGGCACTGGCCTGTTGCGCGGCACCGTCACCGAGAACGGGCGCGCCTACGAGGTGGTGCAGCCCTGCCCCCGTGCCCGCATGGTGACGCGCGCCCAGGCCTTCAACGAGGCGCACCTGCCGGCCGTGCACTCGACCGCGAGCTTCGACACCTTCCGGCCGTCGAACGCCGAGCAGGCGCGCGCGCAGCAGGTGGCGCGGGACTTCACCCTGCGCTTCCCCCAGACGCGCGGCTTCATCTTGAGCGGCCCCGTCGGCACCGGGAAGACGCACCTGCTGTGCGCCAGCCTCAAGCACCTCGCCCTCGAGGCCGGCGCGCGCGTCGCCTACGTCGAGATCAGCCTGCTCTACGCGCAGATCCGCCGGGGCTTCCAGGACGGGCGCTCGGGCGGAGAGATCATTCAGCCGCTCTCGCAGGTCGACGTGCTGGCCATCGACGAGCTCGGCAAGGGCCGCGGCAGCGCCTTCGAGCTCGACACCCTCGATGAGCTGATCGCCCGCCGCTACAACTCGGGCCGCGTCACCCTCTTCGCCACCAACTACTCGCTCAAGTCACCCGAAGATCGCGCGCAGCGCGGCTACCTCAGCGCCGAGAACCTCGTCGACGCCACGAAGGAATCGAAGCTGCTCTGCGACCGCGTCGGCGACCGCATCTACAGCCGGCTCTGCGAGATGTGCGAGTTCGTCGAGTTCCCCGCCAGCACCGTCGATCAGCGCCGCACCCGCGGGCTCTCCGACCGCGTCCCCAACGGGCCGCCCCGGCGCTGATCCTCGGCGGAGCATGGGAATCGAACCCACCAGCCGACGCTCGCGCGCCAACTCGCCGGTTTTGAAGACCGGGCCGTTCACCAGAGCCGGACGCTCCGCCGCGGGCGCGAATACCACCGAAATTCGCAGGTTCCCACCTGCGCGCACATGGTCGAATTCGCTTGTAAAATCATGGTCTTTTGCTGTTTTTGGTCGACGGCTGGACCGAAACCAGCTACAACGCGCCGCGTGAAAGAGCGGTTTCAAGCCATCGAAGACAAGACGCGGCAGTTGAAGGACATCCTCGGGCAGAAGCGGCCCGACGTGCAGGACTTCCTCGACCGGTTCGAGATGTCCTGGGTGCGGCACGACAGCGCGCTCGAGGGCACCGTGTACGAGGTGCACGAGCTGTCGGCGGCCCTGCACCCCGGCGCCGTCGCGGCCGAGGCGAGCCTGCTCCCCATCGTCTGGGAGATCCGCAACCACAAGGCCGCCCTCGACTTCATTCGTGAAGAGGCGAAGACGTCGAAGAAGAACGCCGCCATCACCATGACGTTCGTGAAGCGCATTCACGATCTGGTGACGGGCAACACGCCCGAGGCGCAGCAGGCCCGCGCCCTGGCCGAGCGCCGCGAGCGCACCGAGAAGGAGCTCGCCAAGGAGCGCGAGAAGCAGGGCTTCCGCAAGGACATGCCCCTGCACCGCACCTACGTGCACGAGATCGCCCAGCCGGCGAAGATTCAGCCCGCCCTCGAGAAGCTCATCGACTGGACCGCCAGCGCCGACTTCCGCGAGCTGCACCCCATCATGCAGGCCGCGCGCGTGCAGCACGGCTTCATTCAGATCTTCCCGTTCACCGAGGGCTCCGGGAAGGTCGGCCGGTTCCTGTCGAACTTCATCCTGCTCCGCAACGGGCTGTTGCCGGCGATCATCCCCGCGACCGATCGCAAGGAGTACTTCGACACCTTCCGTGGCTCGCCTGCCGTGTTCTCCAAGGCACTGATGGACTGGATGGAGAACTCCCTCGACAACGGCATCAAGTACTTCCGCGACCTCGGCCGCGCGTACCGCTGACCCCCGGGGAACTTCGTCGTGGGTGCCGCGCCCGTCGCCATGTCCGTGTCCAGCCTCTCCGCGAAGGCGAAGGTGGAGCGGCTGGGCAAGCTCTTCAAGGGCCGCCGGCGCGGGCTGGTGCTCACCCACGACAACCCCGACCCCGACTCGATGGCCGCCGCGGTCGCGCTGGCGGTGGTGCTGCACTCGCGCCTCGGCATCCCCACCGACGTCGCCTACGGCGGCATCATCGGCCGCGCCGAGAACTCGGCCTTCGTGCGCGTACTGAAGCTGCCGATCGCGCCCATCGCGCAGGTCGACGTCGCCGGGTACGATCTGTTCGCCCTCGTCGACACCCAGCAGTCGGTGAAGAACCACGCGCTGCCCGACGGCGTCACCGCCGACATCGTCATCGATCACCACCCGACGAGGGAAGACGCCCTCACCAACGCGTTCGCCGATCTCGGCTCGGGGGTCTACGGGGCGACGTCGACGCTGCTCACCGAGTACCTGCGGGCCGCGCGCATCGAGCCCTCGCCCGAGCTCGCCACCGCGCTGTACTACGGCATCAAGGCCGACACGCGCGACCTCGAGCGGCAGACGCGCGAGCCCGACGTCGACTGCTACCTGTGGTTGTTCCCCCGCATCGACCGCAACCTGCTCGCCGAGATCGAGCACCCGCAGCTCCCGCTCCGGTACTTCCGGCTGTACCACGCGGCGATCGAGAAGGCCCGGCTCTACACCGGCGCCGTGGTGACCGACCTCGGCGCCGTCTACTCGCCCGACATGGTGGCCGAGGTGGCCGAGCGGCTGTCGTTCCTCGAAGACGCCAAGTGGTCGCTCGCCTTCGGCAGCTACCGCAGCCAGCTCTACCTCTCGCTGCGCTGCGCCGATCGCCGCATGAACGCAGGCCGGCTCATTCGTGAGGTCTGCGAAGGCCTGGGCGGCTCCGCGGGCGGGCATGGCAGCATGGCCGGCGCCCGCATTCCGCTGGTGGGCAAGCAGGCGAACCGCACCGCCACGCGGCGTGAGGTCGTTCGCCGCTTCAAGGCCGCCTTCGGCGTCGAGGGTGAGCGCGGCGTCTCGCTGCTGTCGGACGAGGGGTGATCTACCTCGACTACAACGCTGGAGCCCCGCTCCGGCCCGAGGTCGCCGCGCACCTCGCGCGCGCCTTCGCCGAGACGGCCGGCAACCCCTCGTCGGTGCACCAGGTCGGCCGAACGGCCCGCAAGCGCCTCGACGCCGCACGAGAGGCCGTCGCCCGGGCCTTCGGCGCGCAGAGCCCCCGCGAGGTCATCTTCACCGGCTCCGGGAGCGAAGCCGCGGCGCTGGCCATCATCGGCGCCTACGCAGCCCGGAGCGACCGCCAGCGCACCACCGTCGTCACCTCGGCCATCGAGCACCCCTGCGTGCTGGGCGCCGTCAAGCAGCTCGAGGCGCAGGGCGCGGTGGTGGTGCGGGTGCCGCCTGGCCCCGACGGCCGCATCGACGCCGAGGCGATGATCGCGCACCTGGGCCCGCACGTGGCCCTCTGCTCGCTCATGTGGGTCAACAACGAGACCGGCGTCATCCAGCCCGTCGAGCTCGTCTCACGCGCGTGCGTCGCCCGGGGCATCGTGTTCCACACCGACGCGGTGCAGGCCATCGGGCGGCTCGACGCCACGCTGCGTGAGGTGCCGGCCGATCTGCTGACGTTCTCGGCCCACAAGCTCGGCGGGCCTGCGGGCGTCGGGGCGTTGATCAACCGCCGGCAGGTCGACGTCGCGGCGCTGGTGCCCGGGCATCAAGAGAACGGGCGTCGCGGCGGCACCCAGAGCACCGCGCTGGCCGAGGGGCTGGTGCTGGCGCTCGAGGCGTCGCTGGCCGAGCGCGCGCGTGAGGTGCCGCGGCTGACGGCGCTGAGAGACACGCTCGAGCGCCGCGTGCTCGAGGCGCTCCCTGGATCGAAGGTGACGGGCATGGCGGCGCCCCGAGTGGGCACCACCAGCAACCTCTGCTTCCCCGGCGCCGACGGCGAGGGCCTGCTCATCGCGCTCGATCTCGAAGGCGTCTGCGTGTCGACGGGTGCCGCCTGCGCCTCGGGCTCGCTCACGCCGAGCCACGTGCTCACGGCGATGGGCCTCACGCCAGCCGAGGCCCAGGCGTCACTCCGCTTGTCACTCGGCCCCGGCACCACCAGCGCGCAGCTCGACGAAGCCGTCGCGGCGCTGGCCCGGCTCGTCCCGCGCGTGCGCGACCCGGGCTGAACCCTCCGACGCTCAGGGCGCTCGCTCGTACGCCACCTGCAACCGCGTGCCGCTCACCGGAATGTTGCTGATGGTGCAGGACGGCTGGGTGCCCTGGCACGTCGAGCCGCTGCACTCGCGCCTCGAGGTGAGCGTCGCGGTGCCCTTGAACGTGGTGCCACGCACGAACTTGAGCTCGAACGACGAGGTGTCGGTCACCGTGCGGCCGATCTGCGTCGACTTGGCCGAGTTGGTGCCCGAGAAGGTCCACTCGTTGTTCATCACCTTCCCGCGCAAGAGGCCGCGCACGGCCACCGACGGCGCGTCACCCATGTCGATGCTGGCCGGGCCCTGCTCGATCTCGAAGATCGCGCTCTGCTCGGGCGCGTCCCACACCTGGCCCTGCAGCAGCGCAGGCTGCGCCGTCACCACCACGTTGCTGGGCTGCGCCATGTTCGAATAGCAGGCGTCGGGAATGGTGAAGAAGTCGACGACGATGGCGTAGAGCTCGGGCGTCACGGCGCCTCCGCAACCCGAGAACACGACGAGAGACGACAACAAGAGCTTGCGCATGGTGTTCCTCCTGGGGACCGGCCCACGAAACGGCGCCGAGCCTGTGGCCGGCCCGGGCGCGTGTCAAAGACGAATCACTTGCCGCGGCGCCCGACGAAGGGCCCGGGCACGCCTGGCTGCGTGCTGTGCGCGGGGCCCTTCGCCTGCACCTGCGACAGCTGGAGCGGCTGCGCCACCGAGCGCAGCGAGTACGGCACGATGGGCGTGTCGAGGCCCTTGAGAATGACGGCCTCTCCGGCCTCGGTGACGACGCCAGGGCCAGCGCGCATCAAGGTGTCCGAGGTGGCCAGCACCTCGTTCTCGCGTGCGATGCCGCACAGCCGCGCCGACAGGTTCACCGTCGCGCCGATGGCGGTGTAGTCCATGCGCTGCCGCGACCCGAGCGCGCCCACGACGGCCGGCCCGGTGTGCACGCCCACGCCCACCTGGAGCGCCTGGCCGCCGACCCGAATGCGCGACGCCCGCTCGACGAGCTCGAGCGCGGCCTTGCAGGCGTTGCGGGCGTCACCCTCTTTCGGCACCGGCGCGCCCCACAGCGCCATGACGCAGTCGCCGATGAACTTGTCGACGATGCCGTGGTGCTTCTCGATGGCGTCGACGGCTTCCTGGAAGAACTGGTTGAGGAAGCGCACCACCTCTTCGGGGCGCATCGCGGCCGAGATGGTGGTGAAGCCGCGCAGATCGGCGAAGAGCACCGTCACCTCGGCGGCGGCGCCTTCCATGTTGACGTTCATGCGGCCCGAGAGCACCTCGTCGACCGCCGCCGCCGAGAGGAAGCGCGAGAGCTGGGCGCGCCGCTCGACCTCCTGGCGCACCTTCGCGAGCAGCGCCGCGTTGTCGAGCAGGATGGCCGCCTGCGAGCCGATGGAGTCGAGCAGCGGCAGATCGTCGTCGGTGAAAGCCGCCGACATGCTGATCGACTCGACGTACAGCACGCCCACGGCGCCGTTGCGGGTGCGCAGCGGCACCGCCATGCAGCTCTGCACCCCGCGCACCATGACGCTGGCGCTGCGATCGAACCGCTCGTCGACGAGCGCGTTGTGGGTGAGCAGGCCCTTCTCGCTGTTGATGGCCTGCTCGTAGACGGCGCGGGGCACCTGCACCTGCTTGCTGCCGTCCTTCGACTTCGAGGCGAACTGGCCGGTGGTGAGCCAGATGGCGGCGCCCTCGGCGGGCATCAGCTCGAAGAGCACCGACAAGATGCGGTCGACCATCGCCTCGAGGTTCCGCTCGAGGGTGACGCGCCGGTGGAACTCCTGGGCGATGCGGTAGCGGGCGTTCTCGCGGCGCAGCGTCGCCATCGTCGCGGTGTCGGCGAGCGCGTTGATGTTCACCATCACCGTCTTGCCTTCGGTGGCGCTCGACGGAGCGGGCTCGTCGTCTGCCGGGCCCGAGGGAGCCGGCCCCGCCACCGACATGGTGCTCTCACGCGCCTCTTCTTCGAACGTCTCGCTCGCCTTGCTGGGCAGCTGGGGGCCCGCGCCGTTGGTGGTGAGCTGCGAGAAGGCGCCCTCGTCGCGGTAGTAGCTCTTGCGAATGAGGGCCGCGACGGAGCCCGCGGTGGCCACGTAGACGGTGACGGTGCGCGCGCCGACGCTCTGCCGCAGCTCGGGCTCGAGGTTCGACGAGAGCGGCACCGCCGCCACCACGTGCAGCTCGCCGTTCGCCTCGTCCCACCGAATGGGGCACATGCGCAGCCGCTCGGCCGAGCGCACGCCGACGCGCTCGAGCAGCACCTCGTCGAGCTTGAGCGTGCGCAGCTTGTCGGACTTGACGAAGCGGGTGCTGTAGAGCTCGGCGAAGGTGCGGAGGAAGTCGTGCTCCTTCACCAGGTTGAGGCGAAGCAGCGCGTCGGACAACAGCCCGCCGTGCTGCTGCACGAAGCTGCGCCCCTGCTCGAGCGCACCGGTGTCGACGAGCCCGCTGGCCCGCAGCGGGTTCGCGATGACCGAGTCGCTTTCTGGGGTCGCGTTCATGTGGGCGGCGGCCAATGACTGTACGTCAGGGCTGCGCCCGGTCGAAGCGGAAGCGCAGCGCCTGGGAGGCCACGGCGCCTCCGAGCTGGTTGGGGAGCCGCCAGAACTGCCCGGTGCCGCTCAGCACCACCAGCTCGTAGTCGCCCACCGGCGGCGGGCCGAAGGGGCGCAGCTCCCGTCGCCCCTGCCGTCGAAGCACCTCCTGGGCCTGCGGCAGCACCGTCAGCGAGAGGCGATCGACGAGGAGACGCAAGCGCACATTTCCCTCCAGGCGAGTCAGGAAGGGCGCCGGGTTGAGCAGGAGCGGCACCACGACGTCGGTCCCCTCACTGTGCTGGCCGGGCCGCGGGAGCCACCGGAGCAGCGCCGTCAGCGTGAGGTCGGGCACCCGGTCTCCGTCACGGTCGTCGGCCAGCCCGTCGCCATCTTCGTCGACGAGGCCAACGGCAAACCCGCTCTTGGAGGGCTCGAAGCGCCCGAGCGGGTCGGCCACCAGGGTGAGGGTAGTGAGCGCCACGCCATCGGTGGCGTCGAGCGCGAAGGCATTTCCGGTGGCGTTCTCGACGCGGAAGGCTGGCGGCTCGGTGTTCACGAGCCGGTCGAACCCGTAGTCGAGCTCGAACGGCCGGCCGGGCTGCAGGTTGAGCTCCACGCCCGTGCCCACGCGATCGCCAGCGGTCGGCTGCGCGAGCACGTCGACGTCGCCACGGAAGTCCTGATCGACGTCGAGCAGGCCGAAGAGGCGATACGGGTTCGCCCGCACCTCGCCGAAGACGTAGCGGCCGCTGCGCTCGAGCTGGTCTGCCGAGACGGCCGTCACGGCGAGGGGCACCGCGGGCTCGGCCGGGAGCCCCTCGAGCGGGCGGTAGAGGAAGAACCAGGCGTCGCCCGTGACGCCGTCGGGACGCGAGACCGCGCCGTGGAGCGTCGCAACTGGACGGAGCGTCTGCGGGTCGCTGACGCCGCACCCGGCCACGAAGATCACCAGCAGCGCACGCCCGAACCGCACGCGCACGACTTCGCAAACCGCCCGGCGGTCGGCAAGGGGGCGGTCGAACCGGCAGGACGCCCCCGTTCCTGGCCATGGTCTTCTGGAACCTGCCTCGGCGCTCCCGACGGCAGGCGCCTGCGGCACAACGCGTCCGGCAGCTCCTGACAGAAGGTGCCGTCAGCCGAGGCGAAGAAGGGGCCGCTCGCCGCGGAACGTCACCAGCCGTTGGTGCCGGGCGCGCCCTTGAAGGGGCCCACGAGGTTCGGGGTGATCCACCCGCCGTAGAACCCACCGGGCTGCGGCGTCACCAGCTCGTCGCCGACGAAGCACGCGTCCATCGGGCCGGCATAGAACGCGACGTGGCCCGCGAGCGCCGCGAAGTCGGGAAACGGCCGCTCGTAGGTCCACCCCGCTCGCTCGCGCACCACCCCATTCGCCGTCACGTCGAAGTACGTCGCCGTGCCCTTCCACTCACAGAACGATCGCCCTCCGGCGGGGACGAGCGCCGACTCGAGGATCGAGGCGCGCGGGAAGTAGTAGGTCGGCGGGTGCGACGTCTCGAGCACGCGGTACGCGGTCCCGCCTCCGTTCGCCGTGTCGGCGATGGTGACGCCGCCCAGCACGATGCGCAGCCGCTCACCGACCGCCTCGAGGCGCGGCGGCCGTGGATAGTCCCAGACCCGTTCGACGTTCATGGGCCGTGGGCTAACGCGCCGGCGCGCCCGCCACACCACTCATTTCGAGAGCAGAAATTCCCATCTCGAGACGAACAGCCCGCTCAGCCGCGTGACGGTGGTCAGCAGTGGGCCAGCGCGGCGATCGACTGCCAGGACTTCGGGCTCGCCTGGAACCCGGCGCTCGAGGCCGGCGGCGTGCTGGTCGGCGACGACGTTCACATCGACGTGCAGGCGCAGCTCGTCGCCGGCTGAAGCCTCACGTCAACCGAAGGAGCTCACGCGCCTGCTGCGGTGTGGCGAGCTCCCGGCCGGCGGCGCGGGCCCGCTTCGCGCCTTCGGCTACCAGCTCGTAGTTGCCCTTCGCCAGCACGCCCTTCGACAGGAAGATGTTGTCTTCCATGCCAACGCGCGAGTTGCCGCCCTTGCGGGCGACGAGCTCGACGAAGGGCAGCTGGTGCCGCCCCATGGCCGCGCAGGTCCACGTGGAGCCCTCGGGCAGGTAGCTGCGCATGAAGTCGAGCGCGCGCTCGTCAGCCGAGAGCGCTCCGCCGACGCCGAGCACGAAGTCGAAGTGCGCGGGCAGCTCGATGAAGCCCTCCTTCGCGAGCGCGCGGGCCTCGTCGATCATGCCCACGTCGAAGCACTCGATCTCGGGCCTGAGGCCCAGCGTCTTGATGCGGGTGGCGATGTCGCGCACGAGCGGCCTGGGGTTCCAGAAGACATCGGGCCCGAAGTTGATGGTGCCGGTGGTGAGGGTGGCCATGTCGGGGCGGTCGGCGCCGGTCAGCTCGAGCCCACCGCAGCGCTCGTCGACGCTCATGCCGACGGCCCCGCCGGTCGACACCTGCACCAGCACGTCGCACTTCGCGCGGATGGCGCGAATCGCGGCGCGGAACAGCTCGCGGTCCTGGCTGGGCTTTCCGTCGGGCGTGCGCACGTGGAGGTGCACCATCGCGGCGCCGGCCTCACGGCACTTCGCGGCGTCTTCGGCGATCTCGTCGGCGGAGATCGGCAGGTACGGCGTCTGCTCGCGGGTGACCTCGGCGCCCACCATCGCGGCGGTGATGACCATCGGCTGCATCGTTCACTCCTTGCCGTAGAACACGGCCTCGACGTTGTTGCCGTCGGGGTCGAGCACGAAGGCCCCGAAGTACGTGGGGTGGTACTGCTCACGCACGCCCGGTCCACCGTTGTCGATGCCGCCCGCGGCGAGCGCCGCCTCGAAGAACGCCGAGACGTGCTTGCGGCTGGGAGCGACGAAGGCGACGTGCCGCGGCGTGGGCTTCTCCTTCACCTCGATGAGCCAGAGCACCCGCTTGCCGTCGGGCCCGTACGCGGCCATGCGGCGGTTGAGGAACTCGGCGTCCCACGTGGCGACCATGCCGGCGGTGCGCTGGTAGCCCAGGGCTCCGAGCGCGCGATCATAGAAGGTCTGCGCGCGCTCGAAGTCGACGGTGTAGGTCGAGAGGTGGTCGATCATGTCGTCGGCTTTCGCTGCTTGTCCTTCGGGGTGACGCAGGTGCCGCTCGCGCGGCAGACGACGATGGGCGGGTCGAGCACCACCGCCGCCGAGGCGTCGATCTCGGGCGCCGCCCGAATCACCTTGCGGGCCTCGAAGGCCATCTTCCGGCTGGTGTTCCCGACGTGCGTGATGGTGCCGACGGCTTCGATGTAGTCGCCGGCGTAGACGGGCGCGAGGAACTCGACCGCGTCGTACGCCCGGAAGAGGCCCTCGTCGCCATCGAGGCGAATGAGCAGCTCGGTGGCGACGTCGCCGAACAGGCCCAGCATGCGCGCGCCATCGACGAGGTGGCCGCCGTAGTGCGCGTCGTGCGTCGACATGCGCAGCCGCAAGGTGACCGACAGGCCGACGCCGCTCACGTGGGGGCTCCTTCGAACGCGGCGCCCTTCTGCTCCTTGCCCATGCGCTGGAGCACCTGGTGCACCACGAAGTTGGCGACGTCGGAGGGCTTCGTCCCCGGCCCGAACCCGGCATCGAAGCCCAGCTCGAGCGCCAGCTTGTGATCGACCCGCGGCCCACCGAGCAGGAGCGTCATCTTCCCGTACACGCCCTGCTTCTTCGCCTCGTCGATGAAGGCGCGGCTGTTGTCCTTGTGCACGTCGCGCTGCGTGACGACCTGCGACACCAGCACCGCGTCGGCGTTCTTCTCCTTCGCGCGTCGAATGAGCTCGGCGTTGGGCACCTGGCTGCCGAGGTTGTAGGCCTCGAACCAGGGGTAGCGCTCGAGCCCGTAGTCTCCGGCGAAGCCCTTCATGTTGAGGATCGCGTCGATGCCCACGGTGTGGGTGTCGGTGCCGGTGCAGGCGCCGAAGACGACGACGCGCCGGGCGATCTCCTGCTCGATGTAGGCGTTGAGCTCGTCGAAGCTCTTCTTCTTGATGACGATCTCGGGGGTGTCGATCTCGGCGTAGTCGAGCACCACGTTGGCCTTCGCGTAGACGACGAAGAACGTGTAGTTCTCGGCGGCGCGCTCGACGGCCGCCACCTTCACGTCGGTGAGGCCGAGCTTCTGGCAGAAGAGCTTCGCGGCCTCCTTCGCCTTCTCGCTCGCCGTCACCGGCAGGGTGAAGGACAGCTGAATGACGCCGTCGTCACGGCGATCGCCATAGGCCCGGATGAAGTGCTTCTCGCGTCCTGGGTGGGTCGTCATGGTCACTTCCCGTACGAGATGGAGTCGACGATGCGACGGAAGAGCGCGCCGTACTTCGCGCCGTCGGCCGTGCGGTTCGAGAAGGTGAGCAGCCACTTCGTCTTGCCGTTGCAGCCGACGACGGTGGTGGTCGTCACCTTGTTGGCCTCGGTCTTGTCCTCTTCCTTCTCGCCGATGAAGTCGGTGGTGATCTTCTTCGCCGCCGGCGAGCCGCCGATGGACGTGTCGGCGAAGCCCTCGGTCTGGAGCGCCTCGACCAGCTGCTTCACGCACGCCTTCGCGGGCCGGGCGGGCTCGACGGGGAAGGCCGAGAAGGCGAGCCGGGCGCGATCATCGGCGCTGCCCCACTCCTTCGACGACTCGTCCTCGCTCGACAGCGCCCACGACTTCGGCGCCTTGAACGACACGCCGCCGAAGCTCTGTCGCACCAGCGACTCGGGCGCCTGCGCGAGCGCGGCCACCAGCACCATCGTCATCATGCGCGGCCCTCCATCAGCTCGAGGAACGGGTTGAAATAGTCGGGCGCCTTCTCGACGACGCCGTCGAGCCCCTTGCCGCCCGTCTCTTCACGCTTCACGTCACCGAAGCGCCCGCGGCCGATGGCGGCCACCATGCCGTCCTTGTGGCACTCCTCGAGCAGCTCGAGCGCCTTGCCGAAGACGAAGCGCGCGCGGTTGGCGATCTTCCCGTCTTCCCGAACGACGAACTCCTCGTCGATGCCGCGGGCCGCGCGGTGCAGGTACGACGCGCTCTTGAGCGCCACGTACCGGTCGGCGAGCAGCGGCGTGTGCATCGCCTCGGTCATCATGCCGAGCAGCTGAATGCCCTGCCGCGTCCAGATGGCGACGAGATCGGCCATCACGTCGTAGGCATGGCTGAAGAAGATGTCGGTCTCCTTGTGCTTGGTGGGCGGCATGTACTTGAGCGGCGCGTCGGGGAAGCAGCGGCGCACCAGCATGGCCTGCGACAACTCGAGCAGCAGCGTCTCGGGCTTGTAGGGATCGATCTCGTACGAGTGGCCCAGGCCGAGCTGCCAGTCCTTCAGGCCGGCGCGGTGGGCGAAGCACTCGTTGATGAACTGGCTGGCGATGACGGTGTGCGCCGCGTCGTACGCGTCGGCGGTGGTGATGTAGTTGTCTTCGCCGGTGTTGATGATGATGCCGGCCATCGCGCAGATGCGGCGCGAGAAGTACTGATCGATGAAGGTGCGCCGCATGTTGATGTCGCGGAAGAGGATCCCGTACATCGCGTCGTTGAGCAGCATGTCGAGCCGCTCCCAGGCCGCGCAGAACGCGATCTCGGACATGCAGAGGCCCGAGGAATAGTTCGTCAGCTGCACGTAGCGCTTGAGCCGGCGGGACTCGTCGTCGAGCGCCTCGCGCATGATGCGGAAGTTCTCCTGCGTCGCGTAGGTGCCGCCGTAGCCCTCGGTGGTGGCGCCGTGCGGCACGTAGTCGAGCAGCGACTGCGCGGTGGAGCGGATCACCGCGATCACGTCGGCCCCGGCCTGCGCCGCGGCGCGTGCCTGATCGACGTCGTCGAAGATGTTGCCGGTGGCGACGATCAGGTACTTGTGCGGCGCCTGCGCCATCGGGAACTCGCGCTTGAGATCGTCCCGGCGCGCCACGCGGTCCTTCAGCTCCTGCACCATGGCGCGCGCCTCGGCCCGCACCTCGTCGCGCAGCTTCGCCTCGTCTTCTGGTGGGAGCGGACCCAGCGTCGACAACGGCGCCGCGGTCAGGCGCTCCACCGCGTCGAGCGGGCTCGAGGCCCCCATGCGCAGCGCGCGGCCGTACCAGTAGGCCGCGCCCTTGTTCAGCACGCCCGCGGCCTGCAGCCGGTCGACCATCAGGTTGACGAGCGGAGCGCCGAGGTTCCCCACGCCGTCGACCCCGAACCAGCGCAGCACGGTGCGCTCGACGGAGACGGTGGTGTTCTTCGCGATGAGGTCGAAGATGGGGTCGGTGATCTCCCGCGCCAGCTTCCGCGCGTGGGCGATCTGGTCGTCGGTGACGAAGAGGCCAGACATGGAGCCTCGTCTACCAGCGACCTTCCCTTCGCGCTGCTCTGGAGTGCGTCAGTCTCGCCGCTGAGCGGCACGGGCCTGGGCCTTCTGCAAGAGCGGCCAGGCGCGGTCGAACAGCTCCTGCGACAGCGACGACTCCATGGCCTTCTCGAGCGAACCCTTCGCCTCGTGCGGGAGCTCGAGGTGCTCGAGCTGCAGCCAGCCGAGCGTCACCAGCGCCTCGGGCGTGCGCGGGTCATCGGGGAACTCGGTCGAGACCCGGCCCAACAGCGCCGCCGCCCGCGCGACGTGGCCCTCGGTGAAGGCCTCGACGGCCCCCTCGAGGAAGTGGCCCACCGGGTCGGCCGTCGGCGCCTCGGCGCTGACGCGACGCGCCACCCGACGCGCCCGGCCCTGGAGCATCGCCGAGGCGAGCGGCGCCGGCGCAGCCACCACCTGCGTCTGGGCTGGAGCGGGCACCCGCGCCGGCTGCGGTTCGACTGCCGCCGCACCCTCGCGAGGGCCCGACACGGGCCGGGACAGCACGAAGCCAGCCACCGCGGCGGCCAGCGCGCTCGACAGCAGCACCAGGCGCCCGGCCGACGGCGTGCCCGCGCGCGTCCGCTCGAGGCGAACCCACGTGCGCTGCACCGCGCCCGTCACGTTGGGCTCGTCGAGCACCGTCTCGAGCTCTCGCGGAAGACGACTCATGGCTGCTCCTCGACGGGCTCGATCGACACCCGCTGCGAGATCCGCGCTTCGGCCTCGGCGAGGTACCGCTTGGTGGTCGACAGACTCTTGTTGAGGTGCGCG
The DNA here is from genome assembly GCA_025459425.1 of Myxococcaceae bacterium. Classification (GTDB taxonomy): domain Bacteria; phylum Myxococcota; class Myxococcia; order Myxococcales; family Myxococcaceae; genus Xiheimicrobium. The sequence goes on along the minus strand of JALOQF010000072.1, from coordinate 7,469 downwards.
GCGACCTCTTCGAGCTTCTCGCCCTCGACGTAGCGCAGGCCCCACGCGAGCTGCAGGTTCGCCGGGAGCGCACGCAACGTATCGCTGAGCAACGCCAACTCGCCCCGCGCCTCGACGCTCGACCCGGGCCGCGCGAAGCGCTCGAGCGACGCCTCGGGCTCACCGTCGAGGCCCACGAAGCGGAGCAGCCGCTCCCGGCGCAGCCGCCGGCGCACCAGGCTCACGACGATCGTCACCAGCCACCCGCGAAACTGCGCCGGGTCCGCCAATTGGCGCAGCCGCCCGAAGGCGATGATGAAGGCGTCATGCACCACGTCCTCCGCGGCGCTCCCGCTGCGGAGAAGCCGCGTCGCCATCGTCAGGACCGCCGGCGCAAACCTTCGATACAACAGACTTTCTGCCGACCGATCGCCGCTCAGCGTCCGGCGCACGAGCAGCTCCACGGGGACGCCTTCCGGGAGCGCGACGACGCGGGCGGGCTGAGCAGGGGCGGCCATGGACGCGAGGGATCCTCGAGCGGCGGAAACCGGCTCAGTGTGCCTGAAAGGGGGGCCGGACGGAAAGGTGGGGCTTGGGGGGCCTCTGGCCTCGACGTGGACCGTCTCCGAGGCCCCACGGCTCCTTCGAACAGGTGCCGGCCCTTGCGCCCGGTCACGCCAACCCGCATCCTCTCGTTCGACGACGCGCGCCTCGCTCTTCAGGAATCCCCCACCCATGACTGCTTCCCTCAAGACGTTTGGCCTCGTCGTCGTCGGCCTCGCCGCGTGTGCACCGGACGAACCTGGTGAGTCGTTCCCCGCGGGCGGCGGAGCCCTCCCGAAGACCACGTTGGCCACCACGCCCATCTTCGGCGGCACCGTCACCCTCGCCGGCGGCGGCGACTTCGCCGTCGTGAGCGACCCGGAGCGCGACCTCATTCACGTCGTCGACGTGCGGAACCGCGCGCTGGTCGGGCAGATCCGCCTCCCCCAGCGCAGCCAGCCCACCCGCGGCGTCGAAGACGGCCGTGGGCAGGTCCGCGTCCTCCTCCGGGGAACGGGACAGGTCGCCACCGTGGCCGTCGCCTCGGCCACCCTCGTGCGCTCCGAGTCCGTCTGCCCCGAGCCCCGCGGCCTCACCTGGGACGCCGCGAGCAAAGCCCTCCTCGTGGCGTGCGCGGGCGGTGAGCTGGTCACCCTCCCCGCCCAGGGCTCGACGCAGGTTCGACGACTCGACGGTGAGCTCCGCGACGTCCTGGTCTCGGGAGGCAAGATCAACGTGTCGACCTTCCGGAGCGCCGAGCTCTTCGTGGTCGCGAACGACGCGCCCCCCGCGCGAGCCTCACCGCCCACCATGCCCATGCCGTCCGTCGCTGGCCGGCCGACGGCGTTCACCCCGACCGTGGCGTGGCGAACGCTCCAGCGGCCCAACGGGCAGGTGGTGATGGTGCACCAGCGCGCGGTCGAGGGCGACATCGACGCGATCCGCGCAGGCCTGCCGCCCGTTGCCGTTCCCTACTACCGCAACACCTGCAATTCGACCGTCGTTCGCACCGCCGTCACCGTGCTCGACGGCACCACCGTGATCGGCAGCCGTGACATCCCCGGCGTGTTGCCCGTCGATGCCGCGCTCACGCCAGATGGCAACGAGCTGGTGATCGTCAACGCTGGCAACTCGGAGCTGGTGCGAATGAACGTCTCGCAGCTGATGGGCGTGGTCGGCTCGGGTCCCTGCGGCCCCATCTCGGCCCCTCCACCGGCCCGCAACCTCGACGGAGCGCCCGACGATCGCCTGGGCCAGCCCGTCGGGGTCGCCGTCGTGTCGAGCGACCTGACCCTCGTGCACAGCCGTGACCCGAACATGCTCGTCGTGCTCCAGAAGGGGGCGCCGGCCGCCTCGATTCCGCTCACGGCCGATCGCGTCGATTCGCCCGGCCTCCAGCTCTTTCACACCTCGACGGGCGGCATCGCGTGCGCCTCGTGTCACCCCGAAGGCCAGGAAGACGGCCACGTGTGGACCTTCTTCGCCAGGCCCAAGCGCACGCAGCCCCTCTCGGGCGGGCTCCGCCAGACGGCGCCCTACCACTGGGAAGGCGACCTCTCGACGATGAGCTCGCTCGTGTCCGACACCTTCGTCGCGCGAATGGGCGGCGCCATGCCCGACCCGGCGCAGGTGGCGTCCCTCGAGGCGTTCCTCGATGGCATTCCGGCCCCACGGCCTCCGACCCGCGCCGCCCCCGTCGACATGATGAAGGGCAAGCAGGCGTTCACGAAGGCTGGCTGCGACAGCTGCCACGGCGGCACCGCCCTCACCCGCGCGAACAACGCCGACGTCGGCACCGGTGGTGCGTGGCAGACGCCCTCGCTCCGGGGCCTGGCGCTCCGTGGCCCGTGGATGCACGACGGCTGCGCGCAGACCCTCTCCCAGCGCTTCACCGACGTCGCGTGTGGCGGCACGAAGCACGGCGATGTGTCGATGCTGACCGCCACCGAGCTCGACGAGCTCGTCGCCTACCTCGGCCAACTCTGAGGCATGGCCTCGCCGGGCGAGCCCGTGTCCCGGGGCCGCGAACTCGTTCCGCCCCGCCACGCCCTCGCCACCCGACGTCATCGAGCCCGAAGCACCGGCTCGCGGCCAGACGCGCGGGCTCGAGCCGGGCGAGCCCGTGTCCCGGCGCCGACAACTCGTTCCGCCCCGCCAAGCCCGCGCCACCCGACGTCATCGAGCCCGAAGTACCGGCTCGAGGCAAGACGGCGAGCCCGCGTACCGGCGCCGCGAACTCGTTCCGCCCCGCCACGCCCTCGCCACCCGACGTCATCGAGCCCGAAGCACCGGCTCGCGGGAAGACGGCGGCCCGTGTCCTAGCGCCGCGAACTCGTTCCGCCCGCCACGCCCTTGCCACCGACGTCATCGAGCCCGAAGCACCGGCTCGCGGCAAGACGCGCGGGCTCGAGTCGGGCGACAGCTCGCGCCGTCGACCGCCGAGTGCCTGGGCGCGGTCGTCGTAGGACAGCGCTGCCTGCAGACGCACGACTGAGGCCCCTCCAGCAGGGACGCCGAGGCGACGCTCACGGCCCGGGCGGGTTGGCGACGATCAGCTGCCCAGCCAGCACCCGCATGGTCGCCGGCAGCACGGCCACCGGCCCCGTCGTGTGGGTCACCAGGGCCACCACCGGCCCCTTCGGGAGACTCACGCACGCCGCCATGATGGGCCCCGCCTCGAGCACGCGCGTTCCAGCTGGAAAGGGGCCACCCGCTTCGTCCGTGCCACGCACGAGGTTCGGGAAGGGCGCCAGCACCTCGTCACAGACGTCGGCAGCGCCCGACCGGTCGACGACGGCCATCGCGGCCAGCGCGTCTCCGTTCGAGGCGAGCAGCACGGCGCGCTTCGCGGAAGGCTGAGGCGGCAGCAGCTCGTCGAGCCGCTCGATTCGGCGCCACCCCGCCGGCAGCCCCCACCGCACCCCGAGCGCGGCGTCTTCGAGCACCGCCACCTCGTCGCGCGGGCGCGCCCTTGGCTCCAACAGGAGCCCTCCTACCGACATCAGCGCCAGCAGGCCCACCAGCGCAGCGCCGCCCTTCAACCGGAGCGCCGACGGCTCCGAGACGGTGGCGATGACGAGGCCGAGGCCGCTCCCGACGAAGGCCCCGTCGGCCAACGGCCAGCCGGTCGGCCAGACGACGGCGGCGAGCGCACAGGCCACGCCCACCGCCGCCGGCAGGTGCTTCGCGGGCCCCACGGCGGCCATGACACTGGCGGCGATGGCCACGAGAGCCGCCGGCAGCGCCAGCAGGAAGAGCGGATCGCGTACGTTCGCCACCACGTCGAGCCCACGGAGGAACCAGGCTGCCGCCACCAGCGCGAGCGCGACGGCGACGGGAACCGGGCTGGCCGTCACGGCGCCGGTGATGCCCCCCACCCGCGTCGCCGTCACCGAGGTGTCGTCTCGCACGTCGTCGACGAAGCGGCGGCGGCACCGGGGGCAGGCCTCGGCACCGGGGTCGATCGGTGAGAACGCACAGAATGGACAAGCCGTCTGGGCCACGCGTCTTGCCCCCCGAAGAAGCCGCTACGGCGTCCAGCGCGCCCGGCGAATGAGCCACGACAGGCCCCCGCGGCCATCACGCACCACGAGGTAGAACGTCACGTCACGCGGTTCGGTCACGGTGGCGTCCGGCTGCCAGCGGTTGCGGTGCCGGGTGGTGTTGCCGTCGAAGTTCGTCCCGCCCGTCTCGAACGACGCCATCGTGCCCACGTCGGTGTACCAGGCGATCTTCCAGCTCTCCTTCAGGGCCACCGGCGTGAGCGAGAAGCTCGGCACGGTGTAGTCCTCTTCGAACTCCGAGAAGTCGAGCGGCTCCATCACGACCTCGCCGCGCCCCTCGAGCTGCGGCACGTCAGCCTCGCCCCACGGCTCGCCCCGGAGCGTCACCCCCGGCAGCACCGGCGTCACGTTCTCCCGCATCTGCGGGAAGAACTGGCACTGCACCACCATCAGCTTCTGCGCGAAGATGTGCTCGTCGGTGTCGCTCGCCTTCACCTCGAGCATCACCGGAATCCGAATGCCGCCCAGCCCGCGCGAGGTGTCCTGCTTGAGGGCCTCGAGCAGCAGCGGCTCGCCGTCGGGGAGCAACGCCGTGCCCAGCAGCGGCTTGTCGGGCGCCGACCCATCGAGCGTGAAGGTCCACTCGCCCGCCACCCGCTTGCCCGAGGCGAGCTCGGCGAAGTCGTCGGTGTTGTCGCACTCGCGGTCGCCCTGGTTCGCGCAGGCGCGCAACCGGTAGGTCAGCTCACGGCCGTTGCCGAGCGGGTCGACGACGAGCGCCCGGTACGTGAGCGCGCGCTGCCCCACCACGAGCAGCCGCTGGAGCTGCACCGGGTCGATCTGCGCGGTGCTCCCGCCGCCGCCCAGGCTCGCGAGCAGCCGCGGGTCGCACGGCGAGATCAGCACCTCGGGCGACTCGAAGGTGGCGCCCAGCACGCGCAAGTCCACCACGCCCGTCGGCGAGGGCAGCGGCTGTGTGCAGGCCGCTGTGACCACCAGCGCGGCGACGAGCGCGCGCCTCACAGCTGGGCCCTCACGCCGAGAATCGGAAGAATCGGAATACCCGGCACGTCGACGCCGAAGCGGCCGCGGTACTCGTAGATCGTCGCCTCGGTGTTCATGCGGTTGTAGACGTTCTGCACGTCCAGGTAGACGTTGAGCGTCCACTTCTCGAAGACGAAGTACTTGTCGATGCGAATGTCGAGCTGGTGGAAGTCGGTGACACGCGCCGAGCGGAACATGCCGAAGGTGTTCGAGTACCGGTTCGCGTCGAGGCGCTGGAAGTCGGCGGTGTGCACCAGCGGCGAGGTGGGCCGGCCGGTGACGTACCGGAAGCGCGCGCCCACCTCGAAGCCCCAGGGCAGCCGGTAGCTCGCGATGGCCGTCAGAATGTGCGTCTGGTCGAAGCTGGTGAGGTTGTAGTCCTGGTCGGAGCCGGCCCGGCGCTCCTCGCTGCGCGAGAGGGTGTAGGCGATCCACCCGAAGAAGTTCTTCGTCACCTCGTGCCGCGCGAGCACCTCGAGGCCGTACGCGCGGCCGAGCCCGTCGTTCGACGAGCGGTTCTGGGTGATCGAGCCGTCTTCGTTGATGGTCCGCCGGCCGGGCGACACCACGTTGTCGAAGCGCCGGTTGAAGAAGCCGGTGACGTCGACGTTGATGACGTCGGTGAACTTGTGGCTCACGCCGAGCGAGGCCTGGAACGCCTTCTCGTGGAAGAGCGAGGGCGTGCCGAAGGGCGGCGGCTCCATGTCGGTGGCCTGCGGCGGCTGGGTGTAGAGGCCGACCGAGCCCTTGATGGCCGTGCGGTCCCACGGCTCGAAGCGCACCCACAGGCGCGGGTCGAAGGCGTTGCGCGTCTCGCCGTTCAAGAAGGCGTGGCTGCCGCGCAGGCCCGGCGTGACGGTGAGCGGGCCGAACTTGAAGTCACCCTCGAGGTAGAGCGCGCCGTCGAAGGTGGGCACGGTGCGGCCGATGCGCTGGGTCTCGAGCCTCGGCTCGGCGCCGGGGAACGCGGCGTACTGCACGCCCGAGATCACCGGCAGCTCGGCCTGGCCGATGAGCACCTGGTTGAAGACGTCGGCGCCAGCCCGCAGCGTGACGAACTTCGACACGTCGACGCTCAAGTCCTGGCGGAGCCCCTGCGTCCAGCGGTCGGCGTTGAGCCTGGCGACCCCGAAGTCGACCGACGCGAGATCGTACCCGACGTAGGGCGTGAGCTTGAACTGCACGTTGCCGCGCCGGTACGTCCAGTTGCCGATGACGCGGTGAAAGAGCGTGCGGAACTGCACCGAGACGTCGGTGTTGCGCTGGCCGCCAGTCACGACGACGCGCAGCTGGTCGTCCGAGCCGAACGCGAACACCGAGAAGGTCGAGTTGCCGTCCTTCGTCTCGGCCTGACGTTTCCCGACGTCGAGGCGCACCTGGTAGTCCCAGTAGACGGGCAGGATGTTGATGGTGCCGCCCTGTTGGTTCGGCGGCGTGGCCAGCGACGTCACCACCGGGAGCAGCACGTCGATGTAGCTGCGGCGGGCGGCGGCGGCGATCGACACGTCCTTCGCGATGGGCGCTTCGACGAAGAGGCTCGAGTCGAGGAAGTCGATCTTCGCGACGCCGTGCCAGGTGTCCGACGCGCCCTTGCGGCTGGCCACGTCGACGACGCCGCCCACCGCCCGGCCGTACCGCGCGCCGAAGCCGCCCGGGTAGAAGTCGACACGATCGAGGAACTCGGCGTTCACCACCGAGGGGCCGCCAGCGAGGTGGAACAGGAGCGGAATCTCGACGCCGTCGAAGAAGGTGAGCGTCTGGTTCGGGTTCGCGCCGCGGACGATGAGCTGGCCCGAGATGAAGGGAGCCCGCGCCACGCCCGGGAAGTTCTGGATGACGCGCACCGGGTCGCCGAACGTGCCCGGCACCTTCTGCAGCTCCTCGCGGGTGATGGTGCGCCTGACGACCTCTTTCTTCTCGCGCTTGTCGCGAACGATCGTCTGGTAGCCGATGACCTTCGGGAAGGCGTAGTAGCGCACCTCTTTCGTCTCACCCGGCTCGAGCGTCTCGTCGGTCTTGAAGACCTCGGTGTCGGCCCCGATGGCCCGCACGGAGCACCGGCCCGGCGCGACCTCGAGGTCGAACATGCCGTCGTCGTCGGTCAGCGCCTCGCGGTCCGGCGTCTCTTCACAGCGCACGCTGCCACCGACGATGCGGGTACGACTCCCGCGCACGAGCAGCTGCCCCTTGAGGTGCGCGACCGGGCCAGTGGCTCCGCCATCGAGGCCCCCCTCGGGCCCCACGCCGGCGTCGGGCGGAGCGACCTGGAGGACGAAGCGGTAGGCGAACTCGATCTGCACCGGGGCTGGGGCGAAGTCGACCTCGGCCGGGGTGAACTCGGACTTCAGCAGCGCTTCGACCGCCGCTTCGTCGAAGCCGTTGCCGACCGGCTCGATCACC
>JALOQF010000390.1 GCA_025459425.1 Myxococcaceae bacterium | reverse complement strand
CACCCTGCAGGCGATGGACGTTCAAAGGGTGTTCGGAGGTCTCATGTCGAAGCAGCTGTGGCTCGTCATCGTCGCGATTTCGTTCGCGGCCAGCGCGCTCGCCCAGGACAAGAAGGGCGGCGACAACGTCAGTTACAAGAAGCAGACGGAGTACAGCTTCGAAGACGACACCATCGAGGGCGATCTCACCAAGCCCGACGGCGAGTACGTCGAGGCGCGCAAGAAGGTGAAGCACTCGAACCTCATCAAGATTCGTGAGGAGTTCAAAGACAAGGTGATGCAGTCGGTGGGCGAACTCTGAACGGCCCGGAACCCGTCGGCCTGGCCGCTGTCGATGGCCTGCGTCGGCGCTCGTCACCTGAACCGCAGTTTCCCTGGAGGCACTCGTGCCCGTCCCGTTGACGCTCAAGGTATTCAAGGGCGAACAGCTCATCTCGACGAAGGACTTCGACCGCGATCTCATCAAGATCGGTCGCCTCGCGTCGGCTCACCTCACGATCGATGACGAGAAGGTGGCGCGGATTCACGCCGTCATCGATGTCGCGCCAGATGGCACCTTGTCGGTCACCGACATGGGCACCGTCGAGGGCACGATGCTCAACGGCAAGCGGGTGATGAAGAGCTCGCTCGCGTTCGGTGACGCCATCACCGTCGGGCAGACGACGATTCGTGTCGAGAAGGCCGGCGCTGCCCCGTCCGTCGCGCCCACCATCGCGCCCGTCGCCGACGCGACCCAGCCGATGGTGGCCACGGTGCAGCCGGTCGTCGTGCAGGCGCCGGCGCCGGTGGTTCAAGTCGCAGCGCCCGTCGTGCAGGTCGCCGCCCCGCTCCCCGTGCAGGCCCCCGTCGCGCAGGCGTGGCAGCCGCCTCCTGCCCCGCCCGAGGAGCTCGTCGATGCACGGATCAGCCCGCGCATGCGCCCGCGCCGTCGCAAGGGCTCGGGCCCGCTCGGGCTCGAGCTGCGCTTCCTCTGGGGCGATCAGATCGTGGGCGAGTACTTCCTCGCGCCCGACCAGACGCGCGCCTTCACCGTCGGCTCCGCGCCCGGCGTCAACTTCGAGATGGGCGACATCACGGGCCCCGTGTTCGAGGTGGTGCGCTTCGGGAAGGACGGCGCGCAGCTTCGGTTCACCTCCAAGATGGAGGGCGAGCTCCACCGCAAGTTCGGTGACGAGGTGATCTCGCTGGCTGACGCGAAGAAGAAGGGCCTCGCGCAGGCCGACGGCGACGCGGTGGCGCTCAAGGTGGGGAACGACGACTTCGCCTGGGTCGATCTCGGCGGCATCACCCTCGAGCTCTTCTACCAGCCGGTGCCCAAGGCGGTCTTCGTTCCGTTCTCCGAGTCGGTCGACTTCACCGTCCTCAACATCTTCCTCGTCGCGTTCTTCATCGCGGCGCTCTTCGTCATCAGCGCTGCGAACCTCAACGCCGAGGGCGACGAGTTCGCCGACGATCTCAACGACAACCAGGCGCGCATCGCCAAGCTGCTGATCAAGCCGCCCGAGAACCAGAAGAACCCGATCCTCGAGCGGTACGAGAAGAAGAAGGACTCGGGCGAGATCGCCGCCAAGCGCAAGGGCGACGAGGGCCAGATGGGCGCGAAGAACGCTCCGAAGCGGTCGGCTCACGCCGCGCCCAAGGGCGACCCCAACAACAAGGATCAGGCGCGGCTGCTGGTCTCGAAGGTCTTCGGCGGCAGCGGCGGCGGCATCAGCACCATCTTCGGCCACCAGGGCATCGGCGGTGAGCTGAAGGCTGCCATGGGCAACATGCTGGGCGCGGCGCCGGGTGACGCGGCCGGCCTCGGCGGGCTCGGGCTGCGCGGCTCGGGCTCTGGCGGCGGCGGCCTCGGTGACACCATTGGCATCGGCGGCATCGGCACCCGAGGCCGCGGCGGTGGCACCGGTGGGTACGGCTCCGGCGTGGGCGTGCTGGGCGGGAAGAAAGACGTCGACATCGGCATCACCTCGTCGGAGCCGACGGTCATGGGCTCGCTCGACAAGGAGCTCATTCGCAAGGTGATTCACGCCAACCGCGGGCAGATTCGGTACTGCTACGAGAGTCAGCTCAACCGCTTCCCGAAGCTCGAGGGCAAGGTGGCCATCAAGTTCGTCATCTCGGCGGCGGGCTCGGTCGCCAGCTCGAACGTGGCGCAGACGACGGTGGGGAACGCCGAGCTCGAGTCGTGCATCGCCGGCCGCGTGCGAACGTGGATCTTCCCCAAGCCGAAGGGTGGCGGCGTCGTGGTGGTGACGTACCCGTTCATCTTCAAGCAGTCGGGTCAGTGACGTCCTGACGCGGGCCGCGTCGAACGCGACAGAACGTTGACGGTTGCGCCACCGCCCAGCCCGCAAGTCGCGGGTCTTCGGCGGTGGCGTCGTCTTTGCTCTGCGTGTTCCGGTGCCCGCGAGTGATGCCATCGCGCCAGGTGGGCCCGTGTTCGTCACGGGGAGCCGGTTCGCCGTGCGGTGTCTGCGTCGGGCGTTGTCGACGCGGTGCCGCTGGTTCGTCAGCCACCTGCCCCTCGAAGGCGAGGCGTGCGTCGAGCTGCTGGAGCGGTCGCGGGTGCCCGGCGTGTGGCTGTCGGACTGGGCGGTCTCGCACGCGGCCCAGCTGAGCGCGCGGCTCAAGCAGGCCAGCTTCGTGGTGGTGGTGGACGACGAGGCGCCGCTCCCGACGGTGCCGCACGCCGGGCCCTGTCTGCTGTTGTCGGCCCGGCGGCTCGCCGCGGACCCGGCCGGCGAGCTCGAGCGCCTGTGGGCCTTCATCGACGGCGCCTGCGCGCAGGCCACGTGATCGCCTTCCATCGCCCGCGAGGTGGAGTAGGGTGCCGCGCTCATGATGACGCGCGCGCTCTTCGTCGCCTCTCTCGTCGCCAGCTTCTCTGCCCTCGCTCAGGGCAAGCCCCTCGAAGACCGCAAGGCCATCACGTACAACGAGATCGAGCGCGGCTTCTTCTTCGGCGTCTCGGGCGGCTTCTGGGGCACCATCAACCCGCCAGCTGGCACCGGGAGCGCCCAGTACTTCTCGCCAGGCCAGGCCGCGCTCCTCGAGATTGGCTACGACATCGGAGAGCGCGTCTCACCGGCGCTCTTCTTCCTCGCCACCAGCAACCGCATGGGCGCGGACTACACGGGCCTCGTGCGGGACATGGCGGGCGGCGCCGTGCGCTCGGGTGACTACGGCGCCATCGCGCCCGGCATTGGCGCCCGCATTCGCATCGTCGGCCTCAACGACAGCCAGGAGGTGACGCGGACCTGGTTCTACGCGCGCGCAGGCGCGGCGTTCATGCTCTACCAGCCCACCACCCTCATCAACACGCCCGACGTGCTCATCTTCGCGGGCCCGGGGCTCGAGTACTTCACGCGGCTGCGCCACTTCAGCATCGGGCTCGACGCCAACTTCAACTTCATGGCCCTCACCCAATCTGTGGGCTTTTCAGTGCTCCCCTTCGTGCGCTACGCGGGTTTTTGACGACGCCAGCAGCGGCACCTCGCCGCGTCTGGCCCGTCGACACGACATGCGCTTCGCGCCCGGCATGAGGCCGGGTCCGACGGCGCCCGGGAGAGCACGATGGTTGGCCCCAATGACAAGGCGAAGGGCGCTGGTCCCCAGGGACGCGGCGGTGGTGGGTTCTCGTTCGACGATCGCGAGGGCGGCAAGGGCCGTGGACGCGGCGGCCGTGATGGCGACCGGGGTGACCGGCGCGGAGGGAAGGGCGGCGGCGGCGCGGCGTACCGGGTCGTGAACGAGCTCTCGGCGCTCGAGAAGGCGCTGACGAAGGGTGACTACGCCGCCCAGAAGCAGTCGCTCGACGACATCGTCAAGGGCGTGAAGGGCCTGCGGCTCAAGTCGCTCAACGATCTCGACATGGGCTCGCGGGGCAAGCTGCTCACGACGCTGATGCGCGTGGCGCGCCAGCCGAAGAAGGACGTCGCGCCGGCCGAAGCGCCGGTCGAGGCCGCGCCCGCAGAGGCTCCGGCCGAAGGGGCACCAGCCGCCGAGGCGGCGCCCGCAGCCGAGGCTCCGAAGCCGGCCCCCGCGCCGATGACGACGTGGAACGACGTGCTCTTCACCACCGGCCTGGTGTGGTCGGCGGCGAACGAGACGGAGCGCGCCAACGCCGCCTTCGAGTCAGCTGGCCGCAAGCCGACTGCGTCCGAGCTCGCCGCCCTGGCGACGCCGGAGGCGCCGGTGGCCGACGACCGGGGCCGTCGTGGTGACCGCCGCGATGGGCCGCCGGGCAAGCGCGGCGACCGCCGCGAGCGTGGCGACCGGCCCGAGCGGCGCGATCGCCCGGAGCGAGGCCCCCGCGGTGACAAGGAGCGGCGCTTCGAGCCCGCGCCCGCCGCCACCGGCAACTGGGCGCTCGATGCCCGCAACTTCGAGGAGGCCGGTCGCACGCGTGACGCAGGACGACTCCACGAGACGAACCAGTCGTTCGCCGAGGCGTCGCGGCTCTACGAGATCGGCGGCGACTTCAAGTCGGCGCTGCGCAACGCCGCCAAGGCGAAGGACCAGGCCCGCATCACCGCGTTGTCGGCGAAGCTGACGCCCGACGAGGTGACGCTGCAGCTCGAGAAGGCCGAGGCGTGGGAGCTCTTGATGGAGCTCTACGTGCAGAAGGGCGACTTCGCGAAGGTGGCCGCTCTGTACGAGCGGGCGCTGCAGTTCGACCAGGCGGCGCTGGCCTGGGAGCGCGCGGGCAAGCTGTCGGTGGCGCGCCGCTGCTACGAGAAGGCGAAGGACTTCGCGTCGGCCAACCGGGTGCGCGACCTCGAGGTCACCAAGCTCGTCGAGCGCGGAGATCGGCTCGGCGCGGCGACGATCCTCATGGGCGTGGGCCGCAGCGCCGACGCCATCGAGCTGCTCAAGCCGCTGCCGGGCCCCAAGGCGTACGCCTTCATGCTGAAGCTCAAGTTGAACGCCGAAGCTGCGGCCTTCGCCGCCGAGGCGCTCGCGAAGGCCGAGGCCGAGGGGAACCTGCAGGCGAAGGCGCGCTGGCTCGAGACGATGGGCAAGCACGAGGCGGCCGCCGAGGCCTACCTGGCGGCAAACCGCAAGGACCGGGCGTCGGCCATGTTCGAACACCTGGGCCAGTTCGCGAAGGCGGCGGAGCTCGCCGAGGCCGCGGGCCAGCTCGACAAGGCGCAGGCGCTGTTCGGCAAGGCTGGAGACACGGCCAACGTCGAGCGGGTGAAGGCGCTCCCCCGCCCCGAGCCGAAGCCGGCTGCGGCGGAGTCGAAGGACGAGGCCGACGGCGAGGCGATGGTGCCGCCGCCAGCCGAAGCCGCTCCCGTGACACCGACCGCGTCGGCCTGAAACCTGCGCTCGGCACGCGGCGGGCTCGACGGCCGCCGCGTGCACGGAGCGTTTCGCGTGAGGGGCTGGTGCAAGGGCGGCCTTCCGAGCGAACAGCTCGGCCGCCGTCGCGTTGAGCGGAGTTCGGCTCGCGGACGGAGTTCGGCTCGCGGACGGAGTTCGGCTCGCGGACGGAGTCGGACGGAGTTCAGCTCGCGGACGGAGTTCGGCTCGCGGAGGAGGTACGACTCGCGGAGGAGGTACGACTCGCGGAGGAGGTACGACTCGCGGAGGAACTGCAGCGTGCTGACGAGGCACGACTCGCTGAAGAATCGCGACTCGCGGCCCGTGCTTCGAGGGCATGACGGAGGGCTGGTGCACGGCGCCGCGTCGCTCGCGCCTTCGCCACGACCTGCGGGCCGCGCCCTGCTTCGGACACCCCGTGAGCCGCCGCTCATCGACCCGTTCCATCGAGGTGCTCGGCGGGCGCGGTTCGAAGCCGTCGCCCGGCACCCAGACTCGAACGACACGAAGCGCCATCGGCCGGCGCTCAGCCGTCCCCAGGTTCCCGGGCGTGACCGTCGGTCGGCCACAAAGCGCCGTGTTTTCCCGTGGTTTTGCGTTCGTTCCCGAGGGGGTGGAGGGTACATTCGCGCCTTCCTCCCATGACGGACACTGCTGCTGAGAAGGGCTTTGGCGACGTCGAGGCGACCCTCGAGAAGTCGGGCCGCGTCGAAGATCTCATTCGCCTGTACGAGACGCGCTCGCGCGAGGTGCCGACGCCCGACGAGGCAGCACATCTGCTGTCACGGGCCGGGCACCTGGCTCGCGAGCGCCTCAAGTCCCTCCCGCGCGCCGAAGAGCTCTTTCGCCGCGCGCTCGTCTACGCGCCCAATGCGCGCGAGGCCCTCGAGGGGCTCAAGGCCGTCGCCGAGGGGCGAAACGACTTCGCGATGTTGTCCGACGTGCTCGAGCGGCTCGGCCTCATCTCGTCGGGGGCCGCCGCCGCCGGGCAGTACCTGAAGGCCGGCGAGCTGTACGAGACGAAGCTGTCGCGCCGCGATCGCGCGGTGCTCTGCTACCAGCTCGCGACGCGCGCGGCCCCGCACGAGCGCGCCGGGTACCAGAAGGCCCGCGCGGTGTTGCTCGCCGAGGGGCGCTACGCCTCGGTCTACGAGTCGCTCGAGCGTGAGCGCACCCACCTCGGCGAGCGCGAGCTCCTCGAAGACTACGTGGCGTTCGCCGAGGCGCTCGTCAACAACCCGCAGGAGCACACGCTCGCGACCAAGGCGATCGTGCGCGCCCTCGCCATCGACGGGAAGAACGCCCGCGCCCAGCAGGCCCAGAAGGACCTCGGCAAGCTCGAGTACGTCTGGCGCGAGAAGGTGAAGGCGCTCAAGGCGCAGTCCCTCGAGGAGCGCGATCGCCGCACTGCTGCGCGCCTGTCGCTCCAGGTCGCGCGGCTCTTCGCGTTCTACGAGCCGACGGCGACGGCGAAGATCAAGGAAGCCATCGATCGCTGCTTCGCGCTGTGGCCCGCGATGCCCGACGCGCTCGATCTGCTCGAGAACGTGGCCGAGAAGTCCGGCGACCTGCGGGTGGCGCTCACCGTCTTCTCGAAGCTGGCCGCCGAGACGAGAGACAAGGTGGCGCAGGTCGACCTGCACCTGCGCATCGGGCAGGCGCTCCTCACGAGGCTGAACGACCCCGCGGGCGCGTGCGCCGAGTTCGAGCAGGCCTCGCGCATCGACGCCAGCCGGCCCGACGCCGCCGAGCTCGCCAGCGAGCAGCTCATCGGGCAGGGGAGGCTCGCCGAGGGCGTGGCCGTGCTCGAGCGCCACCTCGGTGCGCTGAAGGACAAGACGGCGCAGGTGGCGCTCCGCACGACGCTCGCCGATCTCGCCACCCGGCTGCTGAAGGACGAGGGCGTGGCCCGCGGGCACCTCGAGGCAGCCAACGCGGTCGACCCCCACAACGCGCAGGTCGCGTGGCGGCTGCTCAAGTTGTACGTCGAGGGCCAGGAGCTCGAGCGCGCGTGGCCGCTGTTCGAGCTTGGCATCTCGGCGCCGCAGCCCATGGCCGAGCGGGTGAGCATGTGCGAGTTCGTCTCGCTGCTCTGCGAAGACGCGGGCGACCCGAAGCGGGCCTTCCATGCGCTGTCGTGCGCGCTGCCGCTCGACCCGGGCCGCTCGACGCTCCTCACCGCGCTCAAGGACGCGGCCTTCCGGGCGAACCAGCAGGCCGAGCTGGCGCTGGCGTTGAGGCGCGCCGCGCAGGTGGCGCCCGCGGCCGCCCAGACGGGGCTGTGGAAGACGCTCGGTCAGCTGCTCCAGTCGCTCGACCGCCCGGCCGAGGCGCAGGAGGCCTGGCTCGAGGTGCAGAAGCGCCACGGTGACGACGCCGAGGCGGTGGCGGCGCTGGCGGCCATTCGAAAGCAGCTCGCCGAGGAGCCGCAGGACCCCCGCTCGAAGCTCGAGGCCGAGGCGCGCAAGCTCGAGGCGTCGGCGGCAGACCCCGGGGCGGCGGCGGCGGTGTACCGGAAGATCCTCGAGCTCGACCCCGACAGCGTGCCGACGCTCAAGAAGCTGGGCGCGGCGGCGGCGAACCTCGGCCAGTGGGACGAGGTGGCCACGGTGGCCGAGCGGTTGATGGCGCTGGCCGATTCGGCCGCCGAGCGCCAGGAATGGCGGGCCCGCCTCGCGCAGCTCTTCGCCGAGCGGCTCTCGCGGAAGGACGAGGCGGCGCGGCTGTACCTCAACCTGCTCGACGAGGGCGCGTCGAACGCCACCGTCGTCGGCGGCCTCGAGCGGCTCGCGGCCCAGGGCGTCCGCCCGACGGACATCGCGCGCGCGCTGGCGCCGGTGTACGCGAAGGCTGGCGACTTCCAGCGGCAGGTGGCGTCGTTGCTGGTGCTGCTCGCCTCGGCGCAGGAGCGCGACGAGGTGAAGGCGCTGCTCACGCTGCTCGCCGACACCACCGAGAAGCGCCTGATGGACGTGCGTGGCGCGTTCGATTTCCGGCTGCGTGGGCTCGCGCTCGACCCGACCGACGGCGCCTTCCGGGTCGAGGCGGCGCGGCTCGCGCGCGAGCTGAAGGCCCAGCAGGATCTCGCCCGCAACCTCGTCGAGCTCTCCGGCAAGGTGGCCGACGCGTCGCCCGCGGTCGGCATGCTGGTCGAGGCAGCCGAGCTCGCCAAAGAGGCCGGCGCCGTCGACGACGCGATGGCGGCCTACAAGCTCGCCCTGCAGAAGAGCCCGGCCTCGGTCGACCTGCTGACGCGCGCGTCGGCGTTCGCGCTCGAGAAGGGCCGGCTGGTCGACGCCGATCAGCTGCTGCGCAGCCTCGCGGGCCAGGTCGAGGGCGACGACAAGCGCGGGGTCTTCCTCCAGCTGTCGAAGGTGAACGCCGACCTGAACCGCCCGCGCGAGGCGGCGCTGGCGCTCACCGAGGCGATCCGGTTGGGCGCACCCGAGCTCGAGCACCTGCCGACGGTGGCAGGGCTGCTGGAGCAGGGCGGGCAGATGCAGGAGCTCGTGCAGGTGCAGGGCCGCCTCGTGGCGTTGTACGAGCAGGCCGGCGAGAAGGACCGCGCGACCCAGCTCAGCGTCGCGCGCGCGCGCATCGTCGAGAACGTGCTGGGTGACAAGGCCGAGGCGATCTCGCGCTACGCCGACGTGCTCAAGGCGCGCCCGACCGATGCCGACGCCATCGCCGCGCTCGAGAACCTGCTGGCCGACCCGACGCACCGCGAAGCGGCGGCCCGCGCCGTGCTGTTCGCCTACGAGCACGCCAACGATCACCGCAAGCAGGTCTCGGCGTTGCACGTCATCGCCGAGTCGGCGCGCGACACGCTCGAGCGCGTCAAGGCGCTCCAGCGGGCCGCCGATCTGCACACGATGCACCTGCGCCAGCCGGAGCAGGCGTTCGCGTCGCTCGCCCAGGCCGTGCGCCTGACGCCCGAAGATCTCGCGCTGCGCGCGGTCACGCGCCAGGCCTCGGAGGACGCCGATCTCGTCGACAGCTACGCCGAGGTGCTGCAGGAGCTCGTCGACGCGGGCGCCGGCGCGGCGGCCGTCGGCCTGCACCGCGAGCTGGCCGAGCTGTACGAGCGCAAGCTCAACGACCAGGAGCAGGCGGTCGCGCAGCTCCACAAGGTGCTGTCGCTCGACGCGAAGAACGTCGACGCGCTCAAGTCGCTCCAGCGCCTCCACCGGGCCCGCGAGGAGTGGTGGGACCTGGTGCCCATCATCGAGCGCCTCGCCTCGATCGAGATCGATCTGGCGGCGCGCACCGCGCTCGAGCGGGAAGCGGCGCTGCTGTCGGAGTCGAGGCTCGACGATCTCGACCGCGCGGCGCTGAACTGGCGGCAGGTGGTCGCGCGCGACGTGCTCGATCGCGACGCGGCCTCGGCGCTCGACCGGCTCTACACGAAGCTCGATCGCCCGCAGGAGCTCGCCTTCGCGCTCGAGCTGCGGCGCAACCAGGAAGGCCAGAGCCCCCAGGGGCGAGAGCTCGCCTTCCGCCTCGGGCAGCTGCGCCAGCTCAAGCTGAACGATCTGCGTGGGGCCCTCGAGGTCTACCGGCAGATCCTCTCGGAGGACGCGTCGCACGAAGGGGCGCGCCAGGCCCTCGAGCAGTGGGTGCGCTCGAACCTGAGCGAGGCCGCGACGGCGATGGAGATTCTGGACCCGGTGCTGGCCCGCTCGGGTGACCACCAGGCCCGCATCTCGCTGCGGGAGGCGCGGTTGGTGTCGGCGAGCGGCCGGACCGAGCGGGCGCGGCTGTCGTCCGAGATCCGCGCGATCCTCGAGCGCGATCTCTCGCAGCCCGAGGCGGCGTTCATGAACGCGCTGAAGGCCTTCACCGATGGCCTCGAGCGCAGCGAGGTGCAGCCCGAGCTCGAGCGCCTGGCCCGCGACACGGGCTCGTACGGCGAGCTCGCCGAGATCTACGAGTCGACCGCCGACGAGGTCGACGTGGCCGACGAGAAGATCGCGCTCTTGCGGCGCTGCGCCGAGATCCGCGAGCAGCTCGACGAGACCGACGAGGCGACGCGGGCGTGGAACGCGCTCCTCGCGCTCGCCCCCCAGGACCGGCAGGCGCTCGACGCGCTCTCGAAGCTCTACGCGAAGTCGCAGAACGCGCGGCAGCTGTCGCAGGTGTTCGCACAGCAGGCAACCCTGGCCAGCGACCCCGCCGAGAAGCGCGCGCTGTTGATCAAGGCCGGCGAGGCGTACGCCACCGCCGGTGACGACGAGCCGGCCATCGAGGCCTACCGCTCGGCGCTGGCCTTGAGGCGCACGGCCGAGGTGCTGACGGCGCTCGATCACCTCTTCGGCAAGAACGATCGCCTCGCCGAGCAGGCCGACGTGCTCGCGCAGCTGGCCGACGAGACCCCCGAGGTCGAGGGCAAGGTGCAGCACCTCTTGCGCCGCGGGCAGCTGCTCGAGCGAGAGGCCCAGTTCTCGAACGCGCTGCGGGCGTTCGCCGACGCGCTGCAGCTCGTCCCGGCCGAGCCCCACGCGGTGATGGGGCTCGAGCGGCTGCTCCAGCACGAGCCGACGCGGGTCGAAGCGGCGCGCCTGCTCGAGCCGGTGTACCGCCAGGCCTCGGAGCTGAAGAAGCTCGTCGAGGTGCTCGACGTGCGCCTGGGCGTCACCGACGCGTCGCGGCGGGTGCCCCTGCTGCTCGAGATCGCGACCCTCCGCGAGGCGGTCGGGCAGAAGGCGCTGGCGCTCACCACCCGGCTGCGCAGCTTCGCCGAAGCGCCCGCCGACGAAGAGGTGCGCAGCGAGCTCGAGCGCCTCGCCGCCGACCTCGGGGCGTTCGAGGAGCTGTCGGCCGCGTACGAAGACACGCTCGAGCGCGGGGCGCCGGAGCCGCTGGCTGGAGACCTCTGGCGCCGGCTCGCGACGATCTACGGCGAGCGGTTGTCGCGGTTCGATCTGGCCGCCCGGGCGTGGACCGAGTGTCTCAACCGCAACCCGAAGGACACCTTCGTGCTCGAGGCGCTCGGGCAGATCTACCGGCGCACCTCGCAGTTCCGCGAGCTGTCGGTGGTGATGCGGCGGCAGCTCGCGCTCGAGCCCACCGTCGTCGGCCAGGTGAACCTGCTGTTCGACCTCGCGACGCTGGCCGAAGACACCCTGTCGGACAAGGCGCTGGCGGCCACGGCGTACCAGGCGATCCTCGAGCGCAAGCCAGACGACGGCAACGCGCTCAAGCTGCTCGGCCGGCTGTTCGCCGAGATGGAGAAGTGGCCCGAGCTGTCGCAGGTGCTCGCGCGCGAGGTGCAGCTCGCCGAGGCCCAGGGGCAGGACGAGGAAGCCAGGGAGTTGCTGGTTCGGCTGGGGCGGCTCAAGCTGACCCGGCTCGGCGACCCCCGCGGCGCCTTGAACACGTATCAGGAGGTGTTGCGTCGGAAGCCCGGCCATGCCGGTGCGGTCGGCGCACTCGAAGAGATGGCGCGCTCAGACAACCCCCTCAAAGGCGAAGCGGCCAGCACGCTCGAGCCCGTGTTCGCGCAGGAAGGCGAGCACCTCAAGCTGGTCCAGATGATCGAGGCGCAGGTGGCGGCCGAGCCGCAGCCGGCCGAGCGCGCGGCGCTCTTGCGCAAGATGTCCGAGGTCTACTCCCAGCAGATGGACAACGCCGAGATGGCCTTCGTGGCCGCGACGCGCGCCCTGCGGGAGCTGCCCGACGACGAGAAGAACCTGGCGCTCTGCTCGCTGCTCTACGAGGGCGCCGACGCCCGCGACGAGTACACGGTGCTGCTCTCCGAGATCGCCCCGAAGGCGTCGACGGACACGGCGC
>JALOQF010000389.1 GCA_025459425.1 Myxococcaceae bacterium | reverse complement strand
CGGTTGTCGGCGCAGACGCGGCCCGAGGGCGAGCGGTCGGTGATCGTCACCTCGCACCGCCCGTTCACCAGCGCGCGCACGTCGGCCTCGGCCACCTCGACCGACTTCCCCGGCGCGAAGCGGTAGTTGAGGTTCAGCTCGAAGGCGTCGGGCACCACGTTGCGCGCGCGGCCGCCCTTCGCGAGCGTGACGCTCATCACCTCGAAGAAGCTGTGGCCCGAGACGACGACCTCGCGTCGCGCCCGTTGCTGGAGGTCGACCAGCAGGCTCCCCGCCGCGTGCACGGCGTTGACCCCCTGCCACGGGCGCGCCGAGTGCGCAGCCTGGCCGCGGAAGACGAGGGTCGCGTGGAGCGAACCGACGCAGCCGACCTGCACCGCGCCGTCGGTCGGCTCCATGGCGATGGTGAAGGCGGCGCGCTTCAGCTCGGGGCACGCGTCGTAGAGCGGGCCGAGGCCCGACTCGAGGTAGGGGCCCTCTTCGCGCTCGTAGAAGACGAGGCGCAGGTTGAAGGGCAGCGCGTCGAGCGGCAAGTCGTCCGCGAGCTGCATCATCACCGCGAGCGAGCCCTTCATGTCCGAGGCGCCCAGGCCGACCAGCCGGCCGCCTTCCACCCGGGGCGCGGTGCCGTCGGGGTTGGCGGGCACGGTGTCGAGGTGCCCGACGAGGGCCAGGGTGGGGCGCGGGTCGTCGGGGCGCCCCACGGCGAGCGAGTTCGACACCCGCCGAACGCCCGCCTGCCCGAAACGGCCCACCGCCCAGCGCTCGACGACGTCACACAGCGCCCGCTCGTCTCCGATGACGGAGGGGATTCGGATGAGCTCGAGCGCGCGCTGCGCCAGCACGTCAGCGATCATCACGGCACCGGCGCCTACACCGCCACCGCGAAGTCGCGCAGCACGTGGTTCAGCGACGTCTTCGAGTCCGTCGAGGCCGAGCGCTGGCCGATGATGAGCGCGCAGGGCACCTGGTACTCGCCGGCGGGGAAGCGCTTGGCGCGCGAGCCCGGAATGACGACGCTCCGCGCGGGAACGCGGCCCTTGTGCACGACCTCGTTCTCGCCGGTGACGTCGATGATGTGGGTCGACGCGGTGAGCACCACGTTCGCGCCGATGACGGCCTCTTCACCGACCTGCACGCCCTCGACGATGACGGCGCGGCTGCCGATGAAGGCGCCGTCTTCGATGATGACGGGCGTGGCCGAAGGCGGCTCGAGCACCCCGCCGATGCCGACGCCGCCCGACAGGTGCACGTTGCGGCCGATCTGCGCGCAGCTCCCGACGGTGGCCCAGGTGTCGACCATCGTGCCGGCGCCCACCCAGGCGCCGATGTTGACGTAGCCCGGCATGACGACGACGCCGCGCTCGCAGAAGGCGCCGTAGCGCACGGTGCCGGGCGGCACCACGCGCACGCCCGCATCGGCCAGGCCCTTCTTCAGGGGAATCTTGTCGTGGAACTCGAAGGGAGCGACCTCCATCACCTTCATCTCACTCACGGCGAAGAAGCAGAGAATCGCCTCTTTCACCCAGGCGTTCACTTCCCAGCCGTCGGCGCCCTTCTGCGCGACGCGGATGACGCCGCGGTCGAGGAGCGCGACCGTCTCCTTCACGGCCATGACGTAGAAGGGCTCTTTCAGCTTGTCCCGGTCCGCGAACGCGGCGCTGACGCGCGCCTTGAGGTCGTCGAGGTTCATGCGCGCGCTTGTAGCCCCGCCGCGCGGCCCGTTGAACCCGGAAGCGTCACGAGGGCGTCACCGGCCGGCGTGAGGGGGCCTCGCGCTCGGCCTGACGCCGCAGCGCTCGTCGAACCCGAGGGGCCGCCGCGCCGGGTCTGTCGCAGCTCGGCTCGAGCGGGCCCGTCAGCGATTGCGACGGCGTGCCAGCACCAGGAGCGCCCCGAGCCCGACCAGGCCAGGGGCGATGTTCGCGCCACAGCCGTAGCGGAGCGGGCCGATCTCAGCCCCGCCCCCCGAGCCACCGCTGCCACCGGCGCCGCCCGCTTCACCGCCACCCGCGCCCCCGTCGACGCCGCCCATGGAGCAGTCGCGCGTGTTCGGGTTCGTCGCGGGCGTGGCCTTGAGCTCGGCGATGTCGGTGCACCCGTCGCTGTCGCTGTCGGTGTTCGCCATCTCGAGCGCCGTCAGCGCTGCGCGCAGCGAGCTGGTGCTGTTGCCGGTGAGCCCGTTCGCCAGCATCGAGCGGCCAAACGGCGTGCCCATGACGCCAGCCCGGCTGAAGTTCGAGTTGAAGTGGCACACCGCGCAGCTCCCCGGTGGGAGCTCGGCCGTGCCCAGGGCGGAGCGGATCTCACCCGGGTACTCGGCGGTCGCGAAGGCGGGCCCCGCGACGACGATGGCTGCGATGAAGAGGAAGCGAAGCATGGGCGGGCTCACAGGAAGAAGTGCAGCTGCGCGAGCAGTGTAACGCCCGTCGACGCGGGGTCGGGCGCCTGCCTGGTGATTCGGCGGATGATGGTGTCGAACCGGAGCTCGACGTGCGGCAGCACGTACCACGCCGCCGACACCCACCCGCCGAACGAGGGCCCCCGCTCGCCCTGGCCCGTGTGCTGGCCCTCGAGCGACGCAATGAGGTGGAGCCCCTGCATCAGCTCGTAGTCGCCCTGCACGAGCGCCGCGAACCCCAGCCGATCGATGCGCCCGGGCTGCTGCCAGGCGAGGAAGTTGGCCTCGGCGAGGATGGCCAGTGGCTCGGTGGGGCTCCAGCGGAACGTCATGCCGTGCGCGTGGCGCACCTGCGGCAACTGGAACAATGGGTCGGCGCGCGCGGCGGTGATGAGGCTCGACACCCCGAGGAAGACCTTCGAGGCCAGCGCGTACTCTGCGAACGCCGAGTAGCCGCGCTCGCGGTAGGCGTCGGGCCCGAGCTGGTAGTTGCCGAGCAGGCCCATCACTTCGCCGCGCAGCTTCTCGCCGTTGTAGCTCGCCGCCACGCCCACCTGCTGGTCGAGGTTCGTGTCGGTGCCGGTCGTGTCACGCACCCACATGAAGTGCTCGTTGTTGCGGAGGCCGAAGGGAATGAACATGCGGCCCGCGCGCACCATGACCGACTCGTCGGCGAAGGTGGCGCCCGCCCAGAACTCGCGCGCGATCCACTGTGCGTTGCAGGCGGTGTCGCCACCGCACTGCGGGAGAATCGCGGCGGGCCCCACGTTTCGCAGGCCCAGGCCGGTGGTGGCGTGAAACACGAACCGGTCGACTTTCACGGTGCCGTAGAGGTCGGCCGCCATGAAGAGGGGGCGCACCGTGCTGCCGATGGGAATCAGCGCGCCCGCGCGGAAGTTGCCCGACAGGTTGAGGAACTCGGGCAGATCGAGGAACCACAGGAAGCGCGTCGCCGGGCTCGGCTCCTGCGCCTCTTCGGGGCTTGGCTTCTTCAGCTTCCACTGGAGCAGCACGTCCGACTGCGCCCGGCCGTAGGGCGTCAGCTGGCCCGCCCCCGATGGGTCGACGTGACAGACGGCGCACGACTGGTAGTCGTGCTTCACCATCCATGGGAATGCGAGCGCCGGAGCCGAGACGAGGCCCACGGCGAGTGACAACGACAGCGCGATGTTTCGCAAAACTCCCCTCCGGGAGGCGTCAGCCCTTCTTCGCGTTGAACTTCGACAAGATGGTGATGTCGGGCTTCACGGTGATGCCCATGTAGCTGGGCACGTTGACGCCGTGATCCTTGAAGTTGACTGGCGCCTCACCCTCGACGGCATAGGTGCCGCCCGAGTTGGTGATCTTGTACTTGAACGAGACGTCCTTCGAGACGCCGTGCACGGTGAAGGTGCCCTTCGCCTGGCCCTCGCTCGACTTGCCGTCTTCCGGCCAGGTGACCTGGTCGTTCGCCACCACGAGCGTCGCCTCGGGGAACTTGTCGACCTCGAGGTACTTCTCGCGCATGTGGTTGTCACGCAGCGAGATGCCAGTCTCGAGGTCCTTGAGGCCGACCACGACGGTGATCGCCTTGCCGTCGTCCTTCACGTCGACGCTCTTCGTCTTCCCCTCGATCTTGAAGCCCGCCGGGCCGACGCCCTTGAACGAGGCCACCCCGTCACCCGCCTTGGTGAGACCGGCCAGCGCCGTCGAAACGACGAGGAGCGAAGCGATCACCACGGCTTTCAACGAACTCGTGAGCGTCATGTGCGTGCCTTTCCTTCCGGGGGCGTGAGTCTGCCCCAAGCCCGCGAATTCCAAAACGGAATCGCGTCAGTGACCATCGACGGGTGAGCCCAACGGAAAGTTACGAGGGCGCCCATGTGACACCCGAACGCCTCGGGTCGGCTCACGTTCCCGCGAAATGAAGGCTCACGGTGCGCCGATGTGGGTGGGTGCGGTGCTCCCAGACCGACACCCCCTGCCAGGTGCCGAGGTCGAGTCGGCCGCCGCGTACTGGAATCGCCACCTGGGTCTGCGTCAGCACCGCACGCACATGGGCGGGCATGTCGTCGGGCCCCTCGGCGTCGTGCCGGAAGAGCGGGTCGCCGTCGGCCACCAGGCGCGAGAAGAAGCGCTCGAGGTCGGCGCGCACCTCGGGGTCGGCGTTCTCGTGGACAACGAGGCTCGCCGAGGTGTGCCGGATGAAGAGCGTCACGAGCCCATCACGGGCGCCGCGCTCCGACAGCCAGTGGGCCAATTCGCCCGTCACGTCCGTGAAGCCGCGCCCGCTGGTCGCGACCGTCAGCTCGCCGAGGTGTTGCGTCCACATGGCCACGCTTATCGATCGCCGAGGTCGTCGAGGGGAAAAATTGCCGCTTCGCCGCGCCGCCGATCGTGATTGGATGCCGCCCGAAGATGACGACGAGCCGCGACGACTTTGCCCGCCTCGCCAGCGAATACCTCCGTGTCCAGGGTGAGGCCCGGCCCGTGCGGTACGACGCCGAGCGCGATCGGCTCGTGGTGGGTGAGGGCGACTGGATCAGCTTCATCGCGTTGCACCACGCGCTGTCCGAGTACGACGCGGCGCCGCCGGCCGAGAAGCCGCGGGTGCTGGCGCGCCGCTTCTGGAGCGCCATTCGGCGCGCAGGCCCGGTCGACGCCGTCGACGTCATTCGCAGCGTGCTGCCGCGCGTTCGTGACCGCGCGTGGTTCTCGGCGGTGCGGCGGCAGGCCGAGCTCGAGCTGGGCGCCGACGAGGAAGCCATCGACGAGGTGACGCTGCCCCACCGCGTCCTCAACGGCGAGCTGGCGGCGCACCTCGCCTTCGACCTCCCCACCTCGGTGATGGAGTTCGGGCCCGATCGGCTCGAGGCCTTCGGGCTCGAGTTCGACGAGCTGTTCGAGCGGGCGGTGCAGAACCTCCGCGAGCGGCCGCGCCTCGACTTCGAGCAGCCCGACTCGTCGGTCGCGGCCTTCGTCTCGCCCTACCGCGACGGCTTCGACGCCACCCGCATGCTGCTGCCGGAGCGCTTCCTCGAGCTGCCAGTGAACGGCCGCCCGGTGGTGCTCGCGCCGACCCACGACGTGGTGCTCGTCGCCGGTGACGAAGACGAGGGCGCGCTCGAGGCCATCGCCGGCTGGGGCGAGCAGGCCCTGCTCGAGCCCAAGCCCCACACGGCGCACGCCTTCCGCTGGGACGGCGAGGCGTGGAAGCCCTGGCTGCCCGTGCGCATGCACCGGGCCTGGCAGAAGCTCAAGGTGCTGCAGCTCCAGTCGTTCGCCTCGGCGTACGCCCGGCAGAAGGAAGTGCTCGAGGCGCTGCTCCAGGCCAACGGCCATTCCATCTTCGTCGCGAACCTGCGCGCCTTTCGGACGCCGGGCGGAGACATCTTCACCTCGACCGCCTGGACGCAGGGGGTCGAAGCGCTGTTGCCGCAGACCGACCGCATCGACTTCGTCAAGACGCCCATCGACGGGGCGGGCGGGAAGACCTGGTCGACGACGTTCGAGGTGGCCCAGCAGGTGGTGCCGCACCTCATGGAGGCGACGGGTGACACGCCCGAGCGCTGGCGCGTCATCGGCTTCCCCACCGACGACGAGCTCGAGCAGATGGCGAGCGCCGGTCGCCTCGGCGAGTGACGTCGAACCCACCCGGGTGCCGGCGACCCGCGGCCCGCCGAGCGATGACGCAGCGTTCCGTGTGGACCGGCGCTTGCTCTCACACGGGCCGTGTCACGCAAGCTCCTCATCGTCATCGGCGTGCAGTCGGCCCTCGTGCTGGGGCTGGGCGGCGCCGCGCTCGGCCTCTCGCTGAGCGGAGGTGGTGAGGCGCCCGCGCATGCGAAGGCGAAGAAGAAGAAGGCGAAGGCGCCCCCGGTCGAGGAGGACGTCGAAGACGACGAGGCTCACGACGAAGCCGACGCCGAGGAGCCGAGCGCTGCGAAGGCGAAGCCTGCCAGAAAGGCGCGCGTCGCCCACTCGCCAGAGCCGCTCACCGAAGAGGCCGCCGCCGAGCCACCCGCCGTCCCGCACGCAGCGGCGAAGACGCAGGCCCACGAGGCGGAGTCGAAGGGTGGAACGAAACCGAAGGCCGCGGCCGCGCCGACGAAGGCTGGGGCCGACGCACACGCCGACCCGCACGTCGACGAGCTGCACCCGCTGCCAGCGGCGCCCAAGGAGCCGCTCGAGGCGCTGGCCTGGCTCGACGAGGGGAATGCACGCTGGGCGCAGGGCGTGAGCCGTTCACGAGACGTCGTGCGGCCGAGCTGGTGGCCGGCTTCACGCCCTGGGGCCTGGTGGCTTCGTGCGCCGACGGTCGCGTGGTGCCCGAGGCCGTGTTCGACGTGCCTCCGGGGGCGCTCGTCACGCTCAAGGCCCCGGTGCTCAAGGCCGACGCAGCCTTCGTGAGTGGCCTCGAGCTGGGCCTGCGCAAGCACCCCGCGAAGGTCGTCGTGCTGCTCGGTCACGCTGGCTGCGACGACGGCTCCGGCCGGTCGGTCGAGGAGCAGGTCACCGCGCTCGCCGCGAAGGTGATGGGCAAGAAGTCACTCCGTCAGCAGGCGCAGAGTGGGAAGCTGCTCGTGCTGCGAGCGACGTACGCGCTCGAATCCGGCCGCGTTCGCTGGCTCGATTCGGAAGAGGCCGCGCACGACGAGTCGGCCCATCGGTGAGCGCCGCCGAGGCGGCCTCGCTTCGGTCGTGACTGGTGTACCGACGGAGGGCCCACGGACGTCGACGGCCGCCCAGGCGAGCTGCCCGAGCGGCCGACGTCACTGATCACGCGCTGAAGAGCCCTACTTCTTGCCGGCCGGCTTCGCGTCCTTCGCGGGCGCCGCCGCAGGCGCAGGGGCCGCCGCTCCGCCCTTGCTCAGCGAGCGCACGTAGGCCGCGACGTCCATCAGCTGCGCCTCGTTGAGGGCGCCCTTCCACGAGGCCATGAGCGCCGACTTCCCGTTGGCGGCGCCGCCTTCCTTGATCATGTTGTAGATGTACTCGTCGGTCACTTCGGCGGCGCGCTTGGCGTCCGTGAAGTTCGCCGGCTTCGGGTTGAGCGCCGCGGCGGCCGCGCCGTCTCCAGCGCCCTTCTCGCCATGGCAGCTCACGCAGAGCTCCTTGAACTTCACCTGACCCTTGGCGGCGTCGCCGGTGATCTTGAAGGCGGCCTTCGCGTCGGCCGGCTTCGCGTCGGCGGGCTTGGCGTCGGGCTTCTTGCCCTGCGCGACGGCGAGGGCGGCAACGAGGGCGGTGGCGAGGACGACGAGCTTCTTCATGGGGTGGTGTTCTCCTTGGGCTGCGGGTGCGGTCGACGGACGACAGCGCGCGCGTGGCATTCACGAGAGCGCGTGTGCGACAGAAACCACCCGGCAGGAGGCTCCGCAAGCGCTCCGTGCGAGGGGGGGGCTCCGAGGTCCCCCGGCTCTGATGAACGAAGCCGGAAGCTGAACTGGGAGAAGCGCCGCCTCGGGGAGGCTCAAGCCCTGCGGGGGCCCGTGCTCAGCGAGTCCACCCAGGTGCGCAGCGCCTCGACGCGGGGCAGGTCGGGGGCCATCAGCCTTCGCCCGTCACGTAAGGTGACGACGAGCATGCCCGCGCCGGCGGTGCTGTCTTCGAAAGGGGAGAGGCGCAGCGAGACGTCGCCCAGTGGCCCGGCGTGGGTGAGCACGCGGAACTGGCCCAGCAAGCCCCGGCCCTCGAGCACGCCACGAACCCGGGTCGCGCGCTGGTCGATCTCGAGGTGGACGCCCAGCGCGGCTCGACGCAGATCGGCCAGCCCGGCGAGCAACGCCACCAGCCCGGTGGCGCCGAAGAGCACGATGAGGCTCGACGTCAGCACCCACAGCTGATCGGCGCTCTGGGCGCTGACTCCGACGAGGGCAGCGCTCACCGCGACGCACCCGCCCATCACGATGAAGCGGCCGAGCGCCTTCTTGCGGTCGACCGACGGGGGCCGAACGAAGCGCACGGAGCCGTCGGGTGAGAGCGCTTCCACCCGCCACCCATCACCCAACGTCGAACCGACCTCGAGCCCGCTCAATCCTCGAGCGCCTCGATGGCCGCGCGCAGCACCGTGAGCCGCGCGTGACGCTTGTCGTTCGCGGCCACCAGAATCCACGGTGCGTCGGGGCGATGCGTTCGATCGAACATGTCCTGGTACGCGTGGGTGTATTCCTTCCAGCGCTTGCGGTTGCGCCAGTCGTCGTCACCGATCTTGAAGTTCTTGATGGGGTCCTTTTCGCGCTGCTTGAAGCGCTCGAGCTGCTCGTCCTGGTCGATGTGCAGGAAGAACTTGAGCAGGGTGGCGCCGTCGTCGGTGTGCATGCGCTCGAAGGCGTTGATCTCGTCATAGGCGCGCTGCCACTCGGCGGCGGTGGCGAGGCCTTCGACCCGCTCGACCAGCACCCGGCCGTACCAGCTGCGATCGAAGATGGCGATGGTGCCCTTCGGCGGCATGCGGGTGGCGAAGCGCCAGAGGTAGTGGTGCGCGCGCTCCTCTTCACCCGGCGCGGCGATGGGCCACACCTTGTAGCCCCGGGGGTCCATCAGGGCCGTCATGCGCTTGATGGCGCCGCCCTTGCCGGCCGCGTCCCACCCCTCGAAGACGACGATGGCGCGCCGCTTCTCGAGCCAGTAGCGCACCTGGAGCTCGAGCAGCTTCTCCTGCAGCTCGAGGATCTCGGCGTCGGCCGCCTTCTTGTCGTCGACCTTCGTCGAGAGGTCGACCTCGCCGAGGTCGAGGGTGCCCGCCGGGTAGACCTCGAAGTCGTACGACAACGGGGTGGAGTCGGTGAACCGGCGGTCCTTCTTCGGCTTCTTTGCGGTCTTGGGAGCCATGGGCCGATGCAGTCTGCGCCGTCGCCGCGCCCATTGTGAAATCGTTTCGTGCGCGCTTCGTTGCAAGCCCACATGAACCTCGTTCACGTTCGCCGGTACTTCCGCGATTCGGCCGTTCCCGGGTGGCGCAAGTTCGTCGTGGTGGGAGCTCTGGCCTACGTGGTGCTGCCGATCGACCTGGTGCCCGACCTCGTGCCCCTGCTGGGCTGGCTCGACGACATCGGCGCGCTCGGGGCCGCGCTCGCCTTCTTCGCGCGCGACGTCTCGGCCCACGCGCGACGCGCCGAGTCGATTCCAGTGTCGAGCGTGAGCTCGGGTGAGGGTGTGCAGATCGTCGACGCGACGCCGCTGCGCAGCCGGTGATGGCCCGCCGCCCGTTCGGGCCGTGAAGCACGGGCGTGGCGCTCGCGCTGTCGAGTACGGACTTCGACGGTGCGGCCTCGCCGCGGTCGCCGCACGTCTCAGCGGTGCTCAGCGTTCGTAGAGCGTCGACAGGGGCAGGGCTTCACCGGGCGTGAGCGCGCGGCTGCCGATGATGCGCCTGCATTCTTCGGGGTCGCTCTCGAGCGACAGGCACACCACCGACACGGTGTGGACCTTGCGGCTCTTCGCGCCGACCCAGACGCGCAGGCAGGTGTGGCTCAGCACCTGAGCGCCCTTGCCTGACTTCGGCGTCGACTTCGCCACCGAGCAGAACTCGTGCGTGTCGCCGACCACCGTCGTGCTCGCCTCGACGAGCTCGAGGCCGCCCTCGTTGATGGTGGCCTTCAGCTCGTTGATGGTGCGCTCGAGCAGGGTGTTGACAGTGAGCGGCACCGTCACCTGGGGGCGCAGCTCGGCGCGTTGCAGGTACATCCACGGGAGCGCGGCGTCGGGGGGCTTTCTCCCCACCATCGAGACCTCGAGCGACGGGTCCGACGAGAGCGCGGCCTCGCGCAGCTTCGCCACGCGCTCCGGCGCGAGCGGCACGAAGTCGGCCGGGACCGAGGCCGAGGCCGCCTCGATCGTCACCGCCTGCCGTGGCCGGGTGCAGCCAGTCGCCGCGATCGCCGAGAGCACGAGCGCCATGCCGAAGCGTGCGCCGGGTCGCAGAATCGAGAGCGGGCTCCTCCCGGTCGGCGATGGGGGCGCAGGCCTGGTGCGACGAGCGGGCACCTGTCGTCCCCGACCGGTCGCGGCACTGGGGCCCCGGCGGTGGCGGCGCAGCTGAAGCGCCCGTTGGCGTGAAGCGTGACGGGCGCGACTCGAGCGCGCAGGACGGTGAGGGAAACGCACGGCCCTTCACTCTGACACGTTTCCGGCTCTCGTCAGCGTCGCACGCCGCGCCGCGCTGAGGCCGATGGTGCCGACACGCGCAGCTCGATCGTCGACCGGCTGCGATCCTGAAAGTGCACGACGACGGTCCGGACGCCGCGGCGCACGCCCTTGAGCTGAACGGTGCGCAGATCGCGGGTCACGCCGAGCTCGACCACGTCGCTGGCCCCGACCGAGACGAAGCGAACCGGTCGAGGAGCGTCGAGCTGGAGCGCCTCGCCGACCTGCAGCTCGATCGACGATCGCCCGTCCCAGGGGACGGCCCCCAACGCCACGGCGAGACAGGCAGCGAGCATGCACCGTCGATGCGACGACGTGCCGACCCGTGCATCGCAACGCCCGGTGGGTTAGCCAACCCCCATGAAGACGCTCCTCTCGGTGACGCTCCTCGCTGGACTCGGGCTGGCCCTGGCGCCGAGCGACGCCCGGGCCTGAGGCATCTCGCCACCCGTCGGTCCGACGGGGCTCGCACAGCGCTGCACGGGCAAGAAGGCCCACCTGCCGGGAGACACGGCGGGTGCCGAGGCTCCGGAACCC
>JALOQF010000071.1 GCA_025459425.1 Myxococcaceae bacterium | reverse complement strand
CCCAGGCGCAGGTCGAGCAAGCGACTTCGCTTTTTGGGGGGCGCTCGCAGCGCAGCGAGCGCTCGATTCTCCCGGACAGGGGCCTGGCTTCGGTCGGCACACTCGATCGACCTCAGGCGTGACCTGGGCGTGCACCCCATCGTGGCGCCCGTCGACGCGCATGTCAGCCTGGTGAGGTAAGGGGACCGCATGGGCCACTCCGCACCGTCGCCGGGCGCAGCCGAAGCAGCCGCCACCTCCACGCCCGCGGCGCCAGAGATCGTCGACGTCGCCACGCTGACGCCGATGATGAAGCAGTACCTCGAGGTGAAGGCCCAGCACCCGGGCGCGTTGCTGTTCTTTCGCCTGGGCGACTTCTACGAGCTCTTCTTCGAAGACGCGGTGAAGGCGGCGGAGCTGCTGCAGATCACCCTCACGTCGCGCGCGAAGGGGCTCGACCGGGTGCCGATGGCGGGCGTGCCCTACCACGCGGCGCGGCGGTACATCGCGCGGCTCGTCGAGGCCGGGCAGAAGGTGGCCATCTGCGAGCAGCTCGAGCCGCCGGGGAAGGGCATCGTCAAGCGCGAGGTGGTGCGCGTGGTGACGCCGGGCATGGTGCTCGACGACGACGTGCTCGAGGCGAAGGAGAACAACTTTCTCGCGGCGGTGGCGCCGGCGGGCGAGGGCGAGGCGTGGGGCGCGGCGCTCCTCGACGCGAGCACCGGCGAGTTCAGCGCGCTTCAGCCGGGGCCGATGGAGGCGCTCCTCGACGAGCTGTCGCGCGCCTCGCCGAAGGAGCTGCTGGTGCCCGAGGGGACGGGAGAGGTCGCGCTCGAGTCGATGCTGGCGTCGTTCTCGCGACGCCCCACGGTGGCCACCCTGCCGGCCGACGCCTTCGACCCGCGGCGCGCGCGCGCCACCCTCGTGCAGCACTTTCAGGTGAAGAGCCTCGACGGCTTCGGGCTGGGCGAGGCGACGGCGTCGGTGGGCGCGGCCGGCGCTGCCCTGCGCTACCTCAAGGAGACACAGAAGAGCCAGGCGGGCCACGTCGACCGGCTGTCGGTCGCCACCCGCGGCGGGGTGATGGTGATCGACGAGGCGTCACGGGCGAACCTCGAGCTGCTGCGCACACTCAAGGACAACGCGCGGGCGGGCTCGCTGGTGGGGGTGCTCGATCGCAGCGTCACCCCGCTGGGGGCCCGGCGCATCGCGCGCTGGCTCTCGGCGCCCCTCACCGACGTCCAGGCCATCGCGGCGAGACACGACGCGGTGCAGGCCCTCGTCGACGCGCCGTCGTTCAGAGAAGGGCTCGTCGAGACGCTCAAGCAGGTGGCCGACGTGGAGCGGCTCTGCGGTCGGCTGTCGCTCGCGTCGGGTGGCCCCAGAGACATGAAGGCCCTGGGGCGGTCGCTCGAGGCCTTCCCCGGGCTGGCGAGGGCGCTCGGCGAGGCGCGCGCGCCGCTCCTCGAGGCGCTGGTCGGGCCGCTGCGCGCCGACGAGGTGCAGGCCCTGTCGGCCACGCTCGCGCGAGCGCTCGTCGACGATCCGCCGGCGGTGGTGGGCGAGGGTGGCTTCATCGCGAAGGGCTACCACGCGCAGCTCGACGAGTACGCCGAGCTCGCCTCGTCGGGGAAGGACTACCTCCTCAAGCTCGAGGCCCGTGAGCGCGAGGCCACGGGCATCGGCTCGCTCAAGGTCCGCTACAACCGCGTGTTCGGGTACTACCTCGAGGTCACGAAGGCGAACCTGCACCTCGTTCCCCGGTCGTGGATCCGCAAGCAGACGACGGTGGGCGGCGAGCGCTACGTCACCGAAGAGCTCAAGACGTACGAAGAGAAGGTGCTGACGGCCGACGAGAAGCGCGTGGCCATCGAGCTCGAGCTCTTCGAGGCGCTGCGCCGGGCGGTGGTCGACGCGGCCGGGCCCCTTCGCGCCGCGGCTGAGGCCCTCTCGACGCTCGACGCGCTGGTGGCCTTCGCGCGGGTGGCCGCCGAGAACGGGTACGTGCGGCCCACGGTGGACGAGTCGGGGGTGATCGAGCTCACCGGTGGGCGTCACCCGGTGGTCGAGAAGGCCCTGCGGGAAGACTCGTTCGTTCCCAACGACGTGCTCCTCGACCGGCAGGAGCGGCAGGTGCTCATCATCACCGGGCCCAACATGGCCGGGAAGAGCACGGTGATGCGGCAGGTGGCGCTCGCGGTGGTGATGGCCCAGGCGGGGAGCTTCGTCGCCGCCAGGAAGGCGCGCATCGGCCTGGCCGACCGGGTCTTCACCCGCGTCGGCGCCTCGGACAACCTCGCGAAGGGGCAGTCGACCTTCATGGTCGAGATGACCGAGACGGCGAACATCCTCCATCACGCCACGCGGAAGAGCCTCGTGGTGCTCGACGAGATCGGCCGCGGAACCAGCACCTTCGACGGCCTGTCGATCGCGTGGGCGGTCGCCGAGCACCTGCACGATCGGGTCGGCGCGCGAACGCTCTTCGCGACCCACTACCACGAGCTGACGGATCT
Organism: Myxococcaceae bacterium; assembly: GCA_025459425.1. GTDB lineage: Bacteria > Myxococcota > Myxococcia > Myxococcales > Myxococcaceae > Xiheimicrobium. The sequence continues at coordinate 20,062 of JALOQF010000071.1, read as the reverse complement.
CGGCCGTGAGAAGCCCCGGGTGAAGAACTGCTCGATCGCGGTGCGGGAAGATCAGGGGCGGGTGATCTTCCTCCGCAAGCTCATCGACGGGGCGGCGAGCCGTTCGTACGGCATCGAGGTGGCGCGGCTGGCCGGGTTGCCACCCGAGGTGCTGGCGCGGGCGCGGGAGCTGCTGGCGAACCTCGAGGCAGGCGAGTTCGACGAGGCGGGGCGGCCACGGCTGGCGCGCCGCGCGACGTCGGTGCTGAAGGAGCCGCGCCCGGTGTCGAGCGATCCCAACCAGATGGGCCTCTTCGGGGCGCCGTCGGGCCGGCCGCAGCCGCCGGGAGCGCAGGCCGTGCTCGCGGCCCTCGAGGCCTTCAGTGTGGACAGCACCACGCCGCTCGAGGCCCTCGCCGCGATCGCAAAGTGGAAACAGACGCTGAAGGGCTAGGCGCGCGGCTCAGTCGCCGGGGTGGCCCGCTGGTGCCCAGGGGCTCCCGTCGACGCTGAAGGTGCCGCTGGCCCGCAGCTGGACCAACCCCTCGAGCGACTGCTCGAAGAGCCGCGGAAACCGAAAGCGCCGCCGGCTGCACGAGACCGTGAGTTCGGCGACGTCGACCCACGGGGCGCCCGGCTCCAGGCTCGCCCCGCCCAGCGTGATGGTGGGAGCGAGCTCGACGACGAGGCCCTCGGGCGCGTCGAGCAGGTCGACCCGAACGTCGCGAAGCCATGCCTCGGAGCCGCGCTGCACGCTCGCCCACGAGACCCCGAGGCGCGCCGGAGGAAACGGCGCGGCGCTGCAGAGCTCGAGGGTGGTCTCGAAACGAACGGCACTGCCCTCGGGCGCCGTCGGCTGACCAGCCCGGCGAACGAGGCCCGGGGTGGGGAGTCGCCCGGTGGGCGTCGCCGACGTCTGCGAACAACCCGACAGCGAGGTGAGCAGCAGCAGCGAGGTCGCGCGCATGGTGTCGCGCGTACCACCGACGAGCCGGTCGCTGTGCGGGCGCAGCATCGTTGAGCGGAAGCGGTGACACGTCGCGGGGTCGACGCCCAGAGAAGGGCGCCGAGATGAAGCCTCGCGACCAATGGGCCCCAGGTGGCTCAGGCACCGCAGGTTCAAGGCCTGTGCGTGTTGGTGGCAGAAGACAACACCGTCGACTCGGCCGCGACCCCCGTCACGCCGGGGCGAGTCGGGGCTGCTGCGGCTCGCTGGCCAGGCATCTTGTTGCGGGGGGGGCGGGGCCGACCCGTCGCCGCATCGGGTTCCCGGCGAAACGGGCCGTTCATGCTCCGAGGCGAGACCGGCCAAGCGCGATCTGCACGAGGTACGGTCCTCGGTCCTGCCTCCGTCGAATGAGAGCCCGCACGTCGACCGATGGCCTCCATCGGCCCCGGTTGAAGCGCGTCGAACTGGCTGGTGTTCGCCTCGAGGAGCGTCGCGTCAACGCTCCGCCCGCGCCGGGCCGCGCCACCGCCGCGAGCGCAGCCTCGCAGCTCGAGGCGGACCGGCGCGAGGCGTTAGCAGCCTTCGACGAAGCGCACACGAAGGACATCACCATCGCGCCGACACCCTGCTGGCGGGCGCGAGACTGGCTGGTGAGCGCGCTCAGCTCGCGAGGTCGAGCTTCTCCTGCTCCTGGTGCACAGTGCCGAGGCTGCCCAGCGGCAGGCCCTCGTCGCAGCAGGTGGCCGCTTCGTCGAGGTGTTCTCCTTCGCCGCACGAGCGGTGTCGTCAGCGCCCGCCCGTGTTGGTCGCCCAGCGCGGCGTCGAGCCCGAGTAGATGACGACGTTGCCGTCGTTCTGCACCGCCAGCCAGGCTCCCGGGAATCGATTCGTGGCCGTGTGCCAGAGGGGCGAGCCGCCAGCGGTGTAGACGACGAAGTTCCCGTCACCCTGCATCGCCGCCACCGCGCCACCACGGCCCTGCGTCATCGTCGCCCAGAGCGCCCGGCTGCCCTGGTACAACACGAGGTTCCCGTCGCCCTGCATCACCAGCACGAAGCGCCCATCGCACGACGTGACCGATTGGTTCACGCCGAGCGACTGCCCGCCGTTCAGTCGACCACAGCCCGCCGTCGGCGTCGGCGTCGGAGTCGGGGTGGGGGTCGGCGTCGGAGCGGCCTGGCACGCCGTGGGCGAGGTGCTCCGCAGCAGCTCGAAGGGGTTGATGTCGCGCAGGTACTGCCCGTCGGGCGACACGTTGAAGTGCAGGTGCGTCGAGCCCGTGCCGGTTCGCCCCATGTACCCGATCAGTTGGCCTGCCGAGACGCGTTGGCCGACGGCGACCACGGCCTGGTCCATGTGGCCGTAGTAGTATTCCCACCCGCACTCATCGCGCAGACGCACCCGCAGCCCCGAGGTGCGGCTCGGGGTGCCGACCGCGACGATCGTTCCGTTGGCCACCGCCACCATGGGCGCGCGCTGAAACGCGAAGACGTCGATGCCGTTGTGGGTCGCCGCCGGGTTCCAGTCGCTGTTCGCGTTCTGATCCGGGCACGAGGTGCGGCAGGTGCCGGTGCCACACGACGCGCGGTCGTACCCGATGTTGTGCGGCGCCCGGACAGGGAAGACGTTCATGCGCGGCGAGCAACGAACTTCCTGCGTCACCGAACTGGACTCGAGCGTGTCGGGGTCGAGCTCTTCGAACGAGGCTCCGTCTTCGGTGATGGTGCCTTCGGCGCAGCTCATGAGCAGCAGCAGTCCAATCAGCAGGAATCGCGTCGTCATGGGGAGCCGCTTTGCGCCTGCCATGCCAGAGTCATGACCATTCGGTCATTTTGTTTGGGATGCGTAAGTCATTGAGATTCAATCTCTTCCTGATGCGTTCGCGAGAATCACTGACCGGCCGGTTCAGGTTCTGTCCTCGATGGAGCCACCTCGCGTGGGCACCCCTGACCGGGTCGAGGACGTCACCCGCGGGTGACGGTGCCTGACGCCGGGGCGTGACGGTGCGGCCGCTCTGAAACTGATCCCCCCGCCGCGAACTCGGACCGGCCCACGGTGCCGTGGAAGCCCCGTACGCCGCCGCGCCTCTCGAACGGCCCGAAGCCGAGCTCGTCGATGGGCCGAATCCAGGATCCTCGAGCGGCGTGCGTACGAGGTCGGCGGCCTGCTCGAGGGCCACGTGATGGCGCCGGCTCACGGGGCGCCCACGCGGCGCCGTTCCACCGCTCACCCGATGATCATGTCTTCGCGCTCCAGCCGTCCCTCGGCGAAGCGCGACAGCGTGAAGCGTTCGAACAGCTCGTCCGACTCGCCCGTCGCCATCCACGCGGCCATGCGCTCGGCGACCGCGGGCGCCATCATGAACCCGTGGCCGACGAAGCCGTTCATCTGCAGCAGGTTCGGAAGGCCCGGCGTGCGGCCGAGGATCGGCGAGTTGTCGGGCGTGACGTCGTAGGGCCCGGACCACTGCCTGAGGATCTTGATGCGGCCCACCTGGGGGAGCTGCTCCGTGAGCGCCTGGGCGTAGCGGGTCAGGAACCGGCGGGTCGAGCCCAGGTTCATGCCTGCGGGTTCCTTCGGGTCGCCCATGCCGCCGACGATCTCGCCCCGCATCGACTGCGAGAAGTACAGGCCCGAGTCGAGCACCGAGACGAGGGGGCCGAGGAAGGGCTTGAGGGGCTCAGAGGAGCAGATCTCGTGGCGGTGCGGCTCGTTCGGCAGCGCGACGCCGGCGAGTGAGGCGATCGACGGGCTCCACGCGCCAGCCGCGAGCACCACCGTCTCGCAGGCGATGTCCCCCCGGTCGGTGACGACCTTCTGCACGCGGCCCTGCGACTGCTCGAAGCCGACGACGCGGGTGAAGGTCTCGACGCGCACGCCACGCTTCTGGGCGGCCTGGGCGTACCCCCACAGGAACGGCCATGGAAAGATGACGCCATCGAGCGGGTTCCACGCCGCGGCCTTGACGCCGGTCATCGTGAGCTCGGGCACCACGTCGCGTGCACCGTCGGGCGTGAGGATCTGCGTCGGCACGCCATGCTTGTTGTGCAGCGCGGCCGAGCGCTCGAGCTTCGCCACCACCGCGTCGGACTTGGCGAGGAACAGGTAGCCGCCCTGGCGCAGCCACACGTTGATGCCGAGGTCGCGCGCGAAGCGCTTCATCAGGTCGATGGAGCGCCTCGCCAGCGCGATGAGCGAGGGGGTGCCCCACTGCATGCGAACGCCACCGCCGTTGCGGCCCGAGGCGCCCGCGCAGAGGTAGCCCCGCTCGAGCACCACCACGTCGTTCTCGCCGCGCTCGGCGAGGTTCCACGCGAGCGCGAGGCCCATGATGCCGCCGCCGATGATGACGATCTTCGCGCGAGCCGGCACGGCGCCTTCGGGCTTGAGCGCGTGCTCGGTGAGGCCGAGCGAGTCGGGGACCCCGCCCGCTGGAGCCACCGCCGGATCGAACGACGCCGACGCCCAGTGCGACAGCTCGGTGGGGAACAGCGGGGGGCGCGGGGTGAAGGGCATCACCTGGGCCGGCGACAGCGGCACCCTCTCTTCGAGGAACCGCGCGACCGCCGTCAGGCACTGCTTGCCCTGACACATGCCGGTGCCGAAGCCGGTGAAGCGCTTGACCGACTCGAGGTCGCGCGAGCCCTTCGCGATGGCGTGCTCGAGCTCGCTCGCCGTCACGTCCTCGCAGGGACAGAGGAGCGACTTGCTCATGGGCGCCCTCCGGCGAGCGCGTCGTCGGCGAGCGCGTGCCCTGCGACGAGGCCCGCCTCGGCGCTGGCGGCGGCGCTCATGGGCCCCCGCAGCTCGCCCGCCACCCACGTCGAGGGCGTCGCCCGGCCGCGCGAGTCGGCCTCGACGACGAAGAGGCGGCTGCGGGCATTCCACGACACCCGGGCGCCGGCGGCGCGCGCGAGCTCGAACGACGGGCTGACCGGCGCGCACAGCGCGACCGCGTCACAGGCCACCTTCTCGACCCGGCCCTGCGTCGACACGGTGAGGGCATCGACGCGGCGCAGCCCGTGCGCCCGCACCGGGCTCGCACCGACGGCCACCGCGTCGCCGCCCGCGCTGGTGATCAGCTTCGCGAGCGCGCGGCACTCGTCGGGCTCGCCCACCACCGCGATGCGCTGGCCCGGCAGAATGCGGTGCGCACGAAGGAGCCGGCTCACCGCGCGGCTGGCGTAGACCCCCGGCAGATCGTTGTTGGGGAAGGTGAGGAGCGTCGGCTGGCCGCCGTTCGCCAGGAGCAGGCGCTCATAGAAGACGAGGTGCAGCCGCTCGTGGCGGAGGACGGCGAGACACGGTGGGCCGTCGTCGGCGAAGAGGCCCACGACGGTGGCGTCCGTGCGCACGTCTCCGCGCGCCGGCAGGGCGATCGCCGGAGCGCCCTCGTCCGCGCCGACGAGCAGCCGGCCGCCGCACCGTGCCTCGCGCTCGAAGAGGGTGAAGGCGACGCCGCGCTCGGCGAGCGTACGCGCCGCCGCGAGGCCTGCCGCGCCGCCGCCGACGACTGCCACGCCGACGTGCTCCACGAGCGCAGGCTCGCGCGCCGGGGCGGGCTTTTCTGGCAACAGGCCGAGCCCCGCCAGCTTGCGCGCCACCTCGAGCATCACCTTCTCGACGACGGGCACGCCGGCGAGGAACTCGTGGTGGTTGAACCACTTCGAGAAGACGAAGTCGGTGGCCTGCAGCACGTCGATCGACGCGTCGGGGAACGCGTTCTGCCGCTCGACGCGCATGCCCGGCTTCGCGCGCACCTGGCAGGCGTACTGGTTGGGCACCCCGTCGATGCGCACCAGGCAGTGGGCGCAGCCGCCCGAGAAACAGAACGCCCCGCGCGGCCGGTGGTACTTGATCGATCTCGACAGGGTAGAGCGGCCGGCCGCGACGAACGCGGCGGCGACGGGCTCTCCAGCCTGCGCGACGATCGACTCACCGTCGAGCTCGAAGGTGATGGGCTGGGTGACGGGCTCGAGGCGGCGGCTCATGCGGCGTGCCGCATGTAACCCACTCGCTTTCAGCGCGCCCAGAGGGATTCGAACCCCCGACCCTCGGCTTCGAAGGCCGATGCTCTATCCAGCTGAGCTATAGGCGCTTCCTTCGACTCTGCGGGTGCTGCGAGGGCGATGGACCGGGATTGAACCGGCAACCCCAGGAGTCACAATCCTGTGCTCTACCAATTGAGCTACCACCGCCATGAAACGACTGCCGTGAAGCGGGCGCGCACCTACCGGACGCGCAAGGCCCCGTCAACATGACAAGGAGCCGCGCCCCACGCCGCCGCGCGTTCTCGAAACCCGAGAGAACAATTCGGGAAACCTGTTTCCCCAGCGCCTGACAATCACCTCATGCGAATCAGCCGCTGGGTCTCGAGCCTCTTTCACCGCCGCGCCCCGACGCGCCCCGAGGTCTCGGCCTCGACGCCGCGGCCGGGCCCGACGCCAGCGGGCGACACCTTCACGCCGGCTGGCCCCATGCGCGTGTCGGTCGGCCGGGCGACGGGCTACTCGGCGCTCGAGCGACAGAAGCTCGACCGCGCGATGGTGAAGCTGGGCGAGGTGCTGAGCAGCCGCGAGTTCAAGGACGCGGTGCTCGGGCACACCTTCGCCGGCAAGCCGGGCTTCGCCAGCGACGAGCGCCCGCCGGCCGAGATCTACGCGGTGATCCGCGCGGCGAAGGAGCGGTACACCAGCAGCGCCGACGGCGAGGTCGACGTGAACCTCGAGCTGCGGAGCCTGTCGTGGTTTCACCGCGGCGTCGTCGGCTACACGTCGGAGGGCTCTGACACCATCACCACCAACCGGCGCCACTTCGCGGGCTTCGACGAGGCCGAGCTTGCCGGCCACCTGGGCCACGAGTGGCTGCACACGCTCGGCTTCGAGCACGACTTCAAGGCGACCGCCCGCCGCCCGTTCTCGGTGCCGTACGCGCTGGGCGATCTCATCGAGGCCCTCGCCGCGCGGCCCCAGCTGACGCCGCTCTGAGCCGGCTGACCGAGGCAGGGCGCGCCGAGCACCGGGGCGTCGGCCCAGGCGTCGAGCCCGATTCGTGGCGGCCCCGTCGACGGGCTCGTCCACCCCGCTCACCGCAGCGACGCGGAGACGTGCTTCGGACCCGCCACCTTCCGTCGGATTCGACCCGTGAACGAATCGACGGTCGACGTGGCCCGTTGCAGGTGCGCCTCGCTCACCACCAGGCGCGCGCGCTGCGGAGCGGGGCCGATGCGCACCGTCATGCCCGAGGTGAAGCGCAGGGCGTCGGCCTCCATGCCGTCGGAGAAGATGGTCCCGCTCTGCGGCATGAGTGACTCCACCTGCAGGTGCGCGCCGCCGTCGAGCCAGCCCACCACGCGGCTCGCCTGGCTGTGCCTGGACACGAAGGGCTCCCGCACCACGAAGAACAGCCGCGGGTCGTCCCAGGCCATGCGTACCGGCTCGACGGCTTGGGGGCCGCCGAGGAAGGCGCCGACGCGCGCGGCCATGGTGCAGATCGACGACAGCCACCCCGTCGAGCCCGCGCCGGTGGCGACGATGACGCCGCTCGACGACTGCCGCTCGGGTGCCCCGGCGCCGGACGCCGGATCGTTCACCTTCGCCGCTTTCTTCGAGGGGCGCGCGTCGCCGCCCGACAGCCACAGCCGGTAGTGCGCCGACTGGTGGCTCGCCTCGCCGACGAAGAGATCGTTGAAGGCCAGCAGCGTCTGGCCGTCGCTCGTCTGCGCGCGGGCCAGCGTCACCTCGGCGAGCGAGGCCTTCGCCTCGAGGGTTCGAATCACCGCCGCCTTCGCCTCGGAGACCGAGAAGGGCAGCAGCGCGCCATCGAAGCGGCTCGGGTCCGGGTTCACGCCGACGAGCGGCTGTGCGCCGACGTACTTGGCGGTGTTGGCGACCAGCCCGTCCTGCCCGGCGGCCACCACGAGATCGCCCGGACCGAAGTGGTACGTCGACAGGAGCGCGCGGTCGAGCCGCTGCACCGGGAGCCCCAGCTCGAGGCTCGACTCGAGCCTGTCGATGGCCGCGCGATAAGTGTCGTCCTCCTTCGCGTAGTCGTCGAAGTCGAGCCCGGCGTGCTCGAGGTAGAACTTCGCCTGCGCGCGCGTGTTGAAGCGCTCGACGAGGCCCTGGAGCCGGGTCTTGCGGGTGACGAGCACGAGCTTGTCGAACATGGGCGCCTTCACTTTCCGTTCGGCAACGCCGGCTGCAGGAGCGACTTGAGCAGGTCGGGGCTCATGTTGAGCTCGCCGATCTTCTGCGCGTTCTCGGCCAGCTCGCGGAAGGCGAGGGCGATGAGCGAGGCGGGATCCATGCGGGTCTGCGACAGCGCCTGGAGCGTCTTCCAGTCGAGCTCACGAATGGGGCCGAGCGTCTTGTCGAGCGTGTAGGCCTGCGCGTCGGCCAGCGTGCGCTCGTTGGCGGCCTTCTGCTCGAGCAGCTTCTCGCGCTCCTTCTCCATGGCGATGTCGGCGGCCATCTTCGTCTCGCGAATGTGGCGGCGCTTCTGCTCGACCATCACCTCGGTCTCGAGCTCGGACTGCTTCACGCGGCGCTCCTGCTCGACGGCGGCGGTGCGGCGCTCGTAGATGGCCTCGTCGCTCTGCCGCTGGAGCGCCTCGCGGGCCTCGGCCTCGAGCGCGCGCGCCATCTCGGGCGTCGGCCGCAGCGACAGCACCGCGACCTGCAGCACCTCGACGCCCAGCAGCTGCACCGCCTCGGCCGCGCGCAGCCCCTTCAACACCGCCTGCTCGAGCACCTCGGCGCGCGTGAGGCCTTCGCGCAGCGCCCACTGCTGCAGCGACGTGCGGGTGAGGATCTGCGCCGCGTACACGAGCCGCTCGGTGAGCTTCTGCGGGTCGTCGCTGCGGTACGCGCCGTTGGCCGCCACCGAGTAGTCCATCAACGAAGCCAGCTTCTTCGGCTCGGCGACGCGGAAGGTGAGCTGCCCCTGCACCGTCACCTGCTGGAAGTCCTGCGTCACTTCCGTGAAGGCGAAGGGCACGTCGACGCTCGCCAGGGGCACCTGCACGATGGTGGTCGTCGGTTCCCAATAGAAGAACGACAGGCCTGCGCCTTCGCGCTTGAGCGCACTGCCCTTGAACTGCATCACCCACGTCGTCGGAGCGGCCTTGAGGTAGCGAATCATGTTTTCTCCAGTTGAAGTCGAAATGACTCTAATGACGCTCAACGAAGAGTCAACCTGACTATTTCCGGCCCGAGGAATGGCGAACATCGGCAGGGGTTTCGGACGCTCCCGCTGGTAGGAGCGCCGCATGCTGCCGTACCTGGAACTGCCCCAGCTTCACCTGCCGCTCGGGCAGAAGATCGACATCTTCGGGGTGCTCTCGACGATCGGCGTGGGAACGGGCGCGGTGCTGGCGGCGCGGGCTGCGCGCAAGTACTCGCCGGGCGACGACGAGCCGCTCAAGGGCGTGGTGACGTGGGCGGTGATGTTCGGCCTCTACGGCGGCCACTTCCTGCACCTCTTCGGCTACCACCCGGAAGAGCTGACCCTGAAGGATCCATTCCTGCTCCTGCGCTTCTGGGAGGGCCTGTCGTCGATGGGCGGGGTGCTGGGCGCGCTGGTGGGCATCTTCGTGTACTTCCGCCGCATCGGGCAGCCGGTGACGCCGTACCTCGACGCGCTGGCGCTGGGCGCGGCGCCGGGCTGGGCCATCGCGCGCTTCGGCTGCTTTCTGGTGCACGATCACAAGGGCGTGAAGACCGACTTCCCCCTCGCGGTCGACTTCCCGGGTGGCCCCCGGCACGACCTGGGCCTCTACGACATGTTCGTGCTGCTTGCCCTCACGGCGGTGCTGTACCTCGTCGCGCGCACACGGCCGCGCCAGGGCCGGCTCATGGGCCTGCTCGCGGTGGGCTACTCGGCGTGCCGCTTCTTCCTCGACTTCCTGCGCGCGTCAGATCTCTCGTACGTCGACCGTCGCTACGCGGGCCTCACGCCGGCGCAGTTCATCGTCGTGGGGCTGTTCGGTGTCGGGGTCTGGCTGCTCACCCGGTCAGCGCCCGAGGCCGTGGTGCCGGGCCTGGCAGGAGAAACGAAACCGGGGCAGCAGCCGGCGTAGAACAGCATTGACAGGGCGCGTTGGAGTGACGTATCAGCCGCCGCCCGCAGCGACGGGAGCGTAGCTCAATTGGCAGAGCAATGGACTCTTAATCCATAGGTTGAAGGTTCGATTCCTTCCGCTCTCACAGTGAAGACGGCCGGTGACTCGATGAGAGCGCCGGCCGTTTCCGTTTGGGGCAGGTGGCGTAACTGGTAGCCGCGCGGGGCTTAGAATCCCGTGCCGAAAGGCGTGCGGGTTCGAGTCCCGCCCTGCCCATCGCCACGCAGTGGAATGCAGCTGGTGGGCCTCGCGCTGTGAGGCTGCCCATCGTGTGAGGTCCTGTCCGAAGCGGTGATGCCAACGCGCGCGTGAAGGCTGATGCTGCCTCTCGTGCGGGACACTTCCTCTTTGACCGGGTCGAGAGCCTCCGTTACAGGCCGGGGCTTCGTCACTTTCCCCGAGGAAGCACTCATGAAGGTCCAGGTCGAGTCGGTGTCGTCCATCGAGAAGCGGCTGTCGATCGAGGTCGACGCGCAGATCGTCAACCAGGAGCTGTCGACGGCGTACGCGCAGCTCGCGCAGCAGGTGAAGCTCCCGGGCTTCAGGCCCGGCAAGGTGCCGCGGCGCATCCTCGAGCAGAAGTTCCGCACCGAGGTCGAGGCCGACGTCGTCAAGCGCGTGCAGGCCCGGGCCACCATCGACGCCATCAAGGAGCACGACGTCAAGGCGGTGGGCGAGCCGTTCTACACGGGCGGCAAGCTGACGCCGAACACGGCCTATGCCTTCACGGCCCGCCTCGAGGTGAAGCCCGAGGTGGTGGTGAAGGAGTTCAAGGGCCTGGCGCTCAAGAAGATCGACACGGCCATCGACGACGCGAAGGTGACGGAGCAGATCGATCGCCTGCGCGAGTCGCGCGCCACCCTCGAGGCGGTGTCGGGGCGTGACGTGGCGAAGACCGGTGACATGGCGGTCATCGACTTCGACGCGACGAAGGGCGGTCAGCCGTTCCCCGGCAACACCGGCCGCAACGTGACGGTCGAGGTGGCGGCGGGCGAGCTCGTGCAGGGCAACCTGCCGCAGCTCGAGGGCATGAAGCTCAACGAGCAGAAGACGTTCGACTACACCTTCCCGGCCGACTACCGCGTCGAAGAGGTGAAGGGGCAGACGGCGGCCTTCACCGTGACGCTCAAGGAGCTCAAGGAGCGCAAGCTGCCTGCGCTCGACGACGAGTTCGCGAAGAGCCAGGGCGCCGACACGGTCGACGCGCTCAAGGCCCGCGTGAAGGCCGACCTCGAGCGCGGCGCGAAGAGCCGGGCTGAGACCGACGCGCGCGAAGACGTGCTCAAGGCGCTGATCGCGAAGAACCCGTTCGAGTGCCCGAACTCGATGATCGAGCGCGGCATCGACTACATGCTCGACGGCGCGCTGGGCTCGCTCATGCGCTCGGGCGTCGACCCGCGCATGCTGAACCTCGACTGGGGCAAGCTGCGCGAAGACATGCGGCCCCGCGCCGAGGTCGAGGTGCGCGGCTCGTTGCTCCTCGAGGCGCTCGGCAAGGCCGAGAAGCTCGAGGCGTCGGACGCCGATCTCGAGGCGAAGTACGAGGAGCTGTCGAAGGACTCCGGCACGCCGCTCAGCCAGGTGAAGGCCCGCTTCGGCACGCCCGAGAACGTCGAGAACCTGAAGGTCCGCATCGTCGAAGAGAAGGCGATGGCGCTGGTGCGCCAGCACGCCACGTTCAGCTGAAGCACACCCGCAGTCGTCGTCAGGAGACCGCCATGCCCTACATGCCAGTCCCGTACGTCGTCGAGCAGACCCACCGCGGCGAGCAGGGGTACGACATCTACAGTCGGCTCCTGAAGGACCGCATCATCATGCTCGGCACCGAGATCGACGACGACGTCGCGAACATCATCATCGCGCAGCTGCTCTTCCTCGAGTCGTCCGACCCCGACAAGGACATCAACCTGTACATCAACTCGCCCGGCGGCTCGGTGACGGCCGGCCTCGCGATCTTCGACACCATGCAATACGTGAAGCCGCCGGTGTCGACGATCTGCATCGGGCAGGCGGCGTCGATGGGCGCGGTGCTGATGGCCGCCGGTGCCAAGGGCAAGCGGTTCGCCCTGCCGAACTCGCGCATCATGATCCACCAGCCGCTCGGTGGGGCGCGTGGCCAGTCGAAGGACATGGAGATTCAGGTCGCCGAGATGGTGCGCCTGCGCAAGGCGCTCTACGACATCCTCTCGCGCGCGACGGGGCACAGCTTCGAGCGCATCGAGAAGGACTGCGATCGCGACTTCTTCATGTCGAGCGCCGAGGCCAAGCAGTACGGCCTCATCGACGAGGTGATGGACAAGAAGAAGCCGTCGCCGCCGGCCGGGGAGAAGAAGTGATGATGCCCCCGCGGAACATCGTGGTGCCGCGGGTCGTCGAGCAGACCCACCGCGGCGAGCGCGTCTACGACATCTACAGCCGGCTGCTGAAGGATCGCATCATCATGCTCGGCACGCCGATCGACGACGACGTGGCCAACATCGTCATCGCGCAGCTCTTGTTCCTCGAGTCGGACGACCCGGACAAGGACATCAACATCTACATCAACTCGCCCGGCGGCTCGGTGACGGCCGGCCTCGCGATCTACGACACCATGCAGTACGTGAAGCCCCAGGTGTCGACGATCTGCATCGGGCAGGCGGCGTCGATGGGCTCGGTGCTGCTGGCGGCGGGCGCGAAGGGCAAGCGGTTCGCCCTGCCGAACTCGCGCATCATGATCCACCAGCCCCTCGGCGGCCTGCAGGGCCAGTCGAAGGACATGGAGATTCAGCTCGCCGAGATGGTGCGCCTGCGCAAGGCCCTCTACGAGATCTACTCGAAGGCGACCGGCCACAGCCTCGAGCGCATCGAGAAGGACTGCGACCGCGACAACTTCATGAGCCCCGACGAGGCGAAGGCCTATGGGCTCGTCGATCAGGTGATGGACAAGAAGCCGGTCGGCGTCGCCGACAAGAAGTGAACGCGTCAGGAACCTGACGAGCGCCTGGCCGTCCGTCGTCGTGCACGGCCTCGCGCACCCCCGCAGGCCCGGTTAGGGTTGGGACACCACATGGCGACCAGGAACGTCGGACGCGACGGCAACCAGACCCTCTGCTGCTCCTTCTGCGGGAAGTCGCAGAAAGAGGTGAAGAAGCTCATCGCGGGCCCGACCGTCTACATCTGCGACGAGTGCATCGGCCTCTGCAACGACATCATCGCCGAAGAGATCGACCGCGAAGAGACGAAGGACACGAAGGTTCGCATTCCGCGGCCGAGCGAGATCAAGACGATCCTCGACGAGTACGTCATCGGCCAGGAGCGCGCCAAGAAGACCCTCGCGGTGGCGGTGCACAACCACTACAAACGCATCGAGTCGCGCGTCGCGATGGACGACGTCGAGCTGCAGAAGTCGAACATTCTGCTGCTCGGGCCCACGGGCTCCGGCAAGACGCTCCTCGCGCAGACGCTGGCCCGGATTCTCAACGTGCCGTTCACCATCGCCGACGCCACCTGCCTCACCGAGGCGGGCTACGTGGGCGAAGACGTCGAGAACATCATCGTCAACCTGCTCCAGGCGGCCGACCACGACATCGAGCGCGCGCAGCGCGGCATCGTCTACATCGACGAGATCGACAAGATCGCCCGCAAGTCCGAGAACCCGTCGATCACCCGTGACGTGTCGGGCGAGGGCGTGCAGCAGGCGCTGCTCAAGATCATCGAGGGCACCGTCGCCAACGTGCCGCCGAAGGGTGGGCGCAAGCACCCGCAGCAGGAGTTCCTGCAGGTCGACACCACCAACATCCTCTTCATCTGTGGTGGGGCCTTCGGCGGGCTCGAGAAGGTGATCGAGCGAAGGCTGGGCGGCAAGTCGTTGGGCTTCGGCGCCGACGTGAAGAAGCGCGAGCGCAAGACGCTGTCCGAGCTGTACCACCACGTCGAGCCCGAAGACCTGCTCAAGTTCGGCATGATCCCCGAGTTCATCGGCCGGCTCCCGGTGGTGACGGCGCTCGAAGAGCTCGACGAGGCGACGCTCATCGACATCCTGGTGCGGCCGCGCAACGCGCTCACCAAGCAGTACAAGAAGCTGCTCGACCTCGACGGCGTGCAGCTCAAGTTCACCGACGGGGCGATGAAGGCGATCGCGCACGAGGCGATTCGGCGCAAGACGGGCGCCCGCGGGCTCCGCGCCATCCTCGAGAGCGTGATGCTCGAGGTGATGTACGAGATCCCCTCGAAGAAGACGGCGCGTGAAGTGGTGATCAGCGAAGACGTGGTGCTCAAGAAGAAGGAGCCCGTCATTCTCCACGCGACCAGCGACGAGAAGGCCAAGGCGGGCAGCGCGGCGTGAAGTCGGTGAAGTGGCTGCTGGCCCTGACGGCGCCGTGGCCGGTGGTGGTGGTGGCGCTGGCCTTCCTCGCGCCTGGCAGGCTCGCGTGCGGCAACGCGACCGGCTTCACCCCGGCCATGCTCGAGCTGGTCTCGGCCTGCGACACGGCGACGACGCGGCTGGGCACGCCGCTCGACTTCCACCCGCTGCGCGGCGGGTTCGGCGGGAACTACCAGTCGGGCCGTGAGGCGGGCGAAGGGTACGCGCACGGCGAGCTCGTCATGCGCGGGCCGAAGGCGCAGGCGGCCGTCGACTACGTGATGCAGAAAGGGCTCGGCGTCTGGTCTCCCTCGGTGCTGCGGCTCACCTTCGATGACGGCACGAAGCTCGACGTGAAGGCGTGCGCGGCGTCCGAGATTCAGCGGCGGGGGCAGGGCGCGCTGAACGCCGCGCTCGAGCGGAGGTGCACCGAAGGGCAGGCCGACCAGTGCCTGGTGCTCGCGCAGCTCCGTGGGGCCACGGGGGACGTCGAGGGGGCCGCGAAGGCGAGGGCCCAGGCCTGCGCGCTGGGCCTTTCGACGGCATGCCCTGACTCCCGGTGAGCCTTCGGCGCATGGCGCACGGGCCTGAGCGTCGTTCGCGCTGGAGGCTCCGTTCCCTCGATGCACCGTGCTGCTCGCTGGCGCGTGCGTCGACGGTGCCTCGTCTCTCGTGGTCCCCCGAGGGGCCTGGCCTTGGCGCATCGATGCTCGAAGACAGCGAGCCCGGCTGACGCCGTCGAACGTGTGGGCCGAGCGGGCTCGGCGCTTCGACCATGCTGGCGGCACGCGCTTTCTGCTCGCACCTCCGTCAGAAAGGGCCTCGACCGGCCCTGTCGCGGGCGTTACACCGCCGCGCCATGCGAAAGACGATCGTCGTGTCGCTGCTCGCCGTGTCCTGCGCCTCGACGCAGGAAGCCGTGAAGCCCGAGCCCGCGGTGGTGGTCGCCGCCGTCGACGCTGGCGCCCCGCCCCCTCCGATGGAGCCACAGAAGCCGATGGTGCCCCCGACCCGCACGCAGGTGATCAACGACGTCCTTCACGGGCTGACGCTCAAGGACCCGTACCGCTGGCTCGAAGACGAGAAGGCGCCCGAGGTGCAGGCGTGGATGAAGGCGCAAGACGACTTCGCCCGGAAGAACCTGCGCGGCCTCGACGGTCGCGAGTGGCTCACGCGCCGCTACACCGAGCTGTACTACCTCGACGCCATCGGCACGCCGGTGAAGCGCGGCGGGCGGCTCTTCTACTCACGGCAGCGCAAGGACAAGGAGAAGGCCGTCGTCTACTGGCGCGACGAGAAGGGGGAAGAGCGGGTGCTGCTCGACCCCAACGCGTGGTCGACCGACAACACGGTGTCGCTCGGCATCTGGGTCCCCTCGTGGGACGGCAAGAAGGTGGTGTTCGCCGAGAAGCCGAACGCGGCCGACGAGGCGACGCTGCACGTGCTCGACGTGGACTCGGGCGAGCGCTCGAAGGTCGACGTGATTCCCGGCGGCAAGTACGCGAGCCCCTCGTGGCTGCCGGACTCGAAGGGCTTCCTCTACGAGTGGCTCCCGACCGACCCGAAGATCCCGGTGAGCGAGCGGCCCGGCACCTGTGAGGTGCGCAAGCACGTGCTCGGGCAGGACCCCGCGAAGGACGAGCAGGTGCACCCGCGCACGGGCGACCCCAGGACGTTCATCGGTGGCTCGGTCTCGCGTGACGGCAAGTGGTGGTTCATCTCGATCATGCGCGGGTGGAACGAGAACGACGTGTTCTTCAAGCGCGTCGGCGTCGACAAGGAGTGGCGCCTGCTCGTGAAGGGGAAGGACGCGAAGTACGGCGTCGACGCGTGGAAAGACGTGTTCTACGTCTTCACCGACGAGGGCGCGCCCAACAAGCGGCTCTTCGCCGTCGACCCGAAGAAGCCCGAGCGCTCCAACTGGAAGGAGCTCATCGCCGAAGACAAGGACGCGGCCCGCGAGTCGCTGGTGATCGTCGGCGGCCACTTCGCCATCTCGGCGCTCAAGAAGGCCGTCAGCGTCGTCGAGGTGTTCGACTTCAAGGGCAAGAAGGTGCGCACCATCGAGCTGCCCGGCCTCGGCACGGCGTCGAACCTGGTGGGCCTCGAAGACGACGACGAGGCGTACTTCGCGTTCTCGAGCTTCACGATGCCGCGCCAGGTGTTCAAGACGAGCGTGAAGAGCGGCAAGAGCGAGCTGTGGGCGAGCGTCGAGGTGCCGGTCGACCCCACGAAGTTCGAGGTGCGGCAGGTCTTCTACCCCTCGAAAGATGGCACGCAGGTCTCGATGTTCATCGTCGCCCGGAAGGACGTGGTGCTCGACGGGAACAACCCGGTGTTGCTCTACGGCTACGGCGGCTTCGACATCTCGCTCACGAGCGCCTTCACCTCGTTCATCTACCCGTGGCTCGAGGCGGGTGGGGTGTACGCGGTGCCGAACCTGCGCGGCGGCGGCGAGTACGGCAAGGCGTGGCACGACGCAGGGAAGGGGCCGAACAAGCAGAACGTGTTCGACGACTTCATCGGCGCGGCCGACTGGCTGGTGAAGGAGAAGTGGACGTCGCCGAAGCGGCTCGCGATTCGGGGAGGCTCGAACGGTGGGCTGCTGGTGGGCGCGGTGATGACGCAGCGGCCTGACCTGTACGGCGCGGTCATCTGCGCGGTGCCGTTGCTCGACATGGTGCGGTACCACCTCTACGGGTCGGGCAAGACGTGGATCCCCGAGTACGGGGATCCCGAAGTGGCGAACGAGCTGAAGGTGCTCGCGGCCTACTCGCCGTACCACCGCGTCACCGAGGGCACGGCCTACCCGCCGCTGCTGATGATGTCGGCCGATCACGACGACCGGGTCGACCCGTTCCACGCGCGGAAGTTCGTGGCGATGGTGCAGGGGGCGACGAAGGGGAAGAGCACGGCGTGGCTCCGCATCGAGATGAACGCGGGCCACGGCGGGGCCGACCAGGTGGCGAAGTCGATCGAGTCGTCGGTCGACCAGTTGGCGTTCCTGTTCTCGACGCTGGGAGTCAGTGCGCCGAAGCCATGAAGAACGGCTGGTGGAACACCGGGCTTTCGCCGCCGAAGCGGGGAGTCGCCGAGCGGGTTGCGCAGGCCGGTCATTCGTCCACGCTGAAGCGACTGGCAGAGCAGGGCGCCTCGTTGATCGGCCTCTGCGAAGTCTTCGCTGAGCAGCTGAAGCACCTCGAGATGCCCCTCGGTTCGTTCGAGAGTCGGTGGGGACGAGTGAGCTGCCCCGCGCGCAACCTCGGCCTCGTGTTCAACCGCGAGCAGTGGTCCGTGCGGGAGGAAATGAGCCTGACTTTCAAGGCGCATGGGCAGTCTGGTCACGCTGGTTGGATTCTTCGATGCAAGTCGCGTGGACGGTGGACACTGCGGCTCGTCCTCCTGCATTGGCGCACGAGTGCGCATCACGGTGGATTCGTGCGTGAGGGCTGTGCGCGCCAGCTTCGAGACGCGATCGAAGCCGATCCCGCGACGCCGACCATCGTGATCGGGGACTTCAACTGTGAGCCATTCGATGAGCACGTGACTCGCTATCTCGGCGGCACTCGCGACCGGCAGATGGTCGTCGATCGACGCGCGCCATTCTTCAACCCGTTCTGGTCGGCGGGCTCCGATGCCGAGCGTCCGGTCTGGTCGTCGCTCAGGTTGTCGCGGCCAGACCCGGTACAGCTGTCGAGGTGGATGCTCGTCGACTTCGGGCTGGTGAACGCCCCGCTGCTGGCCTCCCGCGTGTCCGGTGAGGTCCTCGCCGAAGGCGAGATGACAAGTGACCATTGGCCCGTCATGCTCACCCTGCAGTCGCCTCTGGAGGCTCGCGAATGACATTCGACGATCACCTGAAGAAAGGCCTGGCACGCGCTCGCGAGGCGCGAAGCGTGAACGCGCAGATCGATGCGGTCCTCCAGCGCTTCGCGGCCGAAGTCCGAGGTGATGTCCCGTTGGACCGGCAGGAAGGGCGGCGCTCCGATCGGCCTGGAGTTCCCACCTTCGATGCTGGTCGTCGCATCGTTCCCAGTTGGTCGATCCGAACGGACGAGTTCTTCCTGCGAGGCGGGACTGGCCCCCGTGAGCTGCTCTGCGTGGTCTCGCGAGCGGACAGCGGGTTCCCGGTCGAGTTGGCCTACGCCGACCAGACGGTCTGGTGCGAATCAGAGGCTGACCTCGAGGAAGCGCTCGGAGAGATGCTCGAGCACCCGCGGATTGCCACGATGCTCTTTCCGCAGCAGGTCGCCGCCAACGGTTGACTCGAAAACTCGTCCCCCGGCCGGCTCCGACGTAGGACGTCAGGACCCATGGAGGCCAACCCCACGTGAAGCCCCTCCCGCTGCTGCCCCTGCGCGACATCGTCCTCTTCCCGCACGAGGTGCGGCCGCTCTACGTCGGCCGCGAGAAGTCCATCGCCGCGCTGAAAGAGGCGATGAACCGGAAAGGCGCCGACGGCAAGGCGCTGCTGCTGCTCTCGGCGCAGAAGAAGGCCAAGACCAACGACCCGGCGCCCGACGAGGTGTTCCACTTCGCGACGCTCGGCCAGGTGGTGCAGCTGCTGCCGCTGCCCGACGGCACGGTGAAGGTGCTCGTCGAGGGCCTCGCCCGCGCGAAGCTGACGCGCT
The DNA here is from genome assembly GCA_025459425.1 of Myxococcaceae bacterium. Lineage (GTDB taxonomy): Bacteria > Myxococcota > Myxococcia > Myxococcales > Myxococcaceae > Xiheimicrobium. The sequence continues at coordinate 1,040 of JALOQF010000071.1, read as the reverse complement.
TCTTGCCCACCGAGCCGTACTTCGAGTGCGAGTACGAGCCGGTGTCCGAGCCGCCGTCGTCGTCGGCCGAGCTCGAGGCCCTCATGCGGGCCGTGCAGACGACCTTCAAGGCCTTCGTCGAGCTCAACAAGCGCATCGCGCCCGAGCTCATGCAGCAGGTCGCTCTCATCGAAGACCCCTCGCGCCTCGCCGACACCATCGGCGTGCACCTCGCGCTCAAGCTGCCCGACAAGCAGGCCCTGCTCGAGACCGACGCGCCGTCGCGCCGCCTCGAGAAGCTCTACGAGCTGATGCAGGGCGAGATCGAGATCCTGAAGGTGGAGAAGAAGATCCGCTCCCGGGTGAAGAAGCAGATGGAGCGCACCCAGAAGGAGTACTACCTCAACGAGCAGATGCAGGCGATCCAGCGCGAGCTGGGTGACAAGGCCGACGACGGCAAGACCGAGATCCAGGAACTCGAAGAGAAGCTCAAGGGCAAGAAGCTCTCGAAAGAGGCGCATGCCCGCATGAAGAAGGAGATCGACCATATCCTTGTCAGCACAAGGCGGAGGGCTATTGCAAACTGCAAAGTGTCTCACAAGCTAGAGTGTGACAGACCATTGAGAAGTGATTGGAACAGTCACCACGTGACTGAAGAGGGTAGCATCCTCCCCCTAGTGAACTTTGAATGGCCAAGTACAATGTTCGACATCTAGACTACTCTGCTGATCAGTTGGCATACAAAGGGTGTATTACCAGTCATTTCAGTAATCCCATGCTGGCGGAATTGGGCGACTGGAATACCTTCTGGAACACGCTCCAGCAGGCGGCAGGAACCGTTCTGGGGCTGCAAACTCCAGTCAGAAGCAAATGGATAAGTCAGCTGACGTTTGGCGTGGTAGGGAAGAAATGATAGGCACAACTAGCTGGGAATCAGGAGTAAAAGAGAATGGTTGAACAGTGCAAGAGTTCGCTGAAGTCAGATAAGCAGCTGTGGGCTGATGAATTAGCAAAGGTGGCTGAGGAGCACCTTTCTTCAGGTCATGCTGGAGATGCTGTTG
>JALOQF010000388.1 GCA_025459425.1 Myxococcaceae bacterium | reverse complement strand
GGCTCCCGGAAGAGGACGTCCGTCGGGCCGTTTGGCGCCCGGCGAGCGCAGCAGTTCGAGGAACAGTCGCCCTCATCGTGGAGCCGCCGTTCGACACGCGCGACGAAGGCGGTACTCGATGACGCGCTGACGCAGCTCGGCCGGCTCGAGCGACGGAAACGGCACGCGCGCGGCGACGAGGTGTGTGGCTCCTACCGTCGACCCCGCTGACGGCGAAGCGGCCAACCTGCGCGACGCTCTCGACGCATACCTTGTTCTCGGCGACCGGCGCCGTCGATGGTGAGGGGACGTGAAAGCGTCGCCCGGGAGCTCGTTCTCGATGGTGGCCGCCGAGGTGCGCGTGCCGTCGAGCCCGTTTCGCTGATGAGGGGCGGGGGCGGGGGCCGCTCCCGGGGCGTGTCCACCTGTTGACGGTTTTGGTCAACAAGTTGACGTCAATGTGTTGACGGTTTCCGTCAACATGTGGACACGCGCTGGGAGACGCGCCCCGCTCCCCGGCTCCTTGGGCAAACCGGGCGAGTCGTCCTGAAGCATGGGCGGCATTCGGGTGCAGTGAGGTGCGGCCCTCGAGGCTTCGGAGCGCCACGTCGGCTCGGCCGCTCCCTGCAGGCCGCTGCTGACGAGGTCATTCGTCCACCTCGGTCAACCTGCCGCCATGGCCGACGCAGCGCCCTCAGTTGAGCATCCGCGGCAGCACGAACGAGAGGTCGACGTCACGCTGGCACTCGACGCAGCGTCCGCGGGCCACGCGCAGCCCGAGCCGCGAGGTCTCTCCAAGGAACTGCACCTTCCCACCGCACACACACCGTGCCTGCTCGACGAAGTCTTCGACGCGCAGGCCGCCCTTCAGGACGATGGGGTTGTCGGGCGAATACCCCGGCGTCGCCGCCCGCTGGGCCAGCGCCCGTCGCTCGAGCCACCAGGCGCGCACCTTTCGCGCCGTCCACACAGCGAGGGCCACGAGCAACGCCAGCAGCAGCAGGTCCATCGCGTCACTTCAGCGCGAGCTGGTTCGTCCACGCCCGCGACACGTCGACGGGCGCCGTCACCTGCTTCGTGCGCACCAGCCAGTCCGCGAGCAGCGCGTAGGCCTCGCTCGCCATCGTCAGGTCGTACGTGAAGCAGGGCAGGGTGGCGGCGAAGAGCTTCGGGCCCAGCGTGTCGTCGGGGCTCGCCTTCGTGCGCCTGGCGTACAGCGCCTGCGCCTCGGCCGGGTTCGTCTTGAGGAAGTCGATGCCCCGCCGCAGCACCTGCACCAGCTTCACGAAGGTGGGCCGCTCGCGCTCGAGCAGCTCCGGTCGCGTCATGAGAATGAGCTGGCAGAAGTCGGGCACGCCCCAGTCCTTCAACGCGAAGAAGCCGGCGTCGAGCCCGCGGTGCGCCGCCTCGACGAGCTCGAAGTTCCAGAAGGCCAGCGTGGCGACGTCCGCCTTGCCCTCGGCGAGCGCGTTGGTGTGGAAGAAGCCGTGGTTCACCGGCGTCAGCGCCTCGGGCGCGAAGGCGCCGCCGTCGGCCTGCACCATGGTGGCGACGATGGCCTTTCCGCCGGGTCCGGGCGCGCCGGGGTACTGCACCCGGGCCTTCGCCATGTCGCGCGGGCGCTCGATGCCGCGGCCCTGCAGGTACATCACGCCTCCGTTGGTGTGCAGGAAGCGCGCGAAGCCCACCACCGAGCGCCCCGCCGCCAGGTCCTGCACCAGGTGAATCGGCTCGGTGATGGCCACCTCGAGCTCACCGCGCGCCAGGGCGTCTGCCGCGTCGACGTGCTCCTTCGGCTCCACCAGCTCGAGCTCGAGGCCGGCGTCGCGGAACCAGCCGCGCTCCAGCCCGATGAGGAAGGGCACATGGTCGGGGTTGAGGAACCACTCGAGGGCGAGGCGAACGCGCGTCATGCCGTCGCCTTCTGGCGACCGCCGGCCCCGCACGCAAGCGCCGAAGTCGAGCCCAACCCATCGCAACCGTTGGGCTTCGTGTGGCGGTTAACGCTCCTTTCGGTCGTGGCTCCTTCCTGCAGCCAAAGCGCTGAAAGGGACCACCGATGCTCAAGGGAAAGACGCCGCTCCTCATCGCCATCTCGCTCGGCCTCGTCGCCGGGCTCATCGCCTGGTCGGCGGTGAAGAAGCGCGAGGCCGACGTGCGCAAGGGGTGGAACCTGGTGCCCGTGGTGGTGGCGTCGGTCGACCTGTCCGAAGGCACGGTGGTGACGATGGAGATGGTGAGCCAGCGCACCATTCCCGAGCAGTTCGTCACCTCGTCCGTCGTGAAGCCCGACTCGGCCTCGTACATCATCAACCAGAAGGTGCTCGTGCCGGTGCAGGCTGGAGACCCGCTGCTCTGGAGTCAGTTCGAGACGACGCGCGCGGCGGAGCGCCTGTCGACGAAGGTGATGAAGAAGGCCCGCGCCTTCACGGTCGACGTGAAGGGCTCGGCGTCGGTGGGCGGCTGGGTGCGCCCGAACGACCACGTCGACCTCATCGGCACCTTCAAGGACCCGACGCTGGGCGACCAGGTGGCCATCACGCTGCTCCAGAACGTCATCGTGCTGGCGACCGGGCGCATCACCGGCACCACCAACGTCAACCTCGTGCCCGAGGGCCAGCGCGACTACAACCACGTCACGCTGCTCGTCATCCCCGAGGAGGCCGAGGTGCTGGCCCTCGCGCAGGAGCTGGGCACGCTGTCGCTCTCGCTGCGCAACGAAGAAGACGTCGACATGGGCGTCGAGCGCACCGCGCACACCAGCATTCGGACGTTGTTCGATGGGCAGCGCATGGCGCTGCTCCAGGAGCGGCGGAAGAGCGCCATCGTCTTCATCCGCGGCAACGTCGCGAAGACTGAGGCCGTCGAATGATGGCGCTCCTCGTCGCCGTGCTGACGGCGAGCTCGGCGGTGGCCGCGCTGTGGCCGCTCGTGCACACGTCGAAGCCGGCCACGTTCCAGGTGGTGGTCGAAGACTGGAGCCAGCGGCCGGGCCCGACCGTCGTGCGGCGAAGGCAGGGCTGCCGACGCATTCCCATCGTCGTGCGCAAGCCCGGTGAGGTGCAGAAGGGCTGCTCGTCGGCGCGCCAACGGCCCTGTTCGCCCCGGCGCCGCTGGTGAGGGGGCGGCGTCGTCGAGGCGCTGCCAAGGCCCAGCCCAGACGGTCGCGGCCGACCTCCGCCCGCGAGGCTTCGGCCTCCTGAACGCGCAGCGCCCGGCGTCGAGCGAGGAGCGCGGCTCCATCGGGGGAACAGCCTTCGACGGCGGCGTGCCTCGATGTCAGGGGTCTGTGGCAGAAGGGCGGCGTGCCACGGAAGGTCACCGAACAGCGGCTCTGGAACGTCTCTCTTTTCTACCTGCGGCGCTTCCCCGCGTCGGTGGCCGGCGTGCGCCGCATGCTCGACCGCCGCATCCGCCGCTGGGTGAAGGACGGCGCCGAGGTGGTGGGCGACCAGGCCGTGCTCATCACCGGCGTCGTCGAGCGGCTGTCCCGCGCGGGGTACCTCGACGACGAGAAGCTGGCGGTGAACAAGGTGGCGAGCCTGCGTCGCGGCGGGGCGAGCGCGCGCGCCATCGGGGTGAAGCTGAGCCGCGCGGGCATCAGCCGTGAATTGTCGCGCAAGGCCGCCGCCGAGGAGCCCACCACCGACGCCGAGGCCGTGTGGACGTGGGCGCGGAGGAAACGCCTGGGCGTCTTTCGGACGTCGGGGCGTGAGGCGCGCCGCGAGAAGGACCTCGCGGCCCTCGTGCGTGCGGGGTTCTCCTTTCGGCAGGCGCGCGAGGTGGTCGACGCCGTCGAGCCGCCGTGACGGCGAGCGCCGCCGCTCACACCCCGTGCCGCTCGAGCCAGTCGTGCAGGAACGCCTTGACGGCCGGGTGCTCCGACGCGCGGAAGGCGAGCGGCCCGGCGACCTCGACGAGTCGGCCGTCGTGCAGCAGGCCGAGCCGGTCGCCGAGCTGGAAGGCCGTCGGCAGGCTGTTGGTGACGAGCACGATGGTGGCGCCGAGTGAGCGTTTGCCGACGGCGAGCGCCTCGTCGACGGCCTCGGTGAGGAGCGGGTCGAGCCCGGCCGTCGGGTCGTCGCACAGCAGAATGCGGGGCCGCACGCCGTACGCGCGCGCGAACGCCAGGCGGGTGCGCATGCCGCCCGACAACGCCCCGGGCAGCACCTCGGCCGCGTCCGTCAGGCCCACCAGCTCGAGCGTCTCGCGCACCCGGGCGTCGATGGCCTTCGCCGAGGGCAGCAGGTGTCGCTCCCGGAGTGGAAAGGCCACGTTCTCGAACACCGTCATCGAGTCGAACAGCGCGCCCGACTGAAACTGAATGCCGAGGAGCCCGCGCAGCTCGAGCAGCTCCTTCGCCTTCGCGGTGGCCAGGTCGTGGCCCTCGAGCAGCACCTGGCCGGCGTCGGGCTGGAGCAGGCCCTCGATGAGCTTGAGCACCACCGTCTTGCCCGAGCCGCTGCGGCCCAGCAGCACGAACGTCTCACCCGGCGCCACCGCGAGCGAGACGCCTTGGAGCACCCGGTTGTCACCGAAGGCTTTGTGCACGTCGCGCAGCTCGATGGCGGGCGTCATCACCGGGAGTCTCGCCGATTTGGTCACCCATCGTGACGCCGCTCGAACAAACGCCACCCCGCTCGCTCCCTGAACAGCCGCCAGCGCGGGCCGGGCGTGCCTTCCGCCGGTGGAAACGACGCGCCCTCGCCGCGCACCAGCACGAAGTCGGAGTGCGGGCCTTCCTTCTCGTTGTCGTAGCCGTTGGGTTCGAATTCCCAGGGCCACGGGCGCAAGTACGGCGCCTTGCCGTCGCGGTACCGCACCACGGACTGCGGCAGGTCGACGAACGACGGCTCGTTCGCACCGCCATTCCACGCGCGGTGATAGGCCACCAGATGCGGTGTCGCGGCGTCGAGCGTGACGGCGGAGTTCTCGTCGAACGACAGCTGCAGCACCCGGGCGCTCGACGGCAGTCCCCTGAGCAGCTCGGCGCCCTGAAGCTCGGGCTGGGCCGCGCCAAACCGATCGTCGGCCAGCCACGTCACACCCGCCGACACCACGGCGACCAGCGCCAGCCCCACGGTTCGTACCAGGCCCCGTCGGCTCGGGAGCGCCACGGCCAGCAGCATCGCTGCCACGGGCAGAAAGCGCGCGCTCAGGCCCCACAGCCACCCGCGCTCGAAGGGCAAGGCCAGGCACAGCGTCAACGTCGCGGCGGCGAGGGCGAGCGCAGGCCGACGGCCGGAAGAGGACTCCTTCTCTCCCATCGGGAGCGCGAGCACGACGCACGCCAGCGCCAGCCCCCACAGCCACCACCGATCTTGCTCGAGGTGCCAGCGGTCGAGCAGCCAGCCCGGCGCCTCGCGCAGCAAGCGCAGCGGCGACCACCACTGGCCGCGCATCGACACCGTGAAGCGTGACGCGTCGACGTTGGTGACGTCGCTGAAGAGCGCCCACCCGAGCAGTGGAAACGCGAGCACACCGACGCCCCACAGGCGGGGCAGAAGTCGCCTCGGGAGCGCGCGCCACGGGCCGGTCGAGGCCTCCAGCGAAAGGCCGAGCGCCAGCGCGCCGAGCCCCAGCCACACCACCGAGGCGAGGTTCAGGAAGAACGTGCCGAGGCCCAACGTCGCCACCAGCCACCCGCGCGTGCGCGTCGGGTGCCCCACCTCGGCCAGCGCCAGCAGCACCAGCGGCGTCGCGAGGAGGAAGGGGACGAAGCCCAGCGTCATCGGCCGCGTCCACACGAGGGCGACGGCCACCAGCGCGAGGCGCTCGTCGAGCTCGAGCACGTGGAGGAGCCGCATCAACGCCACCACCGTCCCCACCACCGAGGCGACCAGCAGGAGCGTCAGCGCCGGCACGGCGCCTCCAGCGAGCGGTGACAGCAGCGCGCCCAGCACCGCCATCAGCCAGTACTGCGTATGCACGAAGTCGAGCCGGTACCAGTCGGCCAGCGGTCCGGCGAACAGCACGTCGTGCACCGTTGCGATGGTGGCGGCGTGCTCCGGGAAGTCGGTGATGGCCGGGAACGGATGACGCAGGGGCAGCGTGGCCCCCGCGGCCGCCAGCGTGACACCGAGTCGGGTGGCCCAGCGGCCGAGCGACATGGACCGCGCGCTAGCACGGCCGCGCCCTCTCCGAAGGGCCGGAAAGCTCCCGTTGCCTCGGTGGACGCCCCACGGTACGCCGCTGCCCATGTTGCCCATCATTTACCGGCTGAAGTTCGACACCGATGGCTCACGGCCGATGCTCTACGTGCTGGTGCTCGCGCTCATCGGGTACGCGGCGTGGTCGGGCTGGCGCAACGCCGATGCTGTTGACGACAAGGGCAAGATCATTCCCGCGACGCCCGACGAGAAGCGCAACCGCGCCATCCTCTACGGCGTGCTCGGCGTGGTGCTCGCGGCGATCGGCGTCTTCTACGCGACCGACCTCACGGTGCCCTTCCTCGGCAAGGGCAAGGGCGAGGGCATTCCCGTGCACACGTACGGCATCATGCTGGGCGCGGGCTTCTTGTCGGCCGTGACGGTGGCGGCGCTGCTCGCGCGCCGGGAATGGCCGGGCGAGCTGGGCCTCAAGCGGCGCGATCAGATCATGGACCTCGCCTTCTCGGTCTTCATCGGCGGCATCGTCGGCAGCCGCGAGCTCTTCGTGCTGGTGAACTGGAAGGACTACGTCTCGCGCAAGCCGGC
>JALOQF010000387.1 GCA_025459425.1 Myxococcaceae bacterium | reverse complement strand
CGGCGACGATGGCCACCGGGTAGACGCCCAGGCACCTCGCGCACACGTGGAGCGGCCCGACGCGGTAGCAGCGGTGGTACTCGTCGGGGAAGTGGTGGCTCAGCCAGAACACGGCAGGCCCTCACTTCACCACGGGACAGGCCGAGGCGTGCGGCGCTCCCGACAGTGCCGGCGTCTGGCCGCACGAGGCCTGCGCGTGGGGACACCTGAGGCGAAACGCGCAGCCGGGCTCGGGTGCGATGGGGCGCTCGATGGTGGGCTCGATGGCCGCCGTCACGAGCTGGCGCGTATACGGGTGCCGGGGCGCTTTCAGCACCGCAGCCGCGGGCCCCACCTCGACGACCCGCCCCGCGAAGAGGACGGCCACCTGCGTGGCGAGCGTGCCCACCACCGCGAGCACCGACACGTCGAGCGCGCTCACCGGCTCGTCGAGCATCAGCGCCGCGGGTGAGAGCGCCAACGCCCGCGCCAGGGCAACCCGCTGCCGCTGCCCCGCCGACAACGCCGAGGGCAACCGCCCGAGGACGTCGGAAGGCACCTGCACCTCGCCCAGCAGCGCCCCCAGGATCTCGTCGGTGAAGGGCTCACGGTGAATCCGAAAGGGCTCGGCCAGCGCCTGCCGCACGGTGAGCCGCGGGTCGAGCGCCGTCTGCGGATCCTGAAACACCGGCTGCACCTGGCGGCGAAGCGCGCGCAGCTCGGCTGAGTCGAGGGCCCCCAACGCACGGCCGTTCCACCGCACCACGCCTCCCCGGGGCGCCAGCAGCCCCAGCCAGGCCCGCAGCAGCGTCGACTTGCCCGAGCCGCTCTCGCCGACGAGGCCCAGCACTTCGCCGGTGGCGACCGAGAGCGACACGTCGCGCACCACGTCTTCGGGTTGCGCCGGGTAGCGGACGCTGAGGTGCTCGACGCTGAGGACCGTCACGGCGCCGGCTCGAGCGGGTGGTGGCAGGCGACGCCGGCCGAGAGCGGCGGCTGGCCGTCGCAGGTCGCCGAGGCGCCGGGGCAGCGCGGCCTGAAGCGGCAGCCGGCGGGCCACTGCCCAGGTGGTGGGATGGTGCCGGGAATCGGAACCGGGAGCCCCACGCCGCCCGGCCGAGCAGCGAGGAGCGCCGAGGTATAGGGGTGCCGCGGCGTCGTGAGACATCGGCGCGTCGGGCCCTGCTCCACCACCCGGCCCGCGTAGAGCACCGTCACCTCGTCGGCGATCGCCCGGGCCGCGTCGAGATCGTGGGTGATCACCAGCACGCCCAGCCCCTGCTTCGTCGCCAGGTCGCGGAGCAGCGCCAGCACGCCGCCGCGAAGCGCCGCGTCGAGCGCGGTCGTCGGCTCGTCGGCCACCAGCACCTTTGGCCCCGCGGCCAGACAAGCCGCCAGCAAGATCCGCTGCCGCATGCCCCCGGAGAGCTGGTGTGGGTACTGCGCGGCGACGGTGAGCGGTTCGGGAAAGCCCACCGCGCGCAACAGCTCGTCCCGGCGCGCCGGCGCGGCCTTCACCAGGTCGAGCACCTCGTCGATCTGCCGCCCGACGCGCATCACCGGGTCGAGCGCCGATGCAGGATCCTGAAGCATCATGGCGAGGGTTCGCCCGCGGAGCGCGGCGTGCGCCCTCGTGCCCCAGGCGACGTCGGCACCGTCGACCGACAGCCGCGCCGCGCTCGCGCTCAGGCCGGCAGGGAGCAGCTCGAGCAGCGCGAGCATCGAGAGCGTCTTTCCGCTCCCCGATTCGCCCACCAGCGCGTGCACCTGCCCCCGCTCGAGGCGCAGCGACAGCCCGTCGACCAGCAGCGTCGGCCCATGGCGCACCGCGAGCGACTCGAGCTCGAGCAGCGCCGACACGTCAGCCCTTCTTGCCGAGCGCCTCGAGGATCTCGGCTTCCGTCACGAGCCCCTTCGTCACCAGCGCCTTCACGGCACCGACGATCAACCTCGAGGGCGGAACGTCGTCGAGCCGCCCCGTCCACTCCCCCGGGGTGAGCACGAAGCCAGCGACCGGAGCCGCCGCAGCCGACGCGTCAGCGCCGAGCCACGACGGCATCGACGCTGGAGCGGGCGCCTCGACCACGGGCACCGGCGCCGCCGGCTCGAGCTCCGGGTATGGCTCGACCGGCGCTGGAGGCGGTGGGGGGAAGTCGATGGGCGCCGTCGTGTCGGGGCCTGCGGCGACGACGACGTTCGGGCTCGGCGATTCGATGGCCGGCGCGGGCTCGACGAACAGCGGCTCGCCCGCAGGCACCTCGAACAGGGGCTCGGCCGGCTCGGGCTCCATCGGCAGCTCGTCGACCGAAATGGGCTCTTCGGCCGCGCTCGAGAAGGGCGCTGGCGCGCGCGGTGCCACACCGGGCGCAGGGGGCGCAGGCGCGAAGAAGTCGTCGACGGCCTGCGGCGGCGCCGCAAAGTCTCCCGACGCCTCGGACAACGACACCTCGAACGAGCCCGAGCTCTCGGCCTGCCCCGCGACGGGTGCTGCCGGTGGCGGCGGGAACACGAAGTCGCCCGTTGCCTCCGACGCACCCGGGGGCGGCGGCGGAAAGGCGAAGTCGGCGCCCGACTCGAGGCTCGCGGCGGCCGGCGGCGGCGGGGGAAACGCAAAGTTGCCAGAGGGCTCGACCGGCTCGGTGAGATCGAAGGTGCCCGAGGACTCGAGCGCTCCGCCGGGCGGTGGCGGAAACTCGAACGCTGGAGCAGCCACGGCCGGAGCGGGCCCTTCGGAGGACACGAAGTTGCCCGAGTCGGTGAAGGGGTAGTCGAAGGGTTCGGCCGCGGGCGCCGCGCCGAAGTTGCCCGAGTCCGACACGGCGACCTCGAAGGAGCCCGAGGGCTCGGACACCGGCTCGGGGCTGATTTCTTCGACGGCGCTCGTCAGATCGAAGGTGCCGCTCGGCGACGACGTCAGCCCGTCGGCCGCCTGCTCGATGGGGACGCCGTCGAGCTCGAAGGACTCGGCCGGCAGCGCAGCCGGCGCGGCCACCGGCACCGAACGGGGCGCAGGGCTCGCCTCGAAGAACTCGGGTTCGTCCTCCTGGGCCCGACGCGAGACCTTCGCCACCGGCGCCACCGCGGGTGGGGGCGGCAGGTCGCCGACGTCGGGTGGTGGCAGATCGATGCCAGAGAAGAGATCGTCACCCAGCGACGACGCGCTCGCCGACGGCTCGAGCTCGAGGGACCCGAAGAGCTCCTTCGCCGAGGGGCCCCGGCTCACCGGCGCGACGGCCGGCGCGATGCTGGGCATGTCGAGCGAGGCCACCCCGAGCGCGCCCGCGTGAATGGCGTCGATCTCGTCGGACGCGGCGACGTAGCGGTTCACCTTCTTGTTGAGCTGCGAGCGCAGCTCTTCGATCGCGTCGATGTTCGAGGGGTCGGCCACGGCCACCGAGATGGCCTCGCCCGTCACGCGGAACGGCACGAGCCGGTGCTGCTGCTGGAACTCGATGGGGATCGTCTTGAGCACGTCGCCCGGCACCGGCGGGAGCTGGATGAAGGGTATCGCGTGCTGCTGCGACAGCGCGCGCGCGAGCTGAACGGGGGTGATCTTCCCGAGCGCGACGAGCAGGTCGCCGACCCGCGAGGGTTCACCGGCGGTCTGATCGCCCAGGGCGACGTCGAGGTCGGTCTGGGTGACCACCCCCGAGGCGACGAGGATCTCTCCGAGCTTCTTGCGCATCGCTCCTCAGCGCTTGACCTTCGCCAGGTACTCTTCCCGGGTGAAGACGCCCTTCTCGATGAGCAGCTCCACCATGGCCTTCAGCGCTCCGACCTCTTTGCGTTGCGCCGCCTCGATCGCGTTGAGCAGCTCCGTGGGGCTCTTGCCCGACAGCGACGGAGCCTGGGCCGGAGCCTCGGCCACCGACGCGGGCCTTGCAGCCGGAACCGCTTCCTTCGTGGCCTTGCGCTTCGCCGCGATGTCTTCGGCGTTCTTGATGATCGTGTGGCCCTGCGAGTCGACCAGCTTGAAGCTGCCCTCGACGTCGCTCTCGACGTCCGAGGCCTCGTCGTAGAACCGCGTGAAGGCCCGGGCGATCGCCTGGCGACCGGCGATCTGCGGCACCACCTTGCATCGCGAGACCGATCGCAACGTGTCGAGGTGCTTGAGGTTCTGCGGCTCGGCCATCGCCACCACGAGCGTCTTGCCCTCGTCCCGAAGCTGCAGCGGCAGGGCCGTGAGATCGCGCGCCACGTCGGCGGGGATCTTCGCGCGCACGTGCGGGGGAACGCCCTGCACGGCCTCGAGGTTCACCGCCTGCACGTTCAGCTGCTTCGACAGCGCCTTCACCAGCATGTCCTCGGTGACGAGGTTCATGCGCACGAGGATCTCGCCGAGCCGCCCGCCCCACTTCTGCTGCTCCGCGAGCGCGGCCTTGAGCTGGCTCTCGGAGACGACTTTGGCTTTGACGAGCAGGTCGCCCAGGCGAATCGAAGGCATGTGCAGGCGGTACTCTAGCCGCTCAGGCCCGCCCGTCGAATCTTCGCTGAAGGGCATGGCCGACCGCCTGCGTCGCCAACACCACCGAGGCGATGGCCAGGCCCGGGAACAGCGCGAGCCACCAGGCGCCGGGGTGCACCAGCGTGCGGTGGGCCTGCACGAGCAGCTCCCCCCAGGTAGGGCCAGGCGGAGGCACCGACAGCCCGAGGAACGACAGCCCCGACTCGAGCAACACGGCCGTCCCGACGGCGAAGGTGGCCGACACCCCCACCGGGCGGAGGGCGTTCGGCACGAGGTGGACCAGCAGCACGTGCAGCTCCGAGGCGCCCAGGGCCCGCGCCGCCTGCACGAAGTCGAGCCCCGCGAGCCGCTGCACCTCGGCGCGCATCAGGCGGGCGGCCTCGATCCACCTCGTCGCGGCGAGCACCAGCACCACCGCCCAGAGCGAGGGCGCGCGCAGGGCTGCGACGATCACCATCAAGAAGAAGATCGTCGGGAACGTCGAGGCCACCTCGATGAGCCGCGAGATGAGCAGATCGATCACCCCGCCCTTGAGGCCCGCGAGCGCGCCGAGCACCACGCCCAGGGCCGTCGACAGCAGCACCACCCCGAAGGCCACCAGGAGCGTGACGCGCGCGCCGTGGATCAACCGCGACAGCACATCGCGGCCGATTTCGTCGGTGCCCAGCAGGTGCCGCGCGTCGGGGCCCCACGGCGGCGCGCCGGCCCGATCTGGCTCGAGCGTCACCACCGTCTGCAGCGGCCCGAAGGGAACGGGCGCGCGCACCAACCACTCCGCGCGCGGAGCCAGCGTCGCGTGGGTCTCGCCTCGCAGCGCGTTGGGCCGGCCGAGCGCCGGCAGCAGCCACGTCTGGCCATCGACCCGCACCGCCAGCGGCAGCTCCGAGGCGATCAGGTCGGCGAAGAGCGCGAGCACGAGCCAGGCCACCAGCACCGCAGCCGCGACCCGCGTCATCGGCGTGCTCCCGACGCGAGGCGTGGGTCTGCGGCCATGGAGGCGAGGTCGGCGAGGAGCATCGAGGTGAGCGTGACGGCCGCCATCACCGTGGCCACCCCCATCACCACCGGGTAGTCGCGCGTGCCGATCGCCTCGAAGGCGAGCAGCCCCATGCCCTGAATGCCGAAGACGCGCTCGATGACGACGCTCCCTGCGAAGACGTGCGGCAGGTGCAGCCCCAACACCGTCACCAGCGGCACCAGCGCGTTCGGCAGGGCGTGGAAGTAGAGCACCCGGCGCTCGGACAGCCCCCGGGCGCGCGCGGCGCGAACGAAGTCCTGCTCGAGGGCCTTCCTCACGCCGGTGTGCACGTAGCGCGTCAGCATCGCTACGGTGGGCCACGCGAGGCAGGCGACCGGCAGGACGAGGTGCGCCGGCCCCTCGAGGCCCTGCAGCGGAAACCACTCGACGCCGCGCGGCGTGGCGAACAGCAACAGCGCCATCACCGCCACCCAGAATGACGGCACGCCCGACGCGAGGGTGAGCGCGGCCGCCACCAGGCGCGCCCAGGCCGCCTCATGCCGCGCAGCGAGGAGCACCCCCAGCGCGACCGCGACGAGGCACGCCATCAGCAGCGCGAGGCCCGACACGAGGACCGTTCTCGGGAGCGCCGTGCCGATCTTCCCGCGCACCGGTTCCCGGTCGACGACGCTCACACCGAGGTCGCCGCGCACAAGTCGCCCCAGCCAGGTGACGTAGCGCTCGAGCAGCGGCCGATCGAGCCCGAGGCGGGTCCGGGCCTGGGCGACGGTGTCGGCCGAGGCAGGAGCGTCTTCCGACAAGAGGAGCGGATCCCCCGGCGCGAGGTGCGCCATCGCGAAGGTGAGCGCGGTGATGACCAGGAAGGTCGGCACCATCAACCCGAGCCGCGTGGCGATCAGCCGGCCCACTCAGGGGTCCACCCAGACGCGCGCGAAGTCGTAGCCTGCGAGGCTCGGCAAAAGGCCGTGCACCCGCACCTTCACCGCGTCGAGCGCCGGCCGGCTGGTGAGGAAGAGGTAGGGCTGCTGGGCGAAGACGAGCTTGTGGAGCTGGCGCTCGAGCGGCGGACGCTCGAGGGGGTCGGGCTCACGGCGAATGGCCTCGAGGAGCGCGTCGATCGACCCGTCGCGCAGCCCGACGTAGTTCTTGCCGCCATCGGCCTGCGACGAGTGGAACAGATCGTACTGATCGGACACGGCGTCGGGGCTCGACCAGGCCAGCGCCGCCGCTTCGAAGTCATGCGTCCGCAGGCGCGCGACGAGCTGGCTTCCATCGACCGGCTCGAGCACCAGCCGAACCCCGGCCCGGCCCAGCGCCTCCTGGTACAGCGGAAGGAGCTTCGCCTGCCGCTGCGACTGGGTGACCGCGAGGAAGGTGATCACGAGTGGCTGGCCGTCGCGCTCCCGCACTCCGTCGCCATCGGCGTCGCGCCACCCGGCTTCGTCGAGCAGGGCCTCGGCGGCCGGGGGATCGAACGGGAGCGGCGTGACGTCGGGGTGGCAGCTCGCCGAGGTGCGCAGGAACGGGCAGGTGGTGCGGGCCTCGAGGCCGAGCTCGACGACCCTCGAGATCACCTCGGCGGGGTACAGGTGGGCGAGCGCGCGCCGGACCCGCACGTCTCCCAGCGCCGGGTGGGCCAGGTTCCACGCGATGAAGGCGTAGGCGTTCTCG
>JALOQF010000386.1 GCA_025459425.1 Myxococcaceae bacterium | reverse complement strand
CCAGCTCGACGAGATGTATCGCGTGAACCTCGCCGCGCCGTTCTTCCTCATTCAGGGGCTCCTGCCGGCGCTGCGCGCTTCCCCCCGCGCAAGCATCGTCAACGTCACCGACATGGCCGTCACGCACGCGTACACGACCACCCACTTCTTCGCGCACTACCTCGCGTCGAAGGCCGCGCTCGATCAGCTGACCCGCTCGCTCGCCCTCGAGCTGGGGCCGACGATTCGGGTCAACGCCGTCGCCCCGGGGCCTGTCGCCATGGCCGCCGAGACCACCGACGCCCAGAAGGCCGACATCCTCGGTCGCATCCCGCTGCGCCGTGAAGGTTCCCCCGAGGACATCGCGCGCGCCGTCGTCTTCCTCGCCCAGTCTCCCTACATCACCGGCCAGACGCTTCGCGTCGACGGAGGCCTCAGCGTCGCATGAGCACGTCACCCCTCGATCGTCTCTCCCTGCGCGGCATGCGGTTCGACTGCATCGTCGGCCTCTTCGACTTCGAACGGAACACGCCCCAGCCGGTCGAGCTGGACGTGACACTCCACTTCGACATGCGCGCGGCTGCCAGGCACGGCAAGCTCGCCGACACCGTCGACTATTCGCGCCTGCTGGGCGAGCTGCGCTTCATCCTCGTCGCGGGCCGGTTCAGGTTGCTCGAGAGCGCCGCCGAGGCGGTCGCCGCGTGGCTCCTCGCGCCGCCGAGCCAGGACGTGCCCCGGCCGCAGGTCGAGAAGGTCGACGTGCGCCTGTCGAAGCTCGTCGCGCTCTCGGGCGCCGCCGTGCCGACCCTCGAGCTTCACCGCACCCGCGCCGACTTCCAGATGACGACCGAGACCAAGCACTTCGGCTTCGTCGACATCATCTTCGAGACGCGCGAGTGCGGCGTGTACCGCGAGCGCATCTACCCGAAGACGGTGCTGCCGACCCACGTGCACCACCACCTCGACGAGTCCGAGCTGGTGCTCGGTGACGGGCTGCTGCTCCAGGGGCAGCCGGCGACCCCGGGCGTCGCGCACACCTGGCCGAAGGGCTTCCCGCACCGCTACGAGAACGTCACCGATCGCGAGCAGAGCTTCATGTGCATCGATCGGCCCGCGTTCATTCCCACCGACGAGGTCGAGGTCGACGTGCCCATCGAGAAGCTCACGCGCACCGAGCCGGTCCGCTTCTTCTGAGTCGTCGCCCGGGTCGACTCCCGCGGCGATTTCTGTGTAGAGGCGCCTCATGCAGATGACGCTGTCCGTCGAGTTCCACTTCAGCGCCGCGCACCAGCTCCCGTTCTACGACGGGCCGTGCAAGCGGCTGCATGGCCACAACTACGTGCTGCACGTCATCCTCGAGGGGCGCCCGTCGCCGAAGGACGGCATGATTCGCGACTTCGACGAGGTGAAGAAGACCGTCTGGGACAAGGTGCTGACGAAGGTCGACCACTACTACCTCAACGACATCGTCGAGAACCCGACGGCCGAGAACATCGTGGTGTGGATGTGGGCGCAGCTCGAGCCGCTGGTGCCGGGGCTCAAGGAGCTGAAGCTGTGGGAGACCCCGGAGTACTGCGTCACCTACACGAAGTGAGCGCCGCCCGCCGCCCGTCGAAGCGCCCCGATCGCGCCGCCATGCAGAAGGCGGTGAAGGACTTCCTCGTCGCGGCTGGGCTCGACCCGGCCGACCCCAACCTCGCGCAGACGCCCGAGCGCGTCACCGAGGCCTGGGCCGACGAGTTCCTCGATGGCTACCGCCGCACGCCCGCCTCGGTGCTCGGAGAGCGCTTCCCCGTGTCGGCCGCCTCGGACCGCGAGGTCGTCGTCGTCACCGACCTCTGGTTCCGCTCGATGTGCCCGCATCACCTGCTGCCGTATTCGGGCCGGGCGCACCTCGCCTACGTGCCGGGCACCTCGGTCATCGGCTTCGGTCGGCTCTCTGCCCTGGTGGACTGCTTCGCGCACCGGCTCGTGCTCCAGGAAGAGCTCGCGCGGCAGGTCACCACCGCACTGATGCGCGAGCTCGGCAGCCAGGGCGCGGCGTGCGTGCTCGAGGCCGAGCAGACGTGCCTGCGCCTTCGTGGTGGAGAGCAGTGCGACGCGGTCACCCACGCCGAGGCCTACGACGGCGTGCTGAAGGAGCCGGGGCTGCGCGCGGAGCTGTGGGCGCGCCTCGGAAAGCGGTGACGCGGGTCGAACCGTCGCGGGTGCGGGCGTTGCTCGACGCGTTCCGCGAGGCCTTCGGGGCCGAGGCCGACGTCGCGACCGACCCCGTGGCGATCGAGCCGTACGGGCGCGACGAGTCGGACCTCGGCACGTTCCCGCCCGACGCCGTGATTCGGGCCACGAGCACCGCGCAGGTCGCGAAGGTGCTGGCGCTCGGCTCCATGCTGGGGGTCCCCGTCACGCCGGTCGGCGCCCGCAGCGGAAAGAGCGGAGGCAGCCTGCCCGTGCGGGGCGGGGTGTCGCTCTCGCTCGAACGAATGAACCGCGTCCTCGAGGTGAACCCGGCCGATCTCTTGATCGTCGTTCAGCCCGGCGTCCTCACCCAGCACGTCGACGACGTCGCCGCGCGCCACGGCCTCTTCTACCCGCCTGACCCGAACTCGGCGGGCTACTGCACGATGGGCGGCAACGTGGCCGAGAACGCCGGAGGCCCCCGCGCCCTCAAGTACGGCGTCACGCGCGACTACGTGCTCGGCCTCGAGTGGGTGCTCCCGACCGGCGAGGTGGTGCGGGTCGGCCGCCGCACGAGCAAGGGCGTCGCCGGGTACGATCTCGTCGGCCTCTTCGTCGGCAGCGAAGGCACGCTGGGCGTCGCCACCGAGATCACCCTGAAGCTGATCCCCCGCCCGCGCGTGGTGCGCACGGCGCTCATTCCATTCCGGAATGTCTCGCAGGCCGCCGAGGCCATCACCGAGGTCCTGACGAGCGGCCTGTGGCCGCGCACCCTCGAGCTGCTCGACGACGTCGCGCTCCAGGCCATCGCGGGGCGTGGGCTGCCCGTACCGGGCGACGCAGGAGCGGTCATCATCGCCGAGGTCGACGGCGTGCAGGACGATGCCGTGCTGGCCGACCTGGCCTCGTTGGTCGAGCGGTGCGCCAGCCGCGGCAGCCTCGAGGCGCAGGTGGCCCAGGACGAGGTCCAGCGGGAGCGGCTCTGGAGCGTGCGCCGCGAGGTCTCCCCGGCCCTGCGTGCGCTCGGAGGCCGGAAGATCTCGGAAGACGTCGTGGTGCCGCGCTCGAAGGTCCCCGAGGCCATCGAGCGCTTCAAGGCCGCAGGCGCCCGGGCCGGCCTGGTGGTGGCCACCTACGGCCACGCCGGTGACGGCAACCTCCACACCAACGTGCTCTACCGCGACCGCGCCGACTGGCCCCGCGTCGAGGCCGTGCTTGCCGACCTCATGGCCGTTACCGTTGAACTCGGTGGCACCATCACCGGCGAGCATGGCGTCGGCCTGGCCAAGCAACGGTTTCTGGGCCTCGAGCAGGCTCCGGCGCTCCTCGACCTGCAACGACGGCTGAGGGTCTTTTTCGACCCGGCAGTCACGATGAACCCGGGCAAAGTCTTTCCCGACCCTGGCAAGGCCTGAAGTTCATTGGTGTTTCCTGACGGGTGTCGGCGGCCCCGCCCTTGCTCTGCAACCCCACGAACCGACGCAGTTCCTCCGGGGAGGCCGCCGATGAGCTTTTTCGAAACCGAAATCTGGAGCGAGCATCTTCTCTTCGACGTTGAACAAACCTTGTTCAAGTCGGAGGACGAAAAAGTGATCGCTCGATCGACCGATGGCCTGTCCCACTACATGCGCAGCATGGGCGGCCACAAACAGCTGACCCGCGAAGACGAGTACGAGCTCTCCCGGCGCGCCAAGAAGGGCGACGAGGCGGCACGCCGCACGCTGGCCGTGTCGAACCTGCCGTTCGTCGTGGCGGTGGCCAAGAAGTTCGCCAGCCGTGGGGCCCGGCTCGACGACCTCATTCAAGAGGGCAACGTGGGCTTGATGAAGGCCATCGAGCACTTCGACCCGAAGAAGAACGTGCGCTTCGCCACCTACGCCGTGTGGTGGATTCGCGCCTACATCACGCGCTACCTCAAGGACAACCGCAGCCACGTGCGTGGCGGCGAGCACGAGCGCATCTCGATGAGCGACTTCTCGCTCGACACCCCGCTCGATGACGAGTCCGAGTCGACCTACATGGAGCGCCTCGAGGACGCGGGGCCGACGCCCGACCAGAACTTCCTCCGCCTCGAGCAGGACGAAGAGGTGGCTGCTGCCCTTCAGCGCGTGAAGCGTCGTCTGGGCGACCTGGGCTGGGACATCCTCCAGGAGCGGCTCACCCAGGACAAGCCGCGCACCCTCGAGGAGCTGGGCCAGCGCTGGGGTGTCTCGCGCGAGCGCGTCCGCCAGGTCGAGCTCAAGACGAAGCACTTCCTCGCCCGCTACCTCGAGACCTACGCCGCCGAGAACGAGGGTGGTGAGGTGAATGAGGTCAACGCCGCGGCCTGAAGAACCGCCCGGTCGTTCCCCTCGTCACGTGCCGCGATGCGCCGCCCGCCGGTGCATCGCGGTTTTTCTTCGTCGCGACTTCGGAGAGCATGCCGGCCCTATGCGAACCCTCCTGTTGACCGCGCTGTTGGCAGTCCCGGCCCTGGCGCAGCCCGCGGCGTCTGGTGACGTCGTCTCGAAGCTCGAGGAGCTATGGAAGACGCGCGATGACGCCGCGTCGATGAAGGCCACCGACGAGACGATCAGCGAGGGCCTCAAGGCCTTCCCAGACGACTTCGAGATCCTCTGGCGTGCGGCCCGGTACCGCTGGTGGCTCGCCGACGGCGCCACCGACGAGAAGTTCAAGAAGCAGATCGCCAAGGAAGGCTGGCTGCTGGCGGAGCGCGCCGTGAAGGCGAAGCCCGACGGCATGCAGGGGCATTACTACGTCGCCCTGAACATCGGCGCCTACAGCCAGGCCGTCGGCATCTTGAAGGCCCTGGGCGAGGGGCTCGAGGGGAAGTTCAACGACGAGCTCGAGAAGGCGCGCAAGGCCGACGCCACGTTCGACCGCATGGGGCCGATCAACGCGAAGGGCCGCTACTGGTGGGAGCTGCCCTGGCCCAAGCGCGATCTCGGCAAGTCGCGCGCCGAGCTCAAGAGCGTCGCCGAGAAGCACCCCGAGCACCTGCGCGCGTGGCTCTACCTCGCCGAGACCGAGCTGAAGGACGGCAACGCGAAGGAGGCGAAGACGTACATCGACAAGGTGACGGGCGGCGCCGACGGGTACGATCCGCCCGAGGCCCGACGCATGAAGAAGTGGGCCCGGCCCATCGCCGAGGCGATCGACAACGCGCTGAAGTGACAGGGCGCGCCTGTCCCCCGTTTCAGTCCGACCTCGGAGCCTCCCATGATCGCCGCCGCTGCCCCCGCCCCCGCTCCGACCGAGCGGAACCTCGTCGAGATGTTGCTCGCCCGCGCGAAGGACCGGTCGTCGCCGGCGGCGCGCCACAAGACCGCCGCCGGGTGGACGGACGTGCCCTGGCGTGACGTCGTCGACCGGGTGAAGGCGATCTCGAACGGGCTGGTGGCGGCAGGCGTCAAGCCGGGCGACCGCGTCGCCGTGTTCGCCGCCACGAGCCTCACCTGGGTGGCGACCGACCTCGCCATCGCCGCGGCGCGCGCCATCTGCGTGCCCATCTACGCCTCCAACACGCCAGACGAGGTCCGCTACATTCTCCAGAACTCGGGCGCGGTGCTGCTGTTCGTCGACCACGACGCCCCGGACGCCAAACAACCCGGCCGGCTCACGCGGGCCCGTGCCAAGCTCGCCGAGGCTCCCGACTGCCGCGCGCTGGTGCTCTTCGAGGGCGCTCCCGGTGGCGACAAGGAGCTGACCCTCGACGCCCTCGTCGAGCAGGGGAAGGCCCACGACGACTTCGACGCGCGGGTGGCGGCCATTCAGCCGGACGATCTCTGTCACTTCATCTACACCTCGGGCACCACCGGCGACCCCAAGGGCGTGATGCTCTCGCACGGGAACTGGGCCTTCGAGGCGCAGGCGATTCGCTCGCTCGGCGTGATGAAGCCCGAAGACACGCTCATGCTCTTCCTGCCCCTGGCGCACTCGTTCGCGCAGGTGGTGAAGGCCGCGTGGGTCGCGCTGGGCTTCACGCTCATCTTCGCGGAGTCGGTCGAGAAGGTGGTCGCCAACCTCGCCGAGACGAAGCCCACCATCTTCCCGGCGGTGCCGCGCGTGTTCGAGAAGGTCTTCGCCAACGTGCAGGGCAGCGCGCTCTCGGCGCCCGGGGTGAAGGGCCGGCTCGGGCGCTGGGCCTTCGCGCTCTTCGACGAGTACGTGGCCGCGAAGGAGGCCGGGCGGCCGTACGACTCGCTCGGGTTCTCGCTGGCGAAGGCGCTGGTGTTCAAGAAGGTGAAGGCCGCGCTCGACGAGAAGCTCGGAGGTCGCCTGCAGCTCTTCGTGTCGGGCGGGGCGCCGCTCCCGCGGAAGATCGGCTACTTCTTCGAGCTCGTCGGCTTCACCGTCTGCGAGGGCTACGGCCTCACCGAGACGAGCGCGGGCAGCACCATCAACGTGCCCGGCGCCATTCGCATCGGCACCGTCGGCCGCCCGTTCCCCGGCGTCGAGCTCCAGATCGCAGAAGACGGCGAGATCCTCATCCGCGGGCCGCACATCATGAAGGGCTACTACCGGAACGAGGCCGCCTCGGCC
>JALOQF010000385.1 GCA_025459425.1 Myxococcaceae bacterium | reverse complement strand
GGAATGGTGACGTTCTTGTCGATGATGGCGCGGCGCACGACGGCGTGACGGCCGATCTCCACGCCCTCCATCAAGATGGACTGGTCGACCTCGGCCCACGAGTTGACCCGCACGCGCGGCGACAGGACCGAGCGCGACACGTGGCCGCCCGAGATGATGCAGCCCTCGCTGACGAGCGAGTCGGTGGCGTAGCCCACGCGCTGCGTGGCGGCGTCGTTGAACACGAACTTCGCCGGCGGCAGCGTCGAGTTGGCCGTGTGAATGGGCCACTCGGCGTTGTACAGGTTGAAGACCGGTTCGACGGCCACCAGGTCCATGTTGCTCTGGAAGTACGCGTCGAGGGTGCCGACGTCGCGCCAGTAGCCGCGCTCCCGTTGGCCCTGGCCGGGCACCACGTTGGTGAAGAAGTCGTAGGCGAAGACGTTCGCGCGCTGGTGCATGAACGAGAGAATCGACTTGCCGAAGTCGTGCGCCGAGCCCTCGTTCTTCGCGTCCTGCACCACCTCGTTGACGAGCGCGTCGGTGCGGAAGAGGTAGTTGCCCATCGAGGCCAGGCAGCGCGTCGGGTCGCCGGGCATCGGCGGCGGGTTCTTCGGCTTCTCGACGAAGGCCTTCACCCGGCCGTCGGGCGCGACGTCGAGAATCCCGAACTCCGAGCCCTGCTCGATGGGCACTGGCAGCACGGCGACGGTGCAGTCGGCCTCGCGCGCCAGGTGGAAGTCGTACATCTGGCGTACGTCCATCACGTAGACGTGGTCGGCGCCGAAGACGAAGACGTGGTCGGGGGCCTCGTCGGTGATGAGGTTGAGGTTCTGGTAGATGGCGTCGGCGCTGCCCTTGTACCAGTCGCCGCCGGTGCGCATCTGCGCGGGCACCGTCTCGCAGTAGTGCCCGAGGAAGGCCGTCATGCGCCAGGCTCGCGAGAGGTGGTTGTTGAGCGAGTCGCTCTTGTACTGCGTCAGCACCTTCAGCTTGTAGATGCCCGAGTTGACGAAGTTCGACAGGCAGAAGTCGATGATGCGGTAGCGGCCCGCGAAGGGCACCGCTGGCTTGGCGCGCTCGCGGGTGAGGGGTTCGAGCCGGGTGCCAGCGCCACCTGCGAGGACCATCGCCATCGTTCGACCGACCATGCGGCGCAGCGTACACCCGACGGCGGGAAGCACGACTTCGTCCTCGCGGCCGGCTGCGTCGTCGGTTGCGTCACGACGAGGAAACGCCAGCGGGCGACGGTGTTCACGCGGGGACCGCCACGTCACGCCGCCTGCCGTTCCTTGGTGACGACCCGACGACGGACCGTGGGCGCGGCCGGCGCCAGCGGTGCCAGGTCAGGTGGGGGCGATGAACGCCGGTCGCCGACATCACCAGTCGACGACGTCACCAGTCGACGACTTCACCAGTCGCCGACGTCACCAGTCGCGAACGTCACCAGTCGCGAACGTCACCAGTCGCCGACATCACCAGTCGCCGACATCAACAGTCGACGACTTCACCAGTCGACGACTTCACCAGTCGACGACTTCACCAGTCGCGAAGGTCACCAGTCGACGACGTCACGAGTCGCCGACGTCACCAGTCGCGAACGTCACCAGTCGCGAACGTCACTGGTCGCGAACGTCACCAGTCGCGAACGTCACCAGTCGCGAACGTCACTGGTCGCGAACATCACCGTCCCCCGCGCCAGCGCCTCCACGCCACGCCCAGCGCGCTGAAGCCCACCAGCGTCGTCAGGCCGAACACCTCGAGCTGCCAGCCAGGCAGGGCCGCCGCGAGCAGCGCGCCGATGAGGAAGGCGACGCCCATCGTCCACCCGCGCACGTCGAAGAGCGCTCCGGCCGCGGCCCACAGCGCGGACACGAGGAACATGAACAGCACGAGCGCGTGGCCGAACGCGACGCCGAGCCACCAGGTGAGCGCCCAGAAGCCGACGAAGGCCGACAGGGCCACCATGTTGCCGCGCAACAGCCGGTGCTGCGCACGGTTGAGCGTCACCTTGCGCTTGAGCGTCTCGGTGATGCCGAGCGACATCGCGGCGTAGAGCGTGATGGCGGCGAGCGCCTCGCGGTGCGCGAAGGGGAACGCCCCGCGCCGCACCAGCGCGCCCGCGGCGAGCGAGATGAGCGCCCACACGAGGGCCACCACCAGCGCCAGCGCGCCACGCTGCTGCACCGCCGCGTCGAGGTCGGCGTCCTTCGCGAAGGTCTCGAGCTGCTCGACGCGCGCGGCCCGGCGTGACGCCTCGGCCTCGGCCGCGTCGAGGCGCGCGAGGAGCTCGGCGCGTGGGCGCTTCAGCTGGCCCGCCAACGCCCTCGCGGCGGTGAGGTGGCCCTGGGCCAGCTCGTACCCGACCATCACCACCACCGCGCGCTCGAGCCCCGCCTCGGCCTCGACGAAGCACGGAAAGCGCTTCTCGGCCTGCTGAAAGCCGAAGCGGCACTCCGAGAACGTCTGCTGCACGAGCACCGGGTCTGCGCCGGGCGTCGTCACGAGGGCCTCGAGCGTCTCGAGCCGCTTCATCGACTCGCCCTGGAGGATGAAGGCGTCACGGCGGGCGAGCGCGTCACGCAGCGCCGCGTGGAGCTCGCGGGCCGAGGCGAAACGCTCGGTGGGCTTCTTCGCCAGCGCGCGGCGGCACAGCGCCACCAGCTCGGCCGGCGCTTCGGGCGGGAAGGAGGGCAGCTCGCCCTGAAACGCGTGGGTGAGCTGCTGCACCAGGCTCTTTCCCGGGTGCGGCGGAGCGCCCGTGAGCACCTCGCACAGCAGGGCGCCCAGCAGGTAGCCGTCGGTCCGCTCCGACAGGCCACCCTCGGCGGCCGCCATCTCGGGCGCCATGTATGCGGGTGTGCCGGCGAGCCCCTGCACGTCCTTCGCCTTCGGCAGCACGGGGTGGTCGCCGAGCGTGACGGCGATGCCCCAGTCGAGCACGTACACCTCTCCGAACGCCCCGAGCATCACGTTGTCGGGCTTGAGGTCGCGGTGCAGCACCCCACGGCTGTGTGCGAAGGCGATGGCGTCGCAGACGTCGAGCAGCACCTCGAGGTGGAAGACGAGCGGAGCCTTGGCGCCAGCGCGTGGAAAGGTGGCGAGGGCTTTGGGGTCCTTGAGCAGCGTCGACCAGGGCGTGCCCTCGATGCGCTTCATGACGAAGAAGGGCTGGCCGTCGTCGGCACGGGCGAGCAGGTGCACCGGCACGATGTTCGGGTGCTCGAGCTGGCCGGTGACGAGGCCCTCGCGCAAGAGCTCGTCGACGCGGCCTTCGTCGTCGCCGCCGTCGCGGAGGAACTTGAGCGCCACCTCGCGGTCGAGCGCGCGCTGCGTGGCCAGCACCACTTTGCCCATGCCGCCCTGGCCGAGCAGCCGGCCGGTGGTGAAGTCGGACGAGTCGTGCGACGAGACGGCGACCTTCGGGAGGGAGAGGCGGCTCAGGCTGGTGGGCTTCGACGGTGTGGTGACGGTGCCGCGCGCGTTGGCGGCGAGCGCCCGGGCGTCGATGCCGAGCGACTCGAGGTGGAGCGAGTAGCGCGCTTCGGCCTCCGTCGAGCTCACGGGGCTTTCACGCACACGCCCGTGCCACCATCGCGAACGCAGACGTAGCCGGCGTCGGGCAGGCACTGTTGGTTCACCGGCGCCGCGAGGTCGCACGGGAGCCCCTCGAGGTCGTAGTTGCCGAAGAGAGAACACCCGGCCGCGACGCACGCCGCGAGGAGAAGAAGGACCAGCGCTCGCATGAACGGCGTTGTAGTCGGGGTGCGACGGAGTGGCGAGGCTCTCTCGGTGGGCCCACGGAAGTCAGGAGGGCAGAGGCGGCCGGCCGGGCGTCCCGGAGAGGCGCTCTCCGAGGAGTCCTGGTCTTCGCCAGTCGTTCTCGTCGTCCGGTGTCCTCGGTATCGACGTTTTCTTCGTCCGACGTTCTCTCCGTCCGACGTTCTCACTGCCTGGCCGCTCGACGACGACTTCGCCGTGCACCTCCTGCAGCACGTTGCGAGTCGCTCAACGACTGAAGCGCGCCAGGCCGCGGGTGAGTCCCGTGGTCCAATCGGCGGTCGTGTTCATCGCCTCGAAGAGGGCCTCGGCCTGCACCAGCCAGGGGCCGAAGCCCGCGTTGACGTCGAGCACGAAGGCGAGGTCCTCGGTTTCGAGGTAGCCACCGATGGGCGAGTGGTGGCCGCCACCGCGCCCAAAGAGCGGCGCGCGCGAGAAGTTGGCGATGAGTCGTCGGTCGTCGTCGTTGCTCCGGCGCAGTTCGTCCCGCAGCGCCTCGACGGTCGGCGGCCGAACGCTCTCGACCCGCCAGGCGGCCGGCACCACTTCAGCCGACTCCCGCGTCAACTGGTCGAGGCTCATCGCGCGCAGGCCAAAGCGGCGGAAGGGGTTCCTCCCGGTCGAGACGCCCATCGACCGCAGGACGTTGGCCACGCTCGTCGGGCCGCAGATGGCGTTGAAGCCCTGAGACAGAAGCGGAGCGTAGCCCCGTGCCGACGGCAGCGCCCACGCGCGCTCGAGCAGCGCCGCGCTCCTGAGGACACGGGCCGAAGGGAAAGCGTCGGTGCGTCGCATGTCGGCAGCGTAACGGCCCGCGCCCCGCCGTCGAGCCGCGAACGGGCAGGGGACCGCCGGGCGGGCAGGTCACGCGACACCACCGAGACGGTTGTCGCCTTCTTGGCGGACGCGAGCCCGTCGGGGCTCCGCACGTCCCAGACGAGGTGGGAAGCGCTCCCTCGAGCGCCGTGGATTTGCGGGTGACGCCGAAGCCGCGGAGCTGGGCCGCACGGTGCGTGCTGGCGCGGGTGGTGGTTGACGCCTCTCGCGCGCTCGTCAGCGTGACGCCGGGCCGGCCGCATGGAGGCTTGTCGGCATCACGGAAGGTGAGCTCGTGGCCAGGAAGTGAGTGCTTCGGCTTTCGGCGCCGAAGGACCTGCCCTCGTCGACGGTGCGGCCGCACGCTCTGGAGCCCCGGTGCATCCCCCACTTGAAGTCGTCCCACGTCACCGCCCTACGATGCCCCCATGCTCACGACTGCCCTGCTGACCATCGCCCTCGCCGGAGCCGAGCCCATTCGCCTCTCGCCCGGAACGCAGACGGTGCTCAAGGTGCCGGGCGTCACCCGGGTCGCCGTGGGGCAGGAATCGGTCGCCGATGTCCGCCCGACTGGAAAGGGCGAGCTGTTGGTGACGGGCAACGGCATCGGGCGCACCTCGCTCACCCTGTGGACCGCGAGCGGCATGCAGACGCGCACCATCGTCGTCGACGACGGCCGCAGCTCCGAGCTCGGTCGCATGGTGAAGGAGCTCGTCAACCCGGGCCTGCGCGTCGAGACCTTCAACGGCGTCATCGTCATCGATGGGAAGCTCGACTCGATGGACGAGCTGCGCCGCCTCAACCAGCTCGTGGGCAACGACGCCAACGTGCGCGTGCTCGCCACCGTCGACCCGCGCGTGATGCCCGCCGTCGCAGAGAACATCTCGGCTGCGTTCCGAAAGCAGGGCCTCGTCAACGCGCGCGCCGTGTCCTACGGCGGGAAGATCATTCTCGAGGGCTCCGTCGCCGACGAGCGCGAGCTGCAGAAGGCGCTGATGATCGCCAACACCTACGCCACGGCCGTCACCCCGAACCTGAGCCGCTGACACGGCCGTTCCCGTCGCCGGGACTGGTGCCGCGCTCCGAGTCGCTGCTTCGCCCTCGCCAGCCATGTTCGCCCGCTCGTCGCGCCGGACACCAGGGGGCTCGTTCCCAACGATGATCAGCGCCGCGCCGCTCACTCGAACAGCGCTCGAGACCGAATCAGTCGGGTCCGTATTCCGCTCGACCACGGAGCCTTGGTTGCGGCCGCTCCGACCGGCGCAGGGGAGCACCGCCTGAAGGGCATGGACGACCAGCCAGCATCGGCGCGCGGAGCGGGACCGAGACTGGTCGTCGCGGCCGGAGCGCTCGCCGTGGTGGCGGTGGTCGCGGTGTCTGTCTTGTCGCGACCGCCAGCCGAGCGGCCCACCCCGCCCCGGGAGGCGCCGGTTTCCGACGCGGCGACGAGACCGTCTCCACCGGGCGCGTGGGCTGCTGGCCAGCTCCATCGTGACGAAGGCCTGAGCCCCGCGCTCGAGCTGCTCAAGCCGTTGGCGACGCCGAAGGCTGCTCCGCGACCGGGCGACTGGCTCGACCAGTACCCGGAGCCAGGGCAGACCATCGCCGACTTCGTCGCTGAGCGGCCGGCGTCAGGCTGGCCGAAGGGCCGGGCGTTCTACCTCGTCACCATCGGGCCCCTCACGGACGACGAGCGCCTCTTGCTCGAGCGGACTCGCGCGCTCCTGTCGGACTGGTTCCAGCAGCCCGTCGAGTGGCTCGCGCCGCTGCCCGAGTCGGCCGTCGGCCCCACGTTCCGACGCAATCGCGCGAGCGGACCGCAGTGGCAGACCACGCCCATTCTCGACGCCGCCCAGGCCCATCGCCCCGACGACGCCATCGCGATGATGGCCTTCACCGCCATCGACCTCTACCCCGACCCGGAATGGAACTTCGTCTTCGGTGAGGCCCGCCCCGAGGCCCGCGTCGGCGTCACCAGCCTCGCGCGGCTGGGCCCGCCCGACTCGTCACTGGCCCTCGCCCGCACCGTGGCCACCGGCGCGCACGAGCTCGGCCACATGCTCGGCCTCGCCCACTGCGTGGCCTTCGAGTGCGTGATGAACGGCAGCAACTCGCTCGATGAGGCCGACCG
>JALOQF010000384.1 GCA_025459425.1 Myxococcaceae bacterium | reverse complement strand
ATCTCCTTGACCACCTCGCGCAGCTCGGGCTCGGTGTGGCAGACGCTCTTGCTGATCACGCCCTTGCTCGAGCCCTCGGCCACGGGCTTCACCATGAGCGGCCAGCGGGTGAACTGCTTGTCGAGCCGCTCGCGGCCCGTCGTCATCAGCTGGAAGTTGGGGGTGTCGATGCCGGCGGCGCGCACCACCTTCTTCGCGAGCGCCTTGTCGAGCGCGAGCGAGAGCGTCGCCGGGTCCGAGCCGGTGTAGGGAATGTCGAGCAGCTCGAGCAGCGCGGGCACCTGGCTCTCGCGATTGCGCCCGCGGAAGCCCTCGGCGATGTTGAACACCACGTCGACCGGCGTGGTCGAGAGGATCATCGGGAGCTCAGGCGTGGCCTCGAGATCGACCACCTCGTGGCCGTGGCTGGCGATGGCTTCACGAATGGCCTGCAGCGTCGAGGGCGAGTCGTACTCGGCCTCGTGATCGAGCTGGCCGTCGGCGAGCGGCTTGATGCGCTTGACGTTGAAGGTGAAGCCCACCCGGAGCGGCCCCTTGCGGGCCGGCCGTGACGAGCTGCGCGCGGTGGCCTTCACCCGCTGCCGGCGCGCCGCGTTGTCGATGACGGCGCCCACCACGGCGTCGAAGTGCAGGCCCTCGAGCTCGGCCGCGGCGTAGAGGCTGGCGCCGGGCTCGAGCGACGGCAGCGCGTTGATCTCGAGGAAGTACGGCACGCCCGCGTCCGACAGGCGGAAGTCGAGGCGGCCGAGATCGCGGCAGTCGAGCTTCTTCACCACCGTGCGCGCCACCTTGCGCAGCCGCTCGCTCATCTCGTCGCTGATGGCCGCCGGCGCCTTGACTCGCACCGACTCGTACGCGCGTGTCTTCAGCTCGTAGTCGTAGATCGAGAACTTCTTGCCCTGCGTGTAGGCCGCGTCGACGAGGTACTCGACCGGGCAGAGAACGCCGTCGAAGTCGTTGTCGACGTGCTCGAGGAAGGGCACCGTCAGATCCTTGCCGACGATGAACTCCTCGACGAGGAGGCCGGCCGGGTAGCGCTCGAGCGCGTCGACCACCTTCTTCTTCAGGCTCTCGACGTTCTCGGCCACCGAGTCCTGCGTGATGCCCTTCGAGCTGCCCTCGAAGTTCGGCTTCACGATGACGGGAAAGTGAAGCTCCTCGGGCTTGAGGTCCGACGGCTTCTCGACGAACTGCCAGCCCGGCGTGCGAATGCCGTGCTCGCGCAGCACCAGCTTGGTGAGCTGCTTGTCGAGGGTGAGCGCCAGCACGTAGGCGTCGCTGCCGGTGTACGCGAAGCCGAGCTCCTCGAAGAGCGCCGGGAAGAACGCCTCGCGGAAGCGGCCGCGGCGGCCCTCGGCGGTGTTGAAGATGAGATCGGGCGAGAACGACTCGAGCCGCGCCACCAGCTGCGAGGCCGGGCCCGACACCTCCATCTTCTCGACCCGGTGGCCGAGGCGCTCGATGGCCGAAGCCAGCGCGTTGACGGTCTCTTCCGTGTCGAACTCGGCTTCTTCTTCCGAGTCCGACAGCCTCAGGTTGTGGGTGAGCGCGATGCGCATGGGTCAGTTCACGGGGGTGACGGGTCGACGTCCGTCTCGGAGTGCACCTCGGTCGTCGACTTGAGCCGCGCGGGCGCGCGGGCAGGCTCGGTGAGCGGCGTGGACTGGGGCTGGCCGGCGACCACCTTGCCGTCCACCACCTGGGTCTGCGCCCAGATGTCTCCGAGGCGAATGCCGTCGGGATCGCGCAGACACTTCACCGCCTCGATGCCGCCGATCACCACGATGCCCGCCACGAAGGCCTTGAAGCCGAGCTCGGGCATCATGCTCAAGATGATGATGAGGCCGAAGGGCGCGTTGCGCAGCACGCTGTCGCGGTGCCGCGCTCCCTGGCGGTTGGGCAGGTACACCACCTTCACCCCGAAGAGCTTCTTGCCGGGGCTCTGCCCCTGAATCATCCCGTCGGCGAACAGCAGGTAGAGGAGCGCGATGACGATGCCGGCGGGACCGGTCGACTGGTACAGCACCCAGGCGATGAGGATGTCGACGAGCCGCGCCCCGCCACGAAGCAGGAGCGAGGCCTTCGGGTATGGCGAGCCTTCCTGATCGCGGACGACACGGAGGCCGGGGCGCTGGGTGGTGGTGCTCATTCGGGTGACTCGTCTTCTCCGGCCAGCTGCGCGAGGCGGGTCCACGCGTCGACGGGCGCCGCTTCGGCCCCGCCTTCGACAGTCTCGGGCCCCAGGACCAGCCGGCGCAAGTGTCTGTCGGCCTCGCTGTTGGATCGGAACCGTTCTTCGGGCTCGACGTCGGCCAGCGGCGCGCCCTCGCGCGTGAAGAAGACGAAGGCCATCGACGGGCGCTTCGACGACTCGCGCATGGCGAACTGCACGCCGTCGAAGGTCCAGCCCTGGGCGACCCAGGCGTTGACGGTGTCTTCGAGGCCCCGCTCGTCGACGTTCGAGAGCTCGACCACCTTGTAGCGGAGCGCCTTCGGCGCGGGGGCCCGGCGTGGCTGTGGCTTCTTCACCTTCGCCTTGCGGCGCTTCACCACCACACGCTCACCTTGCGCTTGCGCTCGTCGTCTTCCGGCGCGGCCCACGACTGGGGGGCGCCCGGTTGCGCGGCTCCGGGGTTCTCGGCGGCCTCGACCCAGAAGATGCTCACCACCGTCTTCGCGCCGATCGCACCGACGGCCCCGAGGATGTAGGGGACCACGCCCGTCGCGTCGCGGCCCCAGTTGAGGCCCAGCACCAGGCCGCTCAAGAGAAACACCGCTGCACCGACGCCGATGCCGAAGAGGTTCGCGCGCATGATCTGCATCGTCGACGGGTTGAACTTGAGCGTCGCGAACGCCATCGCGGCCGCGCCGATCGCCGGGGTGATGAGCAGACCGTCGATGGCCGGGCGAATGTCGTTCGTCCGCGAGCCGACCGCCGCCACCATGCCGGCGATCAACGCCGTGTAGATCATCGCCCAGGCGGCTCCTGAGACGACGAGCGTCGCCTTGTTCATCGGAATGTCGCCGCCGCCGATGATCATGCTGAGCCACGAGCCGGCGACCGAGCCCAGCAGGATGCTCCACGTCACGGCCTCGGCGCGGCCGCGCGGCGAAGCGTTGGCGGCACCCGCGATGAGATCGGTCAGGCCGCCGAAGAACGCTGCGCCGACGAACGAATTGATGATGCCGAAGTTCGCGCTGCGGTGGCTGATCCAGTGGTTGAACTGCCACCACGCCGAGGCGCCGAAGCCCACGCCTGCGCCGATCAACGAGCCGGCGAGGTAGGCCACCCGGGCGTCGGGGCCGGTGAAGACCTCGGGGTTGTTCGTACAGCCCATCTGCCCCAGGCAATACGCCTCGACGAGCCGGGGGATCATCTGCGTCGAGAGCACCCCCAGGCCAGTCATCGAGGTCTGATGGAGCAGAAACGTCATGCTCCCCGGCCCCGACAAGAAGGCACCCTCACGCGGCTTTCCGTCGATGAAGGCGCCGGGCTGATCCTGCGGCGTGCCCATCACGTCCTGGCTCGGCGCAGCAGGCTGATCGACGGGAGGAAGCGGCGGGTTGGCCTGGAGCGTTCGATCGACCGGCGCATCGGCTGGCGGGGGCTCGGTCGGAGGCGTCGGAGGAGGCGGGGGCGGCTGCTCCACCACGGGCGGCGTCGGCGGCGGCGTCGCGACCACCCCCGCGTCGCTCATGCCCGGGTACGGCACGACGATCACCTTGGGGTCGAGCGACTCGCCCTGGGCCAGGGCCACCACGGGCACGACGAGCGCGGCGAAGACGACGGAGCGGAGCGTTGCCATGTGCGGCCCCACTCTACCGTGTCGGCGCCCGCGCGCAGCATCGACGGGCGTGGAGAAGACGCGCTCCCTGTGCGAGGACACCTGCATGGCGATCACTCCCTTTGGCGCGTCGACCCCGAAGCTGCACCCACAGGCCTGGGTGCACCCGAGCGCCGAGCTGCTCGGCGACGTCACCCTCGAAGCGGACGTCTCGGTGTGGCCGACGTGTGTGTTGCGCGGCGACTCCGGGGCGATCCGCCTCGGCGCGCGCACGAACTTCCAGGACGGCTCGATCGCGCACGCCACCCGCGACGTCTCGAAGACGACCGTCGGCGACGAGTGCACCATCGGGCACCGCGTCATCCTTCACGGCTGCACGGTCGGCCACCGCGTCCTGGTGGGCATGGGCTCGATCGTGCTCGACAACGTCGTGATCGGCGACGACAGCTTCGTGGCGGCGGGCTCGCTCCTCACGCCCGGCAAGGTCTACGAGCCGCGCTCCTTCATCATGGGCTCGCCCGCGAAGCGCGTGCGCGAGGTGACCGCGAAGGACCTCGAGTGGATCGCGGGCTCGTGGAAGATCTACTTCGAGCTGATGACGACCTACCGTCAGGCGGCGTCAGGCCCGGCGCGATGATCCACCCACGGCACCGCGTCGCCCCGCACCGGCAGGGCACGGCGTGCACGGCGTCGAAGGCGTAGTCGTAGGTGAGCTCGTCTCCGGGCGCGATGTCGCGCAGGGCCTGCAGCTGGGCCCACCCGTTGCCCCGCCGCGTGATGCCTGCCTCGACCACCACGTTGGGCTCGCAGCTGTGGTTCACCCAGCGAGTCTGATCGACCATGTCGAAGAACACGCCGTCGTCGAGCACGAGCGACCACGTGTCGTCGCGCGGCTCTCCGGCCCGCCACAGCACGCCCTCGACGTCGGCGATCACGGCGCCCTTGCGGAACCGGCGCGTCGCCACCACGCCGAAGCCGTCGATCGCCGAGCGGACGACCTGCAGACCGGGGATCCGCGCCATCAGCCCCCCCTGACGCGCTTCTTCGCCGCGTCTTCCCGGTAGATGTCGGCCAGCGCGTGGGCCCGCTCGATCTCGTCGCGCGCGCGGTCGAGCTTCAGCACCCGGTCGACCTCTTCGACCTTCGCCTGGAGCGCCTCGCTCACCACGAGGCCCGCCGAGAGCCTCGCCTTCGCGCGCTGCCGCTCGTCCTTCAGCTCGGCGAGCTTGCCAGCGTGCTCGCGGGCGGCCTCGCTCAAGAGCGCCGCGTCTTCGTCGGCCTGGGCGCGCGCCTTCAGCGTCTCGTCGAGGCGGCGCTGGGTCTCGAACTGATCGCGGCGGAGCACCGTCTCGGCCTTCGCGTCTCCCAGACCGGCGGCCTCGACGATGCGGGCTTCGAGATCCTTCTGCTGCGCGAGGTACTTCGCCTCGTCGCGCGCGAACTGCGCCTTGAGCGCCAGGAGCGTCGCCGCAGACCGCCGCAGCTCTTCGCCTTGCCGCTCCATCGACTCGACCACGGCGTCGAACGCCTCGAGCGGGTCGACGGGCTTCGCCGCCGCCTTGTCTTTCTTCTTGAAGAAGCCGAACACCGACACCGAGCCTATCACCGCCCGTTCGTTCCCGTTGGCGGCCAGGCGCCTCACGCGAAGGGCCGGCACAGGAGCCGAACGCGCTTCCTCGCGGCGACGAGCGCCGGCAGGTCCGCCCCGACCTCTTCGAGGTACCGCTGCGTCGACACCTCGTAGAGCCCCAGCAGGTGAACGAGGAGCATCACGGCCTCTTGCGGGCGCGTCTCGGCTGGGGCCAGCGAGGCCGCCTCGGCCACCGCGTCGAGCAGGTCGGCCAGGCGGGGCGCCAGCGGGGCAGAGGCCGGGCGCGTCGGGCTCGGAGGAAAGAACGTGTCGAACTGCGCGTCGAGGCGCTCCGGGGCCCGCACCGGCCGGCCAGCCGCCAGGGCCTCGAGGGCCTCGAGGTGGGGCAGCAGGGCCTCGAGCGCCCCTTCGGCCGGCGTGACGTCGGCGGGGAGCAGCGTGCGCCAGGCCGAGTCGAACTCGGTGCGCGCCAGCTTGATCTCCTGGTCCGAGAGGTGGTGGTAGAAGGCGCGGCCGCCACCAGTGCGCTGCTCGAGGATGAGCGACTTGAGATCGACGTTCTCTTCTCCGAGCGAGATGAACGACAGCGCGATGTCGAGCCCCTCGAAGGGCTTGCGGGTACGGCGGATCAACTCGAGATCGACGCCGTCTTCACCGTCCGTGACGAGCACCACGGTGGCCCGGGCGAGGTACGGGTCGCGGCCCTGCGCCGTGCGGATCGAGTCGAACGCCGACATGAGCGCCAGCGTGATGTCCGTCTGGCCCTCGGCGGGCGAGCTGCGGAAGAGCGCGCCGATGTGGTGGGTCGCGTCCTGCCCCGAGTCGACGCGCACCAGCCGCGTCGGCGCGTCGTTGAAGAACGAGAAGTAGAGCGGGTCGAACGGCAGCCCCTGCTTCGCCTTGACGCGAATGGCGTTGAGCTCGGAGATGAGAATGGCGTCGCGAAAGCGCGCGCGCGCGCCGTGCATCGACCCCGACGCGTCGAGCACGTAGACGCGCACCGCCGTCTTCATCACCTTCTTCGGCCGCGGCGGCGGCTCCTCTTCGAGGTACTGGCGCACCATCTGCCGGCCCGCGGCGAGCTCGAGCATCAGCGAGCCCGGCTGCGTGATGACGAAGTTGTGCACCTGGTCGAGCGAGTTGGTGAACTCGTACGTCATCACCTGCGTCGGGTACGACACCTTGCGCTGCACGGGCCTCAGGGCGTTCGGCCGGGTCGCCGACGCCGACCTCGCGGTCATGGCGATGAGCGCCGAGGACGGCTGGGCGCTGACGCTGCACGGGCTGTGGCTGTTCGATCGGCAGCCCGACGAGCCCGAGCCGCTCGATCCTGACGC
>JALOQF010000383.1 GCA_025459425.1 Myxococcaceae bacterium | reverse complement strand
CGGCATCGGGCGGGCCATCGCGGTGGAGCTGGCCAAGCGCGGCGCGACGGTGGTCTTGAGCTACGCGGGCAACGAGGCCGCGGCGGCCGAGACGGTCAAGCTCATCACCGACGCCGGCGGCAAGGCGAAGGCGGTGCGCTTCGACGTGGCCGACTCGGAGGCCTGCAGCAAGGCCGTCGACGAGACGGTCAAGGAGTTCGGCCGCCTCGACGTGCTCGTCAACAACGCCGGCGTGGCCATCGACGGCCTGCTCATGCGCTTCAAGGACGAGGACTGGGACAAGACCCTCGACACCAACCTCAAGGGCGCCTTCGCCCTCATGCGCGCCGCCAGCCGCCCGATGATGAAGCAGAAGGGCGGGGCGATCGTGAACGTCTCGTCGATCGTCGGTGAGATGGGCAACGGCGGCCAGGCGGCCTACGCGGCCTCGAAGGCGGGCCTCATCGGCCTCACCAAGGCCGTCGCCAAGGAGCTCGCCTCGCGGAACATTCGCGTCAACGCCGTGACGCCCGGCTTCATCACCACCGACATGACGGCGGCGCTCAACGACGAGCTGAAGCAGAAGATGGCCGACGCGATTCCGCTCGGCCGCATCGGCAACCCCGAAGAGATCGCGAAGGCCGTCGCCTTCCTCGCCTCGGACGCCGCGTCGTACATCACCGGCGAGACGCTCAAGGTGAACGGCGGCATGTACATGTAGTTTGGCTGTTGGTTCGGTCACCCCCATCTGCTACGGGGCGCGGCCGGTTTCGAGGGGAACGCAGCACCTGAAGTCACCGAAGTCACCACCCGTGTCCGGCCACGAAAGTCCGGCACCGCAACGAAGGAAGAGCAATGACGGCCCAGAACATCGAAGCCAAGGTCAAGTCGATCATCGCCGACCAGCTCGGCGTCAGCGAGGACGAGATCAAGATGGAGTCCTCCTTCATCGAGGACCTGGGCGCCGACTCCCTCGACATCGTCGAGCTCGTGATGGCGATGGAAGAGGAGTTCGAGATCGAGATCCCCGACGAAGAGGCCGAGAACATCAAGACCGTCGGCGACGCCATCAACTACATCAACACCCACAAGAAGTAAGTGGGCCGATAACGCCTCACCTGAAACGGTTCACCGCATGAGCGCTCCTCGTCGCGTCGTCATCACCGGCACCGGACTCATCACGGCCCTCGGCACGGGCACGGAGAAGTCCTGGCAGGCGGCCATTCAGGGCACCTCGGGCGTCTCGAAGATCTCCCTCTTCGAGGACCCGAAGCTCAAGGTGAACATGGCCGGCGAGGCGAAGGACTTCCAGGTCGAAGACTGGCTCGACCGCAAGGAAGCCCGCCGCATGGACCGCTTCAACCACTTCGCCATCGCCGCCTCGGAGATGGCGATGAAGGAGTCGGGCGCGCCCATCGGCCTCGACAAGCCCAACGGGTACGATCCGGAGCGCTTCGGCGTCATCGTCGGCTCCGGCATCGGTGGCCTCGCGTCCTTCGAGGACAGCCACAAGAACGCGCTCGAGAAGGGCTTCGACCGGCTCTCGCCCTTCTTCATCCTTCGCATGATCGTCAACATGGCGCCCGGCCGCATCTCGATGCGCCACAACGCGAAGGCCGCCAACTGGAGCCCTGTCTCTGCGTGCTCGACCAGCGCGCACGCGATCGGCGAGGCCTGGAAGTCGATTCGGTACGGCGAGATGGACATCGCCCTGGCCGGCGGCGCCGAGGCGGCCATCACGCCGCTGGGCATCGGCGGCTTCGAGGCGATGCACGCGCTCTCCACCAGGGTCGACGCGCCCGCGACGGCCAGCCGGCCCTTCGACAAGGATCGCGACGGCTTCGTGATGGGTGAGGGCGCCGGCATCGTCGTGCTGGAAGAGCTCGAGGCGGCGAAGCGGCGCGGCGCCACCATCATCGCCGAGCTCGTCGGCTACGCGGCCAACAGCGACGCGCACCACGAGACGGCTCCGGCGCCGGAGCACGAGGGCGCTCAGCGCTGCATGCGGCTCGCGCTCAAGTCGGCCGGGCTGCAGCCTGGCGACATCGGCTACATCAACGCGCACGGCACCTCGACGCCCTTCAACGACCTGCACGAGACCAAGGCCATTCACCGGGTCTTCGGCGAGCACGCGAAGAAGCTCATGGTGTCGAGCACCAAGTCGATGACGGGCCACATGCTCGGCGCGGCCGGCGGGGCCGAGGCGGTGTTCACGGCGCTCGCGCTCCAGCGCGGCATCATTCCGCCCACCATCAACCAGTTCACCGCCGACCCCGAGTGCGACCTCGACTACGTGCCCCACAAGGCGCGCGAGGTGTGGGTCGACGCGGCCATGTCGAACTCGTTCGGCTTCGGCGGCACCAACGCCGTGCTGATCCTCAAGCGCTACCGCAGCTGAGATGCGTCCGTTCGTCTTCGGCGTCGCGGCCACGGGCCTGCTGGCGTGCGCGTTCGACCTGTCGCGCGTGCGGGCCGACCTCTCGCCCCGCGCCTCGCAGGAGCTCTCGTGCCCGGCCGCGCAGCTCACCTTCAAGGAAGTGAAGGTGCCGCTGGCGGCGTCGAACGTGCTGGTGACGGGCTGCGGGAAGAGCGACGAGTTCACGATGGAAGAGGGCCGCTGGCGCCCCGTTCGTCGCGTGTCGCGCTGACCCGGGGATGCGGTACAACGCGCCCGTGAGCGCCCTCGCCATCGCCGCCGACCACGCTGGAGTCGCCCTCAAGGCCGAGCTCGTCACCGAGCTGAAGAAGCTGGGCCACGAGGTTGTCGATCTCGGCCCCAGTTCGACGGACTCCGTCGACTACCCCGACTTCGCCACGAAGCTCACGGCCCTGGTGACGGCTGGCACGCCGCCCCTCGGCATTCTCGTGTGCGGCACCGGCATCGGCATGAGCATC
This sequence comes from Myxococcaceae bacterium, assembly GCA_025459425.1. Taxonomy (GTDB): domain Bacteria; phylum Myxococcota; class Myxococcia; order Myxococcales; family Myxococcaceae; genus Xiheimicrobium. The sequence goes on along the minus strand of JALOQF010000383.1, from coordinate 3,900 downwards.
GCCGCCAACAAGGTGCCGGGCATTCGCGCAGCGGTGTGCCGCACCGAGTTCGAGGCCCGCGCCACCCGCCAGCACAACGACGCGAACGTGCTGTGTCTGGGGCAGCGGGTGACGGGCGCCGGGGTGGCGCTCGAGATCGCGAAGGTCTTCCTCTCGACGGGCTTCGAGGGCGGCCGGCACCAGGCCCGCGTCGACAAGCTGAAGGCGCTGGAGGCCGGGCGATGAGGCACGCGCTCGTCGTGGGGCTGCTGCTCCTCGGCTGCCGCACCGAGATCGCGCCCGTGGTGAAGCAGACGTCGACAGCGCCCAGGGTGCGGCTCGTCGACCAGGGGTGTGAGGCGACCGACTACCCCACCGGCACCGACGTGCCCGCGGGCGCGAAGAACATCGGGTGGGTGAAGGTGGACCGCAAGGAGACCGACGACGCCACCTTCGCCGCCCTGCGCGAGGCGGTGTGCGCCGCAGGGGGCAACGCGTTCTCGCAGATGCGGTGGATCCGCGCGCCCGGCGCCAGCGTGGCCGACCCGCCCATCGAGCTCGAAGCGAACGGCTGGTTGGTGCCGTAAGGCGTCGTGGGCGGTCGCAGTTGCTCCCGTGGGAGCAGTGAAGTACCTGCCCCGCCATGGAGAACACCGCCCCGCTGTCGAAGGTCGACCCCGCCATCGCCGACATCATTCAGGCCGAGACGCGCCGACAGGAGCACGGCCTCGAGCTGATCGCGTCCGAGAACTTCGTCTCCCCAGCGGTGCTGGAGGCCTCGGGCAGCGTGCTGACGAACAAGTACGCCGAGGGCTACCCGGGCAAGCGCTACTACGGTGGTTGTGAAGAGGTCGACAAGGCCGAGACGCTCGCCATCGACCGCGCGAAGCAGCTGTTCGGCGCCGAGGCCGCCAACGTGCAGCCGCACTCGGGCAGCCAGGCCAACATGGCCGCGTTCATGGTGCTGATGAAGCCGGGCGACGTCATGCTGACGCTCGACCTCAACTCGGGCGGGCACCTCACCCACGGCTCGACGTTCAACTTCTCGGGCAAGACCTACAAGGCGGTCCACTACGGGCTGACCCGCGACACCGAGACGATCGACTTCGCGCAGGTCGAGGCGCTGGCGAAGGAGCACAAGCCGCGGCTCCTCATCGTCGGGGCGTCGGCCTACCCGCGCACGCTCGACTTCCCGCGCTTCAAGGCCATCGCCGACTCGGTGGGCGCTTCGGTGCTCGTCGACATGGCGCACATCGCCGGCCTCATCGCCGCCGGCGTGCACCCTTCGCCCATCGCCCACGCCGACATCGTCACCTCGACGACGCACAAGACGCTCCGCGGGCCCCGCTCGGGCATGATCCTCATGAAGGAGCAGTACGCGAAGGCCATCAACAGCGCGATCTTCCCCGGCATTCAGGGCGGGCCCGCGATGCACACCATCGCCGCGAAGGCCGTCGCGTACCACGAGGCGCTCCAGCCCGCGTTCAAGGCCTACGCGCAGCAGGTCGTCGCGAACGCGCGCGCGCTCGCCGAAGGGCTCGTCGGCCAGGGCCTGCGGCTGTGCTCGGGCGGCACGGACAACCACCTCATGCTGGTCGACCTGCGCTCCAAGAAGCTCACCGGCAAGGTGGCCGAAGAGGTGCTCGGCAAGGCCGGCATCACGGTGAACAAGAACCAGATTCCCTTCGACCCCGAGAAGCCCACCATCAGCTCGGGCGTGCGCATCGGAACGCCGGCGCTCACCACCCGCGGCATGAAGGAGGCCGACATGGCCTCGGTGGCGCGCTTCATCGGCCGGGCGCTCGATCACGCCTCCGACGACGCGGCGCTCTCGAAGATCCACGGCGAGGTGGCCGAGTTCACGAAGGCCTTCCCGCTCTACGCCTCGCGGCTCCAGAAGGGCTGAACGACTCGCCGTGCGGTGCCCCTTCTGTTCGACGCAGGACACCCGGGTGATGGACTCGCGCGACTCGAGCGAGGGCGCCGTCATTCGCCGCCGCCGTGAGTGCGAGGCGTGCAAGCGACGCTTCACGACCTACGAGCGGGTCGAGGAGCTGAACCCCCTGGTCGTGAAGAAGGACGGGCGCCGCGAGGCGTTCGACCGCGACAAGCTGATCGCCGGCCTCAAGAAGGCCTGTGAGAAGCGGCCCGTATCGGTCGATCAGCTCGAGGCCTTCGTCACCGAGCTCGAGCGGCGGCTGCAGGAGCTGGGTGAGAAGGAGGTCACCTCGACGCGCCTGGGCGAGATGATCATGGAGCGCCTGCCGGGCCTCGACGAGGTCGCCTACGTGCGCTTCGCCTCGGTGTACCGGAGCTTCCGCGACATCTCGGAGTTCATGGACGAGCTCAAGGAGATCCTCGAGACGAAGGCCGCGGCCGCGACGCGCACGAAGGGCAAGGGCTGACGGGCGCCATGGCCTTTCGGGCAGACGACGAACGCTTCATGCGCCTGGCGCTCGACGAGGCCCGCAAGGGGCTGGGTCGAACGCACCCGAACCCGGCGGTCGGCGCGGTCATCGTCAAGGCGGGCAAGGTGATCGCCACCGGGTACCACGCCCGGGCCGGCACCGCGCACGCAGAGGCCAACGCGCTCATGCTGGCGGGCGCGAAGGCGAAGGGCGCCACCATCTACTCGACGCTCGAGCCGTGCGATCACTTCGGCCGCACGCCGCCCTGCACGCAGGCCATTCTCGACCACGGGCTCTCGCGGGTGGTGTACGGCTCGTCGGACCCGAACCCGCTCGTCGACGGCAAGGGGGTGCGGCGCCTGAAGCGCGCAGGGCTCGCGGTGACGGGCGGCGTGCTCGCGGCCGAGTGCGATGCGTTGAACGAGCCCTTCTTCAAGGTGATGCGCACGGGGCTGCCGTTCGTGACGGTGAAGGCCGGCCTCACCCTCGACGGGAAGATCGCCACCGCGGCCGGCCAGTCGAAGTGGATCACCTCGGAGGCCGCGCGGGCGCACGCCCATGCGCTGCGCGACCGGGTCGATGCCGTCGTCGTCGGCGCCGGCACGGTGGTCGCCGACGATCCCGCGCTGACGACGCGAATTCCCGGCGGGCGCGACGCGATGCGTGTCGTCATTGACCCACAGCTGCGGACGAAGCCGACGGCGAAGGTGTACGCCGCGAACGGGCCCCGGGTGATGGTGGTGACGGCGAGGCCAGCCGATTCCGCCCGGGCGCGCGCGTTCGCGAGACGGGGCGTGCAGGTGGTGACCGTCTCGGAGCGCAAGGGGAGGCTCGAGCTCGAGACGGCGCTACGGGCGCTGGTGAAGCTGGGCGTGCTCCACCTGTTGGTCGAGGGCGGCGCGACGACCACCGGGCGCTTTTTCGAGGCGGGTCTCGTGGACGAGCTGGTGCTCTTCATCGCGCCGAAGGTGTTTGGCGCCGAAGGGCTGTCGTGGGTCGGCGCCCTGGGCGTTCGGCAGGTGGCCGACGCGCCCGGGTTCCGCGTGACGGGGCTCGAGCAGGTCGGTGACGACGTGATGCTGCGCGTGCGCCCGCGCAAGCCCTGAGGCGGCCGATGGTCGGTCCGGGGCTGCCGACCCCGACGTCGATACACGTCCAGGCCGGACCGCCTCGTTCGACGGAGGCGTGTTCGTCAGGGCGACCCGACCCGGGTGGCCGTCCGGTTCCCGTGTGGCTGCATCAGGTGGAGCCCCTGGCCTGGTGGCACGCCGGTTCGCGTGTGGCTGCGCGCGGGTGCTGGAGCGGGCGGGGGAAGTGCTCGTCAGGTGGAGCGCGGGCCTGGTGAACGTTCTGGCGCGCGAACTCTCTCCTGGGGCGCTCGCGAGCTGCACTTCGAACACCCAGATCAGGAGGAGCAGCAAGAGGACGCCGGTTCAGCTGCGTGAAGCGCTGGCGAGCGAAGTGCAGCGACTGGCAGAAAAGCCATGCGCGTGCGGTTGGTGCCGGAGGGGGA
>JALOQF010000070.1 GCA_025459425.1 Myxococcaceae bacterium | reverse complement strand
TCCGTTTCCGCGCCCGACGCTCAGCGATGTCGGGGCCAGCGCACTCGACCCCGTCTCTCGCTGACGCAGCCCCGTCTAGGAGACGAGCCTCCCGTCATGACGGAGCCCGAGCCGTCGGTGAGCACCGCTGACGCCTGTCCATCTGCTACACGCCGCGACCCCATGCGCCCCGTCAACTCACCCATTCGTTACGAGCTGCTCGCGTCGACTCCGTCGGGTGCGAGGGCCGGGCTGCTCCACACGCGCCGCGGTGTGCTCGAGACGCCGGCCTTCATGCCGGTGGCGACCCACGCGCACGTGCGCTTCCTCACCATGGACGACGTGGCCGAGTCCGGGGCGCGCTTCTGCCTCGCCAACACCTACCACCTGCTGCTGCGCCCCGGCACCGAGGTGTTCGAGCGCACCAGGGGCATTCACGGCTTCATGCAGTGGCCGCACGGCGTGCTCACCGACTCGGGCGGCTTCCAGATCTTCAGCCTGCCTGGCGAGCGTGAGATCACCGAGGCCGGCGCGCGGTTTCGCAGCCCGTACGACAATCACCGCCACCTGCTGTCGCCAGAGAGCTCGATCGCCACCCAGAACGCGATCGGCAGCGACATCATGATGGTGCTCGACGTGTGCCCGCCGTCGACGTCGCCCGAGGACGTCACGCGCGACGCCATGGAGCGCACCCACCGATGGGCGCTGCGCAGCCTCGCCGCCCGCGACGCCGCGCCCACCGGCCAGGCGCTCTTCGCGATCGTGCAGGGTGGGGTTTTTCCGGCGCTGCGCACCGAGAGCGCGCAGTTCCTGACCGAGCACCCCTTCGACGGGTTCGCCATCGGCGGCCTCGCGGTGGGCGAGAGCCGTGAGCTGCTGTACTCGATGACTGGCCACACGGCGCCGAAGCTGCCGACCGATCGTCCGCGCTATCTCATGGGCGTTGGGACTCCGATCGATCTCGTCGAGTGCGTGCACCGGGGCGTCGACATGTTCGACTGCATCATCCCGCCGAAGATGGCGCAGCAGGGGTACGCGTACACGTTCGAGGGCCAGCTCCGCCTCAGCAAACATGAGTACCGCTTCGACGAGACGCCCATCGACCCGACCTGCGACTGCTTCGCGTGCCGCCGCTACACGCGCGCGTACGTGCGCCACCTGACGCAGGGAGGCCACCACCTCGGCACGCGCCTGCTGGCCGTTCACAACCTGCGTCACTTCCAGGTGCTCACCCGCCGCATGCGCACGGCGATCCTCGAGAATCGGTGGGACGCGGAGTACCGCGAGCTCGTCGAGCGCCTGTCTCCGAAGACCTCGAAACCGAAGCCGACCGGGCAGTCTCACGGCGCCTTCGAGGTGGTGAAGACGCGCAGCGGGGCTCATGCCGTGCGCCACCAGGCCCACGGTGAGGTGATGCACCCGGTGGGGCCATGGGAAGAGGCGAACCGGCTCTACGTCGAGCAGACGAAGCTCGAGGCGCGGCTGGCGGTCTTCCGCGACGAGCCCTTCCGGATCCTCGACGTCGGGCTGGGCGCTGGCGCGAATGCGGTGGCGGCGCTCACGAAGGCCCAGGCGATGGGGCAGGCCCGGCGGCGGGAGGTCGAGATCATCAGCCTCGAGTCCGACCTCGCGGCGTTCGAGCTGGCGCTGTCGGCTCCAGAGGCGTTTCCCTTCTTGCAGCCGTGGAAGGGGGCGGCCGAGGCGCTCCTGCAGCAGGGGCATTGGGATGGCCCGGGGCTTCACTGGCGGGTGCTGGTGGGGGATGCGCGCGAGACGATCGACGGCGTTCCGGGCTGGTGCGATCTGATCTTCTTCGATCCGTTCTCACCCGAGGCGAACCCGACGCTGTGGACGGTCGACTTCCTGCGCTCGGTGCGTGGGCATACGAATGACGAGGGCGGGCTGCTCGTCACCTACAGCTCGGCGACGCCGACGCGCGTGTCGTTCCTCCTCGCGGGCTTCTTCGTGGGGCAGGGGCTGTCGACGGGCACGCGCACCGAGACGACGAACGCGGCGACGCAGCTCGCGAACCTGGACCAGCCGCTGGGTGAGCGGTGGTTGACGCGGTGGAAGCGCTCCTCGGCTCGTGGGCCGCACGGAGCCGAGCTGACGCCGGAGCTCGAGCGTCACGTCCTGGAGCACCCACAGTTCGGCGCCACGGGACGGCGAGGGGAACCGGCTCGTCCCACGGGCTCGACGGAGCAGCCCAGCTGACCACGGCTCATGGAACGCCAGCGCGTCGCTGGTGGAGGCACCGCTCGAGGGTGGAGCGCTCCCGTAGGTGGCTTCCACTTTTCGCGCTGCCGAGGCGCTGGTGGGGGGCTTCAACCATGCCGACGGCCGACGAGAAGCCCCCTGAGGGCCACAGGACCTCGCGACCACGACGGGCGTGAAGCTGCGCCTGTTGACCGCCCCGCGAAGAGCCTCCCGCTGGTGTGGGTGCCGTAGAGGGTGTCGCGTGCGTCGCTCCCGGCTGGGTGGACGCTCGATGCACGAGGCGGTGGGCACCACGAAGGGGGTCGTCCACCACCGCGACACCTGGGCGGTGAGGCTCGGGAGTTGCTCGCCGCGCTGGTGGAAGCGCAGGCGTGGTCCACACTCGGTGCAGGTGTTGATGTCGAGGCCCTGCTTCCACGAGCGGTCGAGAATCGTCTTGGCGCCGTACTCTTCCTGCTCGAGGTTCGGCGTCGGCAGCTTCGCGCTCGCTCCGCTGGGTGACGACGCGCGGGCTCCGACCTTCACACGCCGTGCAGGACGTCAGCCAGGAGCGGCCGGGACGGGTACGAGCTGGGTCCTACCATCGCGTCGACGCCTCGCGGCCCGCGCCACTCGGCGACCGTCCCTCGCGCGTGCAGCAGGTTCCCGGCCTCCCACTTCCGCTCGGTGACTCCGCCCGAACGCCCACGGCAGGCACACCGACGACGAGGTCAACCTTCCGGTCGATGCCCGCCGCGTCCCTTCGCGGAACGGCCCCGGACCGGCGTTCTCGGTGGGTGAGAACACCAAGCGCCTGCTGTTGGTCCGGGCGAGTCGCCGTCGAGGGGGAACGACTGGCTTCGACACCATTCCGGCCGGTGACTGTTCCTGGCCTGCTCTTGCGGCGTTCCGCTTCGAGCTGGCGCGCGTTCAGGTCGAGGCCGTTCGAGTGCACGTGGTGTCGATGCTCGTCAACGTCGACGCGGCCGGGAGCTCCTCGTTTCGGTCGTCCCGCGCTCGGAGTAGGACCGTCACAATGGAGCCGAAGGACACCGAGAACGCCGGATCGCCCTTGTGGATGGTGAGCCAGGCGCCGGCGCTCAACGAGCTCGTGATGGCGCTCAAGGCCGCGCGCGCCGAGCTCGAGTCGGGCACGGCGAAACGGCTCGAGTTCTCGCGCACCAAGCTGAGCCAGGCGCGCTCGGAGTTCAGCGCGATGATTCGGCGCGGAGAGCAGGACCTTCACGCGTTGGCCGGGCTCCTGTCGAAACAGCTCCTCGGCACCTTCGGTCTGCGCAGCTCGGCGATTGGCGAGATCGAGCGCACCCGCGAGCGCTTCACCATCACCGTCGACGTCACCGAAGACGAGGTCGCGCGCTCGACGGACCTCGATCTCGGCACCCGCATTCTCGCGCGGCTCGCCATCGCCGATCAGCGCGGCTGGATGCGGGCGGCGTTGGTCTCGAACGTCGTCGAGTACGAGCCGACCGGGCCCAACCCGTTCAACGTCTACCGGGTGCTCACCCGCATCAAGGCGGAAGAAGAGATCTGGAACAAGGTGGTCGACGAGCTGTTCGATCTCGATCGCATCGTCTTGCGCGACAAACAACTGCAGCACCTGAGCCGCTACGTGAAGGACGTCTTCGGCATCAAGGTCGTGGTAGGCGCCGAGGAGGATGCGTACCGGCTGCAGGAGCAGCTGCTCTCGCTCACGTTCTCACCGGCCGTGCTCGAGTCGCGCGGGTTGCCGAGCGACGAGTTGCACCAGCGGCTCCAGTTCGTCGAGAGCAAGGACTACCTGCAACGGCCTTCACGGAAACAGTCCGGGTGGACCGCGCTGAAGTCGGTGGTGCACTGGGCGGGGAAGACGTTCGAGATCCAGGTGCAGCCGCTGTCGAACTTCCTGCACGAGCGGGAGCGCCTGACGCGGGAGAGCCACGCGAGCTTCAAGTCGACCCGTGAGCGGGTGCGCGATGAAGTGGCGCAGCGCCTGCCGTTGTTCGGGTTCTATCGGGCGTTGTTGAAGTGGTTGTTCCTCGACCCGTCGTCCGAGGCGCCGCACCAGGAGGGTGTCGACGTGGTGTTGGTGGACTGATGGCCGCGCGACGTGACGAGTCGGGTTATTCCATCGAGAACATCGTGGTGCTCGAAGGTCTCGAGCCGGTACGCGTTCGCCCCGGGCTGTACATCGGTGGAACCGATCAGCGCGGCCTCCTGAACATGTTGAACGAAGTCATCGCGAACGCGCTCGACGAACATCTGGCTGGACGGGCAACGCGGGTCGGCGTGACCGTCGAGCCGACTGGATGGATCGCCGTTCGTGATGATGGGGGTGGCATGCCGGTCGAGGCGACCCGATTGGGACGCCCAATCCTGGAGGTGGTGCTGACCTCGCTGCATTCAGGGGCGACCGCTGACGGCCATCACCCGCACATTCATGCGGGCAGGCTCGCAGGTGTTGGGATCTCCGTCGTCAATGCACTGAGTGAGCGCTTCGAGATCGTCACGAGGCGTAGCGGCCGTCGGTGGGAGGCCGGCTTCGCTCGAGGCAGGGTCGTCGAGTCCTTCGCTGATCGCGGTGCGTCCAGCGCTCGTGGAACCACCGTCCGCTTCCTGCCAGACGCAGAGATCTTCGGAGATGCGCGCCTCGACCTTCACGTGGTGCGGCGCCAGCTCCAGGAGGTCGCCTGGCTCATGCCGTCGCTCCGCCTGAGCCTTCAGGGTCGACGGCTGCGCAGCGAACATGGGCTGGTCGACGCGCTCTCGACTTTCGGCCCGATGCTGCCGGGAACGATGCTTCAGCTTCGCGAGTCGCGTGATGGCGTGGGTTTCGAACTCGCCATCGGCCTCTCACGCACGCCCCAACCCGAACGGCGCTTCGCGACATTCGTGAACTACCAACGAATCGAGCGCGGGCCACACCAACGGGCCATCGAGAAAGCGCTGTCGGCCGCGTTCGATGATGGGCAGCGGCTGCTGAGCCGAGTCGTGTGCGCTTGCCACCTCACGATGCTGGACCCGAGGTTCGAGGGCCCGACCAAGGCCGTGCTGCACCTTCCCGAGGCGGTTCCGCACCTCACCGAGCTGATCGCCAACGCGCTCTCCGAGCCGACCGACACGCGCATCGCCTGGCTGGAAGCCCTCCGGACGGGCTGAGCGCCACGGGCAGGGAACACCCTCGCGTGCGCCGTGGCTGCTGACTAAGCACCCCTCCGTGGAGCGTTTCTTCAAGTACCACGGCCTCGGCAACGACTTCGTCGTGCTCGACCGCCGCGCCTCGGGCCTCGACATCGACGCCGAGACGAGCCGCCGTCTCTGCGACCGCCACTTCGGAGTCGGCGCCGACGGGGTGCTGACCATCCTCCCCGAGCCGGGCACCGCGGGCCGCATGGTGGTGCACAACGCCGACGGCTCGATCGCCGAGATGTGTGGCAACGGCCTGCGCTGCGTCGTCAAGCACGTCGCGGAGCAGGCGCCCGACAGGCCCACCCGCCTCGACATCGCCACCGGCGCCGGCGTGCTCGCCTCGGACGTCGACTGGCAGGCCGGCCACGTCGACCGCGTCACCGTCGCGATGGGGCCAGCGATGCTGAAGTCGCGCATCCTCCCGAACGGCGGCCCGTTCATCGCGCAGCGCATCGACGGCCTCGTTGGCACGGCCGTGAGCATGGGGAACCCACACCTCGTGCTCCTCGACACACCCCCGTCCGAGGCCGCGCGGCTCGGGCCTGGCCTCGAGCGTCACCCGCTCTTCGTCGATCGCACCAACGTCGAGTTCGTCGAGCCCAGGCCCGAGGGCGGCCTTCGCGTCACCGTGTGGGAGCGCGGCGTCGGCCTGACGTTGGCGTGCGGCACCGGCGCCTGCGCCACCGTCGCGGCCTCGGCGCTCGCCGGCCGGAGCCCCTTCGACGCCTGGGTGCCCGTGCAGCTCCCGGGTGGGCTGCTCGAGATCAAGGTCGCGGCAGACCTTTCACAGGTCTGGCTCCGCGGGCCGGTGCGGTTCGTCTACGCCGGGACGCTCCCGTGACCGTCGACATCGAGGCCCGTGCGCTGGCCATCGTCGGCGTCAACGACATCGAGCTCCTGCAGGAGCGCATCCTCCAGGAGCTCTGCGAGCACTGCGGGGCGCAGTCTGGAGCGCTGTGGGTCGCGGGAGAGCGCAGCGGCCTGCGGTTGCGCGCGTGGCGTGGCCTCATCGACCGCACCGCCTTGCCTGACGTCGTCGATCCCGCGCTCGTGCAGGCCAGTCCGTGGCTGGCGGGGGCCTCGTTCCTCGTGCCGCTCGTCACGTCCACCAACGAAGTGCAGGGGCTCGTGCAGCTCGGAGATTCGCTCAATGGGGCCTTCTCCGAGGCCCTCACGACGCCGGCGCAGCGCTTCGGAGCCTTCGCAGCCTCGTCGCTCAAGACCGCCGCGCGCTTCGCGCTCCTCCAGCGCCAGGGCCTGCGCGACCGCGAGACCGGCGCCTACACGCTCAGCTACTTCACCGACTACGCCACCAAGGAGATCTACAAGGCCCGCCGCTACGGCCGCTCGTTCTCGCTGCTGACGTTCTCGATCGACAACCTCTCGGGCATTCGCACCCGGCTCGGCCCTGCGGCGGCCCGTCAAGCGCAACAGGTCGTGCTCCGGGTGATCTCCCAGATGACGCGCGACGCCGACGTGGTGGCGAGGGCAGGGGAGCACGAGTTCCACGTGCTGCTCCCCGAGACCGACTTCTTCGGCGGCCTCATGTTCCTGCGGCGTGCGCTCGCCTCGCTCGGTGACGACCCTGACGGCCGGGCCCTCGAAGCACGGCTGCCCTTCGGCCTCACTGGCGGCTGCGCCACCTTCCCGCGGGACGGTGACGACTTCGACGAGTTGCTCATGCGCTGCCGCCGCCGCATGGAAGAGCGCCGCGGCTCGCTCCACCACCAGCTCCACCTCGACCCGCTGCCGTTCTGGGAAGAGGTCGAGCTGCTGCTCGGCAACGCGCGCTCTCCGCGCCTGCCCGACACCGCTGGAGAGCCCGCCCGCCGCGGCAAGGTCGCCGACGTGCTGTTCGACGAACTCCAGCTCGAGGTCGCGCGCGAGCTCTTGCGTGAGCCTGCCGCCCGGGGCCTCGTGTACGTCGGCGGCCCGTTGATCCGGTCTGACCTCAACATCGTGCGTGGGCTCGACGTGCCCGCGAACGACTTCGCGCCGCGTGTCTACGTGCTCGGCAAGCGCGCCGATCTCGTCACGCACCCGACGGTGACGCCGGTCTTCCTCGAGGGCGACGAGCACCTCGCGCGGCACGAGTTCCTGCTCTGGCTCGGCGACGGGCTCGCCTACGCGCTGCTCCAGCGCCGCGGCCGGGGCGCCACCTGGGGCTTCCACACGAGCGATCCCACCCTCGTCGAAGGCCTCGTCTCGAAGCTGCAGGCCGCCTACGACCTGCAGCCGTACTGAGGACGCGCCCGCCATGGCCCAGGCCCGAAAGATCCTCATCGCCGACCCCGACGTGAACGCGGTGCGGCCGCTCACGCGCGCGCTCCGGCAGCGCGGCTACCACGTGCAGTACGCGCCCGACGGCTCGCGCGCGCTCGAGGTGGCGGTGCTCCGGCACCCCGACGTGATCCTCTTCGACGAAAACTGCCGCCTCATCGAGGCCCGGGCCTTCGGGCAGATCCTCCTCACGAACCCGCGCACCGACGACATTCCCGTCGTCGTGACCACCAGCTCGCGGGAGCTCGACAAGTTCCGCCACTTCCGCGACGGCGCATTGCAGAAGCCGTTCAACCTCGACGAGGTGCTCTCGCGCATCGATCACCTCTGCCGGCGGGTCGAGGCGGCGCGCGAGCTGAAAGGCGATGCGCGGGAGATCGAAGGTGGGCTGTCGCAGCTGCCATTGCCCGATCTCCTCCAGATCCTCGCGATGAACCGGCGCACCGGCCGCCTCACCTTGAGCAACGGCGCCGACAAGGGCGAGATCCACCTCACCAACGGCGCTCCCGTGAACGCACGCCTCGGCGAGATCGAAGGCGAGAAGGCGCTCTTCCGGCTCGTCGCGTGGCGCGAGGGCACCTTCGCCTTCTCGCCGGGCCCGCCGAGTCTGCGCGCGCCCATTCAACGCATGATGGAGGACGTGCTCCTCGAGGGCATGCGGCAGTCGGACGAGCGCGAGCGACTCCTGTCGAGCCTCCCGCCGGTGGGTCAGCTCATTCAGCTCACCGCCGACGCGACCGATCCCGTCGAGCCGCACCCCGTCACCGCCGAGGTGCTCCAGTTCCTGCGCGTGCCCCGGCGCATCTCCGAGGTGCTCGATCTCACCAACGCGCCGGATCTCGAGGTGCTCTCGGCCATCGGCGCGCTGCTGGCGAAGGGCCACATCGAGAAGGTCGCCGGCGCCGAGCTGACCGACGGTCCGTTGCTCGGGGCCGCCGAGGTGCACGCGCTGCGAGGGCGCCTCATGCGTGGCCGGAGCGCCCGCACCACCCTGGTGACGAAGGTGGTGGTGTGTGGGTCTGGCTCGCGGGCCGGCCGCTGGCTCCTCAAGGCGCTCCCTGGCGTCACGCCCGCGAGCGCCGAGCCCCACGCGGTGCGCAGCAGCTTCGGCACCCTGGGTCGCCTCGAGGTGAGCGAGGTGCTGCGCGTCGATCTGCTCGTCGTGCCGACCGCCGAGGCCGCACGGCCGCTGTGGAGGCCCTTCGTCTCGGGTGCCATCGGCGCGCTTTTGCTCGAAGAGACGGACGCCGCGATTCGGCTCGCCCGCTTCTGCGCCTTCGAGCTGCGGCTCCCGCTCGTCATCGCGTCGAAGTCGGCGTCGCACGGCATGGTGTCGGCCGAGGTGGTGCCCGCGCCGCTCCGCGGTGCGCCCATGGGTGCGGCGATCGTCTCGTCGGACATCTCGAGCGTGATGCGCACGGTGCTGCTCGCGGCCCTGCAGAGCCCGCCGCCCGAGGTGCCAGAGACGGTGGTGTCTCGATTTCTGGGGCTGGCCTGACCCACGCCGTCGCGTCAGCCCCACGGCGTCAGAAAGCCCACCCCGTCAAGACGGTGACTTGTCGGCACGCACGGTTGGCCACCGTCCTGCAATGCCCTCGCAGCATGAAGCCCCTCATCGACATGACCGCGAAGAACGACGACACCCTCGACACCATCACCACCGCCACGCAGGAGCGCGCTCGGCGCCGCGAGGCCCGTGAACGCCGCCTGAAGGGGCCGGTGTGGGCGATGGCGACGCGCGACGTACAGGTGGCGTGAGTCACTGGCCCAGCGCGGCCCGCACCCCGGGCAGCTGGAGCAGCAGCTCGTATTCCGCTTCACCCAGGCGCGTCGTTCGCTTCGACTTGAGCCGGGTGAGCTCGATGGCCACCGTCACGGCGCCCGCGGCGTCTTCGCTTCGTGAGATCGCCGGGCGGCCCCCTTCGGCGTGACAGGCCGCGATGTCCTTCGCGAGGGCCTTGAGCCGCTTCGACACCTGCAGCGCCTGACGCCCCTCGGCGTTGTCGAACGTGTGGAAGTGTCTGTTCCGCGACAGCCCCGACGTCGGGTCGAACAAGCGCTGCACGAGCCGGCGGACGAACGGGTCCATCGACTCGAAACGGTATCACCGCTACGGTGGCCAGCTGTCATGAAAGCCCGCACAGGCCTCGCGATCGCCGCCGTGTTGACGCTCACGGCCTGCCCGGAAGACCGGAAGGTCGAAGAGGAGCGGCGCGTGCGCACCACCGCCCAGGTGATGGCCGAGGGCCGCGCCGAGTTGGCGAAGAACAAGCCCGATCGGGCGATCATGAAGTTCAAGGAAGCGATCAGCATGTCTCCGGGTGACATCGACCCGTACCTGCAGCTCGCCGAGGCCTACCGGCTGGCCGGCAACGAGCCCGGGGCGGTGCTGACGCTGAAGCAGGCCGAGGAGGTGTCTGGCGGCAACGACCCGAGCCTCAAGCGCGCCCGCGCCGACATGTTGCTCAAGCTGCACCAATACAAGCCGGCCATCGCCGAGTTCGTCGCCCTGCGCGACATGGACATTCTCACCGACGACGAGTTGCGCATGGTGGCGCTGCTGCTCGCGCACTCGGGGCAGATCGACGCGGCCTACAGGACGATCGAGCCGATCCTCCGCAGGAACCCCGACGATCCGCCGACGAAGACGATCGAAGCCGAGATCATGCTCATCGACGGCAAGGAGCTCGAGGCCGCGAAGCTGATGGACAGGCTCATCGAGCAGCTCCCGACGCTCACGCCGGCGCGGGTGCTCCGGGCGCGGTACTTCCGCGCGAACGGGCAGCTCGACGCGGCCGAGGCCGATCTGCTCTCGGTGGCCGAGGCCGATCGCGCAGCCCCCGAGGTGGTGACGCTGCGCTCCCGCGTGCTGAACGAGCTCAAGCGCCACGACGAGGCCGCGCAGCTCGTCGAGCCGCTCCTCGAAGACGACCCGAAGAACCCGAGCCTCTTGTCCCTGCTGGCCCAGACGCGCCTGCGCCAGGACCGGGGCGCCGACGCGCAGGTGTTGATCGACCGCGCGCTGGGCGAGAACGCGAAGTTCGCGCCGGCGCTGTCGGTGCGCGGCGAGTCCTTCGAGCAGGGTGGCAACCTCGACTCGGCCATCGCCGACTACGAGACGGCCCTGCGTTCGGACCCGACGTACTCACCGCCGCTCGGCCGGCTGTGGCCGCTGTACCTCAAGCAGAAGCGCACCGGCGACGCGATGACGACGCTCGAGACGCTGCTCTTCATGGGCGAGGCGTCACCGGCCGAGAAGGTGCAACTCGCGAGGCTCTACGTCGACAGCAACACCGACTTCAAACGGGCCCGCACGCTGGTGGCCGAGGCGCTGCGGCGCGACCCGAAGAACGTCGAGCTGCTCAAGCTCAAGGCGAAGATCGACAAGATCCTCGCGCCGAAGAACCCGGGCATCATCATCATGAAGCACCGCTGAAGCGGGCTCAGACGAGCCCGGGCGGCAGGCCACCCTGCGACAGCAACGGCTCGCCGAACGACGTCACGTTGGTGAAGCCCATGTAGTGGAAGCAGTAGACGAGCAGGTCGGAGAAGCTGTTGCGCTGCTGCCCGGCGAGGTTCACGTAGCGCCCGGTGCGGAAGATCTTCTTCGCCCCGCCGCCGAACATGACGAGGTTGTTGCTGTTGCCGTGCGTGTCGCCCTGCGAGAGCTCGCTCCAGTGCATCACCAGCGTGTTGTCGTACACCGACTCGCCGTTCCCCTCGGGGATCGCCCTGAGCTCGGCGTACAGGCCGTCGACGGTGCGCTGGTGCAGCGTACGGATGATCTGCCGAATGCGGGTGAAGGCCGTCGCCGACGAGTCGTGCGACGTCGTGTGGTGGCCCTCGGTGTGGCCGAGCTCGCGGTAGATGCGATCAGACGTGTTCCCCGACCAGTTGAAGTTGATCGAGCGCGTCAGATCGCACGCGAACGCCATGGCCGAGATCTTCGAGAACAGCCGGCCCATCTCCCACCAGTTGGCCGCGTTGTAGGGGTCGAGGGCCGCGCCCGTGGGGAAGGTGGTGCACTGGGGCACCTGGGCCGCCATGCCCGACAGCGAGCGCTCGATCTCGCGCACCGACTCGGCGTGCAGGTCGAGGCGGCGGCGATCGTCGACCGACAGCTTCGGCCCCAGCTCGGCGAGCTCGGCCTTCACCGCGTCGAGCGCCGACTGCCGCATGGTGAGCCGGCGGAGGGCGGCGGCGCGGGCCGTTGGGTCGACCGACGCGAAGATGCGGGTGTAGGCCGCGAAGGGGTCGGTCTCGGGCGGGATCGGGTTCTGGGTGCCCTGGGGCCCCCGGTGCGAGTGCTGGTTCCAGATGTTGTTGCCGCGGTCGCCCACGCGGAAGTTGAAGTGCGCGAACCGCACCGAGGGGTTCTCGGTCTGCACGCGCTCGCCGATGGCCCGGTCGATGCTGGGACCCATCACGTAGCCAATCGTCTGTCCCGGCGCGCCGCCGATGGGGAACGAGCCCGACCCCGAACGCCAGGGCGCCAGCGCCGAGCCGCCCTGCTGGTGGCCGTCCGCCCGCTGCCCCTGCGGCAGCCGCCCGTGGTACTTGTTGACGCCCTCGACGAAGAGCATGTCGGCGCGCTGCGCCTGGTAGGGCGCGAGGAACTCGTCGAGCACGAAGTTCGTCTCGTGCTTCGTCGAGAAGCGACGGCTCTCCTGATCGCCATTGGCGGTGAAGACCCAGATGACACGGCGGGGCGGGGTGCCGGTGGCCTGCGCGCGGGCCGACTTCGGCAGCAGCGACTCGAGGAAGGGCAGGGCGACCGTCACACCACCCGCACCCAACAGACGGCGGCGCGAGAAGCGGTTCATGGCGTAGCTCCGGGCTTGTAGAGGAAGTCGTCGGTCTGCGTCAGCGCGACGAACAGCTCGCGCACGTTCCAGCTCGAGGTCTTGAAGCGCTCGAGCGCGCGCTGGCGGCTGCAGAGGTCGCCGGTCTCTTCCTGGCGGCCGTGGCCGAAGCGGAAGAGCTGCGTCACCAGGCACTCGCGCGCCTCGTCGCTCGCGGCCAGCTTCTGCATGAGGTTGAGCCCGCTGGTGACGGGGCCGTCGGCGTCGCGGGTGGCGTGCACCTCGCCGAGCGTTCTCACCGCGTGGCCGCCCTCGTCACGCGTGCGCTCACGGCCCACCGCGTCGACGTTCTCGAAGGGCTCGCCGAGCGGGTCGAGCAGGGTGTGGCAGCCCGAGCACGAGGGGTCGCTGCGGTGCTGCGCGAGCCGGTCGGCCTGGCTGAACTCGCCGGTGATGGGCTGGAGGTTGAGCGGCACGTTGTCGGGCGGAGCGGGCACCGTCTGGCACAAGAGCTGGGTGCGCACGCGCATGCCGCGGTTCACGATGCTGGTGCGCGACTGCTTGTCGTGGCTGACGAGCGCCGCGGTGTTCATGAAGAGGCCGCCGCGGAGGCCCGACGTGAAGGTGTGGCGCTGCCAGGTGGTGCCCGTGATGCCGGCGATGCCGTAGTGCCGGGCCAGCTCGCCGTTCACGTACGTCGTGTTCGACGTCATCAACGTGTCGAACGAGCCGTCACCCTCGAGCACCGTCTTCTGGACGAACTGGTGCGCCTCCTCGCGGAGCAGGTCGGCCAGGCCCGCCGAGAGGCCGGGGAACGCCGTGGTGTCTCGCTTGAGCGGCGCCAGCTCGTCGATGTCCATCCACTGCTCGAAGAAGTTGAAGAGCCGGTCGGCCTTCGGGTCGGTCAGCATGCGCCGCGCTTCGCGCTCGACGTCGGCCGCGGTGGCGAGCTGGCCGGTGCGCGCCGCCTCGAGCAGCGCGTCGTCGGGCCCCGACTGCCAGAAGAGGAACGACAGGCGCGAGGCGAGCTCGTAGGGCCCCAGCGCGCGCTGGGCGTCGTTGGGCGCGTCGACCTCGACCCGGTAGAGGAACTTCGGCGCCTGGAGCACCGCGCCGACGACCCACTCCATGCCGGTGCGGAAGTCGGCGGCCATCGCGCCGCGCCGCCAGATGCCGACGTAGCGGTCGAGGTCGGTCGTGGAAGGTGGGCGGCGGAACGCCCGGGTGAGCAGGCGCTCGATCGCCTGCCGCGCGCACGCCTCGCCCTGGCTCGTGTTGCACGTCACCAGGCGGGGCAGGTTCGCCGTCGAGGTCACCTGCGTGGCGACGGTCTCGGCGGCCTCCTGGTACTTCTGGAACATGACGGCCTTCACGTCGAGAAAGCGCGCGCCGTTGCGGAAGCCGAGCGAGACCGAGTCCTGGATGAAGCCGGCGCTGACCTGCCGGGCCAGCGTGGCGTTCCCGAAGAGATCTTCGACCGCGTGCTCGTACTCCTCGTGCGAGAGCCGGCGCATCGGCGCGCTGCCGGGCGAGGGCGCCGCCGTGCAGGCCGTGACGATGGGCTTCGGTGTCACCGGGTCGACGGGACGGAAGGGATCGATCGGATCGGGCCGCTGCGGCATCGTCAGCCCCGTCGAGGGGTCGGTGCCGACGGCGCCTTCCACACGCTGGCCGACGATGCTGCCGTCGCAGCCAACCATCGACACGAAGCACACGGCGCCCAGGAGTCGTCGAATCATGGCGACCTCGCGAAGAGCGACAAGCGTGCCACGCGGCCAGCGACCAACTCGTTTGATCTTCTGAAGGTCGGTCGAGGTGCGCCTGCCACCTCGAGGTTGCAGGTGTGCACGCCGACGTGCGCGTCGAGGTACCGAACCCCTCGCGATGACTGAAAAAAATCGAGCGTTAGCCCTTCGCCTTTTTCTTCTTCGCCGGCTCGGCGTCGGCCGCGGCGTCATCGGACTTCGGCGATTGTTTGGGCGGCTTTCGGTCGGTGTCGGCGCTCGTCTCGGCAGCGGGCGCGGCGGGCAGGGCGCCCGAGCGCGCGAGGGACGCCTTGAGGGCTTCCATGAGGTCGACGACCTTCGCCTGCGGCGCGGGCGCGGGCGTGAGATCGACGGCCTCGCCCTTCACCTTGCGGTCGAGCAGATCCTTCAGGCGATCGCGGTACTCATCCTTGTACGCAGTGATGTCGAAGGTCGGCTTCGCGAGCGAGCCGATGAACTGCCGGGCGAGGCCGAGTTCGGCGTCGCTGATGGTGGCGTCGGGCACGGGGATCTCGGACAGCGGCTTCACCTCGTCGGCGTAGCGCAGCATGTGCATCACCAGCGCGTTCTGCATCGGCCGAATGAGAATGACGTTCATCTTGCCGCGGGCGACCCACTTCGCGATGGCCGCGTGCTTCATGTCCTCGAGGCCGCGCACCAGCAGGGCGTAGGCGCGCTCGGCGCCCTTGTCGGGAGCGAGGTACGTGCCCGACTCGAAGAACAACGGGTCGACCGACGAGAGCGGCACGAACTCGGTGATGTCCATCGAGCGCGAGGTGGCCAGCTCGAGCTTCTCGAGCTCGGCCTCGTCGATGACGATGTACTGGTCCTTCGCGAACTCGTAGCCCTTGACGATCTTCTCGCGGGGCACCGCTTCGCCCGTCTCGGGGTCGATCATCTGCTGCTTGAGGCGGATCTTCTTCTCCGCGTGCAGCTGGTTGAACGAGATCTTCCCCGACGAATCGTTCGCTGAGTACAGCTTCACGGGAATGTTGACGAGCCCGAAGCTGATGGTTCCGGTACCGCTCGCGCGCGCAGCCATGGTGAACACGAGGCTACTCCAGCCGGCGCGGGCGAGAAGCCTTCGTCGCTTGGCCTTCGACGCGCGACACCGGGTCGTGTCATTCTGTCGGTCGGTCGCGCGGGCGGCCGGGCATGGGTGACGAGACGCACAAAGCCGAGAAGCCTTCGGACGCCGAGCGGCGCGCGCGCCTGAAGGCCGAGCGGGTCGAGGGCCTCGAGCAGCGCTTCGGCCTCTCGTTCACCGACAAGGCGGTGGCGCTCAACGCCATCGTGCACGCCAGCTACAGCAACGAGAACCCCGACTCGGGCTTCGACAACAACGAGCGCCTCGAGCTGCTCGGAGACGCGGTCGTCGACCTCGCCATCACCCACCGGCTCATGGAGCGCTTCCCCAGGGCCTCCGAGGGCGAGCTGTCGAAGCTGCGCGCGCTCATCGTCAACGAAGAGGGCCTGGCCCGCATCGCGCGCACGCTCAAGCTCGGCGAGGTGCTGCTGCTCGGGCGCGGAGAAGAACTGACCGGCGGCCGCGATCGCGCCTCGGTGCTCGCCGACGCCTTCGAGGCGGTGGTCGCCGCGCTCTTCCTCTCGAACGGGCTGCCGGCGGTGATGGGCTTCGTCGACGTGGTGTTCGCCGACGCGCTCGACGGCGTGGCCCACGGGCGCCAGGGACAGGATCACAAGACGATCCTCGGCGAGCTCGCGCAGCGTCTCTACAAGGTACCGGCGCGCTACCGGGTGGTGGGCGAGCAGGGCCCCGATCACGAGAAGATCTTCGAGGTCGAGGTGACGATCGGCCCCGAGGTGTACGCGCGCTCGACGGGCCGCTCGAAGAAAGAGGCGGAGCAGTCGGCGGCCCAGGCGACCCTGGCGATGCTGGCCTCGAAGGACGCCCGCAAGCGCGACGAGCCGACGCCCTGACGAAAACGCTTGGGCGCTCCGAGGGCCGGGCGGTACCTTCCGCGCCCATGCGAACTGCACGCCTCCTCGTCCCGCTCCTGTTGCTGGTGCCCTCGCTCGGCTTCGCGCAAGGCAAGTTCACGAAGCTCGCGCTCGAGGGCAAGGATCTCTACGCGACCCTCTCGACCACGCAGGGTGACGTCGTCATCCGCTTCTTCGCGAAGGACGCGCCGAAGACCGTCGCCAACTTCGTCGGCCTCGCCACCGGTGAGAAGGAGTTCGTCGACCCGAAGACCGGCGAGAAGGTGAAGCGGCCCTACTACGACGGCCTCGTCTTCCACCGCGTGATCCCCGACTTCATGATCCAGGGCGGCGACCCCGAAGGATCTGGCCGCGGCGGGCCCGGCTACAACTTCGAGGACGAGTTCCAGTCGGGGCGGGCCTTCGACAAGGTGGGGCTGCTCGCGATGGCGAACCGCGGACCCAACACGAACGGTTCCCAGTTCTTCATCACCACCTCGACGCCGACGTACCTCAACGGCAAGCACACCATCTTCGGTGAGGTCATTCAGGGCTACGAGAACGTGGTGAAGCTCGGCCAGGTGCCGCGCGGCGCGATGGACCGGCCCACGGTCGAGCAGAAGATCATCAAGGTCGTCATCTCGGAGAAGGTGACGCCGAAGAAGGAGAGCAAGAAGTGAGGGCCCTCGTCGTCGCGCTCGCGCTGCTCGCCAGCATCGGCTGCAAGAAGGACGGCGAAGGCGCGACGCCCACCGCCGCTCCGGGCGCCGCCGCAGGCACGTGGATGGGCAAGGCCGAGGCCGGCAAGCCGATCTACGCCGTGATGAAGACGAACCTCGGCGAGGTGACGCTTAAGCTGTGGTCCGACCGGGCGCCGAAGACGGTGGCCAACTTCGTCGGGCTGGCGACGGGCGAGAAGGACTGGAAGAACCCGGCCACCGGCGAGCGCAAGAAGGGCGCGAAGTTCTACGACGGCCTGACGTTTCACCGGGTCATCGACGGCTTCATGATTCAGGGCGGCTGCCCGCTCGGCACCGGCACGGGTGACCCCGGCTACTCGTTCGAAGACGAGTGCCAGAAGGGCTGCAGCTTCGACAAGGTGGGCCTGCTCGCGATGGCGAACGCGGGGCCGAACACGAACGGCTCGCAGTTCTTCATCACCACCTCGATGCCGACGTACCTCAACAACAAGCACACCATCTTCGGTGAGGTGCTCAAGGGCTACGAGGTGGTGCAGGCCATCTCGCGCGCGCCGAAGAACCCGATGGACAAGCCGCTCGAGCCCATCACCATCGTCAGCATCACGCTGTCTGACAGCCAGCCGTAACTTTTTCGGGAGGGAGCTTTCGACATGGGACTGATGGACGAGGCCCGCGCCGGGCACGATCTGTACGCGACGTTCGAGACGAACCTGGGCACCATCGTGGTGCGGTTGTTCCCCAAAGACGCGCCGAAGACCGTCGAGAACTTCGTCGGGCTCGCCAGCGGCGAGAAGCCGTGGACGCACCCCGGCACCGGCGAGGCGATGAAGAACACGCCGCTGTACGACGGCACCGTCTTTCACCGCTGCATCCCGAACTTCATGATTCAGGGTGGCGACCCGACCGGCACCGGCCGCGGCAACGCCGGCTACAAGTTCGAAGACGAGTTCCAGTCGGGGCGCAGGTTCGACCGGCCGGGGCTGCTGGCGATGGCGAACTCGGGGCCGAACTCGAACAGCTGCCAGTTCTTCATCACCGTGACCAACACCGCCTGGCTCAACGGGAAGCACACCATCTTCGGTGAGGTGATCTCCGGTCAGGATCTGGTCGACCGCGTCGCGAACGTGGTGCCGAAGGGCCCCGGCGACCGCCCGAAGAGTGACGTCGTCATCAAGAAGCTCACCATTTCGACCAAGGTGTGACGTAAGGGCCCGTTCGTGTCCACGCGCAGCGGCTTCGCCGCCCTCATCGGCCGGCCCAACGTGGGCAAGTCCACGCTCCTCAACGCGCTGGCGGGCGAGAAGCTCGCCATCGTCTCGCCCAAGCCCCAGACGACCCGCACCCGCATTCTCGGCGTGGTGACGCGCCCCGAGGGGCAGCTGGCCTTCGTCGACACCCCGGGCGTGCACCAGGCGAAGGGCGCCCTCAACTCGTTCATGGTCGACGTGGCGCTCACCGCCGCGTCCGAGTGTGACGTGGTGCTCTTCCTCGTCGAGGCCGAGGGGCTCGAAGAGGGCAAGGCGCCCGAGATCGGGCCCGGCAACCGCTTCGTGATGGAGCGCCTGAAGGCGCTCAACAAGCCCACGTTCCTCATCGTCACCAAGATCGACCTGGTGAAGAAGCACCTGCTGCTGCCGCTGATCGATCTGTACCGGAAGCACTTCTCGTTCGCCGAGGTGCTGCCGGTCTCGGCGCGCGCGGGCGACGGCCTGGGGCTCCTGTTCGATCGCGTGCTGGCGGCGATGCCCGAGGGGCCGAACCTCTTCCCCGACGACACGTTGACCGACCAGGCCGAGCGCGCGCTGGTGGCCGAGTACGTGCGCGAGCAGGTGCTGCGGCACTGCCGGCAAGAGATCCCGTACTCCACGGCGGTGGTGGTCGAGCTCTTCGACGAGTCCGATCGGTTCACGCCGCCGCCGCCGAGGGCCCCGCCGAAAGGCAAGAAGAACAAGCCGCCGCCGCCGCGCAAAGGGCCGAAGCTCGAGGGCCTCGTGCGCATTCACGCGAACATCTACGTCGAGCGCGACAGCCAGAAGGCCATCATCATCGGCAAGCGCGGGCAGATGCTCAAGACGATCGGCACCGACGCGCGGCAGTCGATTCAGCGCCTCCTCGGCACGAACGTCTTCCTGTCGCTGCAGGTCAAGGTGGAAGAGCGCTGGAGCGAGCGCCTCGATGCCCTGCGCCGCCTCGGCTACTCGACGGTCCGGGAATAGCCGCCATGGCCCGTGGCTCGAAGCGCCCCCTCATCGCCATCGTCGGTCGGCCGAACGTCGGCAAGTCGACGCTCTTCAACCGCCTCATCCGTCGGCGGCGGGCCATCGTCGAAGACACGCCCGGCGTGACGCGCGATCGGCACTTCGCCGACGTCGACTACCTCGAGCGGCCCGTCACCTTCGTCGACACCGGCGGCTTCGTGCCGGAAGGGAAGGAAGACCAGATCGAGCGGCTGGTGCGCCAGCAGGCCCAGGCGGCGGTCGAGGCGTGCGACATCGTGCTCCTCGTCGTCGATGGCCGCGTGGGCGTGACGGCGGGAGACGAAGAGGTCGCCCGCTACCTCCGCAAGCAGGACAGGCCCATCGTGCTGCTCGTGAACAAGTGCGACGGGCTCAAGAACGCCGACGTCATGGTGGCCGAGTTCCACCGGTTGGCGCTGGGCGAGCCCATTCCCGTCGCGGCGGAGCACGGAGACGGCTTCATCGAGCTCTCCGAGCGCCTCGAGCCCATGCTGCCGCCGCCGTCGGTGCAGGCCGAGCCGCTGGCCGCGGCCGATGAAGACGCGCCGATCCGCGTGGCCATCGTCGGGCGCCCCAACGTCGGCAAGTCGTCGCTGGTGAACGCCATTCTCGGCGAGGAGCGCGTCGTCGCCAGCCCCATCGCTGGCACCACGCGAGATCCCATCGACTCGCCGTTCACCTACCGCGGGCGCGACTTCATCCTCACCGACACGGCGGGCATCCGCCGCAAGGCCGTCATCACCCAGAAGGTCGAGGGCTACTCGGTGATGGGCGCGATTCGCGCCGCCGAAGACGCCGACGTGGTGGTGCTGGTGCTCGACGCGACCGAGGCCGGCGTCGACCAGGATCAGAAGATCGCCGCCATCGCCGAAGAGAAGGGCCGCGCGCTCATCATCTGCGTCAACAAGTGGGATCTGGTGAAGGGCAAGTACGGCTCCCAGGCCGAGTGGCGCGAAGAGCTGAAGTGGTACCTCAAGCACGTGTCGTGGGCGCCGATGGTGTTCGTCTCGGCGCTCGACGGGCAGGGCGTCACCAAGGTGCTCGCTCTCGCGCTCGAGCTCTTCACGCAACAGTACTTCCGCGCCGGTACGCCCATGCTGAACCGCGTGGTGGAGCACGTCACCACCGAGCACCCGATGCCGTGGGTCGGCTCCCGCGCGATGAAGATCTACTACGCGATGCAGGTGGGCACGGCGCCTCCGTCGTTCGCGTTCATCTGCTCGAACCCGAAGGGCGTGCCCGATCGCTACGAGCGGTACGTGTCGAACTACCTGCGCAAGACGTTCAGTCTGCGGGTGCCGATGCGGCTGTTCTGGCGTGAGCGGCCGGGGAAGAAGCAGCGCGCCGAGGCCGCCCAGACGTTCAAGAAGCGCGCGGAGCACCGACGCCGCCGCAAGTGACGGCTCCAGTCGTCTGTCCCAGCGGGGCTGCGCTGTGTTCGACGCGGGCCCCGTGAAGCGATCCCCGTACGAGAAGCCGACGCCGCCTGCGCACCTGTCCCGCGAGAGACGTCGAGCCCGAGCCGCACGCCCTGCGCGGCTTCTTCGGCGTCAGGGCTTGAAGGGCCGCAGCGCGTCAGGCTTGTTGGGTTTCGGCGCCGCCGAGTCGAACGCCTTGAGCGGCGGGGGCTCTGGCAGGGCGCCGACCGGGCAGGGGTTTCCGGCCTTCGCGCGCATCGCACACTCGGCATCGGTGGGCCCCTCGCGCCTGGCCACGGCGGGCTTCGGCTCGGACAGTCGGAGCGCGCCGTAGAGCACCAGGCCCACCAGCACCGCCAGGCTCGCGCGCCCAAGCTGGTACTCGTCGGTGCGCAGCGCCTTGAAGGCCGTCGCGAGGGTGACGAGGAAGAGGGTGGGCACCGCCGCCGCGACGACACAGCCCAGCCCCACGACGGGCGCGGCCATGAGAGGATCCGGCGGCTGCGCGAGCTGCCACTTCGCCAGCGCCACGGGCAGGAAGGTCGCCACCGCGCTGGCCACCGCCGACCCCAGCGAGATGAGTCCTATGCCTCCGCCGGGCGGGCGCGAGAAGAGCTCGGGCGGCGGCACGGAGGGCAGGTCAGCCACGGAATGTTCCAAAGTCTACCACCCGCCCGTGAGCCCCGGTTGACCTCGTGGCCCCACTGACGGCAGAAGGCCCGCCCATGAAGCGCGTCTACATTCACACGTTCGGTTGCCAGATGAACGTGAACGACACCCTGCGCATGACCGAGGCGCTCCAGCCGCTCTCGTACTCGGCCACGCCGACGGCCGAGAACGCCGACCTCATCATCCTCAACACCTGCTCCATTCGCGAGAAGGCCGAGGACAAGATGTTGTCGGCGCTGGGCCGGTACCGGCAGGTGAAGCTCCAGCGCGGCGCGCTCATCGGCGTCGGCGGCTGCGTCGCCCAGCAGGAGAAGCAGAGGATCCTCGAGCGGGTACCCTACGTCGACTTCGTCTTCGGGCCCGACGCCATCGCGAAGCTGCCGGAGATCCTCCAGCGCGTCGAAGCCGACCGCGTGCGTGTCGTCGAGACCGCCTGGGTCGACAGCGAGGACTACGTCTTCCCCCGCGCCGACCCGAACACCTCGAAGGGCAAGGCCACCGAGTTCGTCACCGTCATGAAGGGCTGCGACAACGTGTGCAGCTTCTGCGTGGTGCCGCACACCCGTGGCCGCGAGGTGAGCCGCGCTTTCGGAGAGGTGCTGCAGGAGGTGGCGTCGCTCACCACCGTCGGCGTGCGCGAGGTGACGCTCGTCGGGCAGAACGTCAACTCGTACCGCGGTGGGTGCTCGTTCGCGCAGCTGCTGCTGCGCACCGCGCAGGTGCCCGGCATCGAGCGCGTGCGCTTCACCACGAGCCACCCGCACGATCTCTCGGACGAGCTCATCGAGGCCTTCCGCGTCGAGCCGAAGATCATGGGCCACTTCCACCTGCCCGTGCAGAGCGGCTCGAACGACGTGCTGAAACGAATGCGCCGCGACTACACCATCGCCGAGTACCTCGAGCGCCTCGGCAAGCTGCGCGCGGCCCGGCCGGACATCGCGGTGACGACCGACATCATCGTGGGCTTCCCCGGGGAGACGGACGAGGACTTCGAGAAGACGTACGCCCTGGCCGAGCAGGTCCGCTACGCGGGGCAGTTCTCGTTCGTGTACTCGCCGCGCCCGAAGACTGGAGCCGCGCTCCGGGAGGCCGAGTGGGGCCCCGTGCCGCACGAGGTGAAGATCGCCCGGCTCGAGCGGCTCAACGCGCTCCAGAAGCGCATCTCGATCGAGCTCAACGCGGCGTTCGTCGGCCAGACGGTCGAGGTGCTGGTCGAGGGCGCGTCGAAGACGGATTCGACCCGCCGCTTCGGCCGCACCGGCCACAACCGCACGGTGAACTTCGACGGTGACGCGCCGGTGGGCGCGCTGGCGCGGGTGCACGTCGAGTACGCCAGCGCGTCGGCCCTGAGTGGCAAGCAGGTGGCGGTCGACTCGTTGCCGGCGATCGTCATTCCCGAGGTCGCCGCGGCCCCAGAGGTCTGCGTCGCCTGACGCGCCCGGTTCGACGTACAGTTTCACCTGTCGGGGCCTTCGCGGGTCTCTCCGGCTCACACGTTCACAGGTGATCCCCATGCGCCGTCCTGCCGTCATTTCGGTCGTCCTCACCCTCATCGCCCTTGGCGGGCTGCTCTCGACTCCGGCCGACGCCGGCAGTGGCTTCGACAAGTCGAGCTGCACCTTCCGGGGCAAGAAGCTCTACGGGAAGATCCAGGTCGTCACGGCCTTCCCCGACGTGAAGGTGCAGGAGGTCACGGCCTTCGAAGACGTGGCCGTACAGAAGGTGAGCGCCTTTCCCGACTCGTGCGGCAAGTGGCA
>JALOQF010000382.1 GCA_025459425.1 Myxococcaceae bacterium | reverse complement strand
CGCGAAGAGGGCCTCGTCAGCCTCGCCACCCACGGCATCATCTTCGCGCCCGGCGCCGCCGGCACCGTGCAGGAGATTTTCCAGGACGCCTGCCAGAACCACTACGGCACCGTGCGCGGCGAGGTGGCGCCCATGGCGCTGTACGGCGAGCGCTACTGGAAAGAGGAGCTCCCGGTGTGGCCCGCCCTCGAGGCGCTCGCCCGCCGCGCGAAGTGGACCGACCGCATCGTGGTGAGTGACGACGCCGAGGCGGTGCTCCGGTTCGTCACCACGGTGGGCCCGCGCACGCTGTCACGCGCGAGCTGGTCGTTCTGCGGCGCGTTCTGCGCTGACCAGTGACCACCGCTCCGCCGGCCCGATTTCCCTCGGAGCGTCACCGCCGGGTAGCATTTCGGTGTCGGTCGCATCGGGGAGCGCATGGCGAACTGCAAGGGCATCGCGGTCATCGCCCGCCTCAAGTGGGTGCAGCGCGTTCACGGCGACCCGGGCTGGGCCCGCTTCAAGGACGCGCTGGCGGACGAGACGCGCGAGGCGGTGGAGCGCCACATCCTCCCGCACGGCTGGGTGCCGATGCGCACCTTCATCGACGTGAACGTCACCGCCGACCGGCTCTTCGGCGGGGGCGACTTGAGGCTCTGCAAGGAACTCGGCGCCTGGGCCGCCCAGGAGAACCTGCCGAAGGTCTTTCGCCTCTTCTACCGGCTGGGCACGCCCACCTTCGTCTTCGAGCGCGCCGCCAAGCTGTGGAGCGCCCACTACGACTCGGGCCGCCTCGAGCTGGCCTCGCCGGCCGCCCAGCGCGCGCACCTGTCGCTCTACGACTTCGACGAGCCGCACCGCGCCCACTGCCTCTCGGTGCTGGGCTGGGCCGCGAAGTCCATCGAGCTGTCGGGCGCGCGGGTGGTGCAGGCCGACGAGCTGAAATGTCGCACGCGGGGTGAGGCGTGCTGCGAGCTCGCCGTCGCCTGGGCGTGACCGGGCCGTCGACAGCTCGCGTCTGACATGACCGGCGGGTGGTGGTTTTCCTCCCACACTGAAATATTACAGTGCTGAAAAATTCTCGTAGCGGTAGACGAGCCCTCCCCCGCTCCGCTCCGAGTCCCTCATGCGCGCCCTGTCGTTCGTCGTTCTCGTCGTCGCTGCCTGCACCCCCACGCGGCAGTGGCCCGACGCCTCGCAGAACGTGAACACGTTGAAGCTCACGGAGAACGGCGTCGAGGCCTCGAGAGAGGTGGCGCAGGTCGCGGTCGTCGAGAAGAACCGGCTCGTCTTCCCGGCCTCGGCGGCCGAAGAGATTCGGGCGAAGTGGCCAGCGGGCAAGTCGGTCGTGGGAGCGCCCTCGACGCTGGCGGGCACGACGAACCCGCTCGGCTTCATCCGCAAGGTGAAAGAGGTCCGCGTCGAGGGCGACCAGGTCATCGTCGAGACCGAGCCGACGACCATCGACCAGATGTTCGACGGTGAGCTGCGGCTGACGGTGGACGCCGCCGAGATGACGGCGCCCGAAGTGCCCGAGGGCGTCGACCTGGCCGCGTACCTGCCGAAGTTCCCCCCGGGCCCCGCGACGCCGTACCCCGACGACCTCGACGCGGTGGGCGTCACCACCCAGCCGCTCGACGCCGACCGCATTCCCCTCGAGCCCATCGGCGTGAAGCGCCAGCCGCTCGACCTCACCACCGACCGCATCGACGTTCCGACGGTGCCGGTGCCCGTCATCGTGCAGGTCGACCGCCCCATCGTCTTCACGCGGGCCAACGGCAACGTCGCCACGGCGCGCATGCGGTACCGCGGTCGCATCTCGCTGACACCCAACCTCTCGGTGACGCCCCGCCTGCGCCTCGAGGTCGACACCAAGAACTGCCCGCTGTGCAGCCTCGAGTCCTTCGAGTTCAGCCTCGGCGGCAGCATCAGCGCGGGGCTCCGCCTCGACACCGAGGTGTCCGCCGAGCCGGCGCCCGAAGACGTGCGCGGGTACACGCCGGACGACCTGACCGCGCTCGACGACGCGGTCGGCCAGCAGCCGGTGCGGGTCGGCCTGCCAGAGGTGCTGATTGGGAAGGAGAAGGTGAAGAAGGTCGGCAGCATCTACGGCGTGCCGGTGCTGCTCACCACCGGCGTCTATGGCGACTGCCAGTTCACGCTGCGCGGCAGGTACCGCGGCGACGCGTCGCTCAACCTCAACAACCCCAACTTCGTCGTGGGCGTGCGCTACCAGGACTCGGGCCCCAAGAAGGACCGCTGGGCGCCCATCAAGCCGGCGCCCTTCGACGTCGCGGCCAGCGGGCGCGTCATCAGCGCCAACGGCACCTTCGAGACCGAGTGCGGGCTGACGCTGAAGGCGACGCTGAGCCTCGCCGACCTCGCCGGGCCGTACGCCGGCATCCGCAATGGCGTCGTCGGCACCACCGAGTTCAAGGACGTCGCGTGCCCGGCCAACTCGCCGCTGGGCGTCCGCAAGACGGGCACCGTCACGCCGTCGGTCAAGGCCTTCACCTCCATCGAGGTGGGCGGAGAGGTGTCGCTGCTCAAGCTCGTCAGCTTCGGCGTCGGGCCTTTCACCCTGGGCAAACAGCTCTACCGGGAAGGCCCCTCGGAGCGGGTGCCCGACGACGTGGCGGCGCCCATCCTCCGGTTGACGGGGCTGCCGGCCGGCACGCCGCTCTTCGCCCGCGGCTGGGCCCCGCTGTGGACCGGCCCCACCTCGACCTTCGAGCGCGCGGGCCAGTGCCCCTCGACGTGCGCCAACGGCCGCAGGGACTCGAACGAGACCGACGTCGACTGCGGCGGCACCTGTGGCGGCACCTGCGCGAAGACCGCCGTGTGCCTGTCGAACGCCGACTGCCGCTCCCGCACCTGCAGCGGAGGCACCTGCCGCGGCGGGCCCTCGGACGATGACGTGCGGAACCAGGGCGAGACCGACGTCGACTGCGGCGGGCCGACGAACCCGCTCCGCTGTGGGCTGGGGCGGCTGTGTCAGGCCAACAGCGACTGCGACCCGGGCTTCTGCGGCAAGGCGGTGAACGGCGAGCGGCGCTGCACCGAGAACCTCTGCCTCGACGGCGCGCTCAGCGGCAGCGAGTCCGACGTCGACTGCGGGAGCGCCGCGGGGTGCTCGAGCCGCTGCGCCGTCGGGCGACGGTGCCTGACGTCTGGCGATTGCGAGAGCGGCGCCTGCAGCGTCGCCGGGCTCTGCGTGACGGACACCTGCGTCGATGGCCTGCGGAGCGGCACCGAGGGCGACATCGACTGCGGCGGCCCGTGCGCCCGCAAGTGCGTGCTCGGCGACTCGTGCCGGCCCACCGCCGAGACCGACTGCGCCTCGGGCATCTGCGCGGCGTCGACGTCGCGGTGCGTGGCCGACCGCTGTGAAGACGGGCGCACCAACGGCTCCGAGACCGACACCGACTGCGGCGGCTCCACCTGCGCGCGGCGCTGCCCCATCGCGGCGCGCTGCCTCGCGTCGACCGACTGCCAGCCCGGCAACGTCTGCAACGCGCGCACGGGCGTGTGCAGCCCGCCCGGGTGTGACGACGGCCTTCGCAATGGGCAGGAATCGAGCATCGACTGCGGCGGGCCGACGTGCCTCAAGTGCGCCGTCTCGAAGGCCTGCAGCACCAACGCAGACTGCGTCACCAACACCTGCACCAATGGCCGCTGCGTCGGCGGGCCCTGCGAGAACGGCGTCAAGGACGCCACCGAGGCCGACGTCGACTGTGGCGGCTCGTGTGGCCGGCCCTGCGCGACGGGGCGCACCTGCACCGCGCCCTCGGACTGCGCGTCGAACCTGTGCGTCAGCGGGGTCTGCTCGACCGACGCCTGCCGCGACCTCGTGCGCAACGGCGCCGAGACGGGCGTCGACTGCGGTGGCACGACCTGCACGGCGCGCTGCGCGGTGGGCGTGGCGTGCACCGTCAACGGCGACTGCGCCTCGAACCTGTGCAACCAGCGGACGAACCGGTGCGCGGCGAACACCTGCGGCGACGGCGCGCTGACGGCCGGGAGCGAGAGCGACGTCGACTGTGGCGGCGCCTGCGCGGCGGCGAACCCGGCGAACGCCTGCGCCGTCAACCAGCGCTGCGCCGTCGGCACCGACTGCGCGAGCGGTGTGTGCAACGCCACCACGCTGCGCTGCGTTCCCAACGGCTGCTTCAACGGCGTGCGTGACGGCACCGAGACCGACCTCGACTGCGGCGGCGCCTGTGAGCCTCGCTGCGCAGGCAATCGCCTCTGTACCGTCAACGCCGATTGTCAGAGCGGCGTGTGTGCGGCCAACGGCCGGTGCGCTCCTGACCAGTGCTCGAACGGCCGCCTCGACGGCAACGAGACCGACCTCGACTGCGGCGGCACCTGCTCGAGCAAGTGCGCCGTCTCGAGGGGCTGTCTCGTCAACGCAGACTGCGTGAACCCGCAGGGGCTCGTCGGCGTGCCCGGGTTCTGCAGCGTCGCCTCGAGGACGTGCGTGACGAGCTCGTGCAACACCGGCGCTCGTGACGGCACCGAGACGGGCGTCGACTGCGGCGGCGGTACCTGCGGCACCTGTCCCGTCGGCCAGGGCTGCGCCAGCAACACCGACTGCGCGAGCAACATCTGCAACCTGACGACGCGGCTGTGTGTGTCGTCGCGATGCGAAGACGGCGTTCGGAACGCGACCGAGACCGACATCGACTGTGGCGGCCTGTTCAGCGGCTGCCTGGGACCCAACGGGGGCGGGCGCACCTGCGCCGTGGGCCAGGCCTGCACGCGCCCGTGGGACTGCTCCAGCGGCTACTGCGGCTCGGCGAACGTCTGCGTTCCTCCGATTCGGCGCTCGTGTGAAGAGCACTTCGTCAACGGGAGCCGCACGAGCGGCATGTACCTCATCGACCCCGACGGGCCGACGCTCCCGAACCCGACCCTCGCCGGCACGACGGGCGGAGTCACCGCGCCGTTCATGACGTACTGCCTCATGGTGACCACGCCCAACGCGCTCGGTCTGGGGCTCGGCGGGTGGACGCCCATCTTCTACACGAACTCGGAGCGCAACCTTCAGGTGCCGGTCGAGGGGCTGTTCCAGAATCGCCGCGACGGCTCTCAAACCGACTATCGCCAGTGCAACGCGACCGGCTTCACCTGCCCGGCCGGCGACGCCTGTGTCGAGTTCAGCACGGGCCTCGATTGCACCGCGTCGTCGTCCTTCTGCCGATGTGTGGGGCCCAACCTCTGGGTGCGCCCGCCCGCGCTCGAAGCCGACCCGCTCACGCTCTCGGTGAGCACCCCCACCCCCGCGCTCCAGGAGTCCATCAGCCTCGCGACCTCGACCCCGGCGTCCGCGCGCACCTTCAGCGGAAACGGACCGCTGAACAGCCCGTGGAGCTTCCGCTGGACCGGGTACCGCAACGGCACGGTCGTCTTCGACGCGCTCATTCCCGACCAACTGCCTTCGACGACGACGAACTGGCCGGGCACCATCTCACAGGGCTCGGCGGGTGCTCCGTTCTGGAATGGCTCGCAGGTCTTCTTCGGACGCAGCGACTTCGACTGGTGCTCGGCGGCGAATAGCTACGTGGCGAGCTCGCTCGCCGAGACGCCTGCGGGGCTGCCTTCGCCGTTCAACGACCAGGACAGCGTGGGCCGCGCCGAGGGCGCTTGCAGGCGGTTCGGCCGCAACGTCGCCAACCAGTTCGGCATCGCCCCCACCTCGGCGCTCAGCACGCGAGGCCTTCGGGTCGTCAACGTGACGCGAATTCTGCCCGCCGGTGTCGACGGGTTCACCGGAAACGCCGCGGCGCCATACGTGGGTATCTGGATTGCCAACTACGGCACCAACAACACGACGTATGGCTTCCCGAACGACCAAATCATGACGACGCAGAACTCCATCGGGTTCTGCAACGGCATGAGCTCGACCAACCTTGCCACCCAGCAGACGCCCTGCGCTCCGTTCCGTCACCCACGAACGGACCGGAACGGAAACACCGTCGCCTTCAGCTGGGGCACGGGAGAGTTGAGTGGTGCCACGAACCGCGGCTCCGAGTTCGGCAGCGGCGTGCCCGGTCTCGTCTTCGTCCTGTGGGCCCGATGACCATGAACCGCTTCCCGATGTCGCGAGCCGTCGTGCTCGTCAGCCTGTCGTCGCTCGTCGCCTGTTCGTCGTACCCGAACGACGGAGCCGAGTGCCCGGCCTCGGTGTGTTCGTCTCACGGCACCTGTACGTGGAAGGCGACGTTCCCGACGTGTGCCTGCGCGCCCGGCTACGAGGGCGTCGTCTGTGGCCAGTGCGCGCTGGGCTTTCACCGGGTGAACGACGGCTCGTGCGTCGAAGACGCGACCTGCGCCGCGGGCAGCTGTGGTGACGACGGCACCTGCAGCATCGTCGGCGGGCGGCGCGTGTGCGCGTGTGCGCCATCGAAGGCTGGCGTCGCATGCAGTGACTGTCGCGCGGGCTACTCGCCTGTGCCCGACGCGGGCTGCGAGCTCGACTCGACGTGTACGCCGCGCACGTGCGCCAACGGAGGCGCCTGCACGGCCGACGCAGGCCGGGTGAGCTGTCAGTGCCCCACGGGCTTCGCCGGAGCCTTCTGCGAACAGAGCACGCAGTCCTGCGCCGAGCGGAACCCTGCAGGCGCAGGTCTGCCTCGCGTCGAGCTGCTCCTTCTCGGGCACGTGCAGCGTCGTCGACGGGCGCGCCACCTGTGCCTGTGACGTCGGCTACGCCGGGCCGACGTGCGGCGCCTGCGCGACGGGCTTCCGCCGAGACGCGTCGTTCCGCTGCGTGGCGAACCAGACGTGCGCCAGCGCCAACCCCTGCCAGGGGTCCGGTGCGTGCGTGGAAGACGCGGGCGTCGTCGGCTGCCGGTGCGCGGCGGGCTTCGCTGGCCCTGGCTGCGACACCTGCGCTCCGGGCTTCCACCGCGAGGCCGTCACCGATGGCGGCACCACCTGCGCGCTCGACTCGACCTGCCGGCCCGAGACGTGCCGGTTCCGGGGCCAGTGCACGGCGGACGGGGGCGTGACGAGCTGCGCGTGCGACCCGGGCTATTCGGGCTCGAACTGCCAGACCAACATCGACGATTGCCTCAACTCGGCGTGCGGCGCAGGGCAGTGCGTCGACCTCCTCAACGCCAATGTCTGTCTTTGCCCGGGCGGAACCTACGGGCAGGTGTGTCCATGAAAAGGCTGATGCTGCTGGTGTGGACGGTCGGGCTCTCTGCGTGTCCGCCGGTGTCGTCGAGCGACGCGTGCCCTGCGAGCTTCTGCAACGGCCACGGCACCTGTCGTGAGGTGGCGCAGCTCCCGCAGTGCGAGTGTCAGCCGGGCTATGGCGGCCCCACCTGCGCCGTCTGCCTCACGGGCACACGGGCCGTCGGCAACGACTGCGTGCCTGACGAGGTCTGCGACGACCGGTGCGGCGCCAACGGCACCTGCATCGTCGTCGAGGGCGTGGCGTCGTGCCAGTGCGCGGTCGGCTACGACGGGCCCACGTGCCGCGTCTGCAACGCCGGCTTCACCACCGTCGAAGACGGCGGCGTGGACGCGGGCGTCACCTGCGTGGTGCCCGAGCGCTGCAACGCGGGGAGCTGCGCCGCTGGCTTCGCGTGCGACGACACCTCGGGCCGCGTCACGTGCGCGTGCACCGGCACCCAGTGCGGGCCCTGCACGCCCGACGTCTGCGGCCCCAACGGCACCTGTCGCGAGGAGCGCGGCGTCGTCACCTGTACCTGCGCGCCGGGCTACCAGGGGCCCCAGTGTGGCCGGTGTTCGCCGGGCTTCGCGCCGATGGACGGAGGCGCGTGCGCGCCCGCGGAGTCGTGTCTGCCGTCGACCTGCAGCGGCGGGGGCTCGTGCAACGCCAGCACCGGCAAGGCGCTCTGCACCTGTGGCCCCGGGTACTCGGGCCTGTTCTGTGAGCGCTGCGCCGCCGGATTCCATCGCGACGCGCGCGGCGAGTGTGTCGTCGACGAGACCTGCACCGCGACGAGCTGTCCCGCCACGGCCACCTGCGAGGTGACGGGTGGCGTGGTGGGTTGCCGTTGCTTGCCGGGGTACGCGGGGCAGACGTGCGCGCAGTGCGCTCCGGGCCATCACCGCGAGGCGAGCGGCTGCGTGCTCGACCAACGCTGCTTCCCCGGGAGCTGCGGCCCGGCGGCCTGCGAAGACGGCACCGGCCGCATCGTCTGCCTGGGGCCTGACGGCGGCGTCGGGTGTCCGGCCGGGTTCAGCGGCGCGTTCTGCGAAGTCGAGGCGCTGGGCTGCGGCACGGCCTGCAACACCGGGCGCTGCATTCGGGTGGGCACCGGGACGCAGTGTCTGTGTACCGATGGGCGCTACGGCCCGTCGTGTCTGCCGGGGCCGAGCCTCACCACCATCACGCCTGCGACCGTCGCGCTGCGGGGCGGCACCACGCTGACGCTCACGGGCACGGGCTTCGTCACCGGCAGCACCGTCACCATCGGTGGTGTCCCCGCGACTGGCGTCACCTTCATCTCGGCGACCGAGTACCGCGTGACGTCTCCGGCCGCGGCGCGGGTCGGCCCGAGCCCTTTGGTGCTGCGCGCGCCCAACGCGCAGACGGCGACGGGCTCGGTCACCGTCGCGCCCGTGGCCTTCACCTTCGATGGCGGCGTGCAGAGCTTCGTGGTGCCGGCAGGGCTGACGAGCGTGTCGGTGCAGGCGTGGGGCGGCGGCGGCGGCGCGGGGCGGGCACCGAGCGTTCGGGGTGGCGCGGGTGGCTTCGCGAGCGCCACCATCGACGTGACGCCTGGCGAGACGCTGCTGGTGCTGGTGGGTGAAGGCGGAGCGTCGTTCTCGGGCGCCCCGCTGCCCGACGGAGGCGCGGCCTCAGCGGCCGGCGCAGGCGGCGGGTTGACTGGCATCTTCCGGCCACAGGCCGATGGAGGGTTCTCGGCGTTGGGCGCGCTCCTCATCGCAGGCGGTGGCGGTGGCGGTGGGCACGTCGTGGGCGCGTCGGGTGGAAACGGCGGCGGCCTCTTCGGAGCGAGCGGCGCGGTGGTGACGGGAGCGCCGGTGGACGCACAGGGCGTCGGAGGCAGCCCGCAGGCTGGCGGCGTCGGCGGCTGCAACACCGGCGCGCTGTGTGGGCAGACCGGGCTCGCGCTGCAGGGCGGCGGTGGCGGCGTGATGAGCGTCAGCATGACGCGGCTGGGAGCGACGTTCGGCGGCGGCGGTGGCGTCGGCCAGGTGAGCGGCTTCTTCAGCGCTGGCGGCGGTGGCGGCTGGTTCGGCGGCGGTGGTGGCGCGAATGGCGGTGGCCTGGGTGGTGGAGGTGGCTCCGGGTTCCTCGCGACGGCCGCTCGAGACGGAGTCCTCGAGCGTGGCTCGGTCGCCGGCGTCCCGTCGGGCCTCGACCGGGTGGGCTACCTGACGCCGAGCGGACACGGTGGGCGGGCACAGCCTGC